>CAVZMC010000068.1:0-19670 GCA_963776125.1 uncultured Acidobacteriaceae bacterium | reverse complement strand
TATGCCTTAACTTCTTTCGCGCTGGGGCTGTGCGCTTCCTTGCTGGGCGCGTGGTTTCCGGCTCGGGCGGCGTCGCGGCTGGATCCTATTCTGGCGCTGCACAACATTGAAACCCGCGGCAAAGAGACGGTATTGGGAACCGCGCGAATCGTCACTGGTGTTTTCCTAATCGGGATCAGCATCGCATTGGTCTTTTGGTCGCCGACTCGCGTAGGCATGACCCTCCAACTTTTCTACGCGGTGGTGACATTGTTGGGCCTCACCATCCTGCTACCCAAGCTGGTGCAATGGTCGGCGCGCGCGCTGCGCCCGTTGATGGATTGGGCTGGCGGATCGGAAGGCGCGTTGGCGGTCGACGCCATGATCCAGTCACCGCGCCGTAGTGCTGCGACGGTAGGCGCTCTTATGGTGGGGCTGATGTTCGTGTTTTCCACCGGAGCTTACATCCAGAGTTACCGGCGCATGATCGACCGGTGGATGGGCCAGATGATCAATGCCGACATCTTCGTGGCAACCTCAGCGATGCTGCGCTCCACCACCTATCACTTCAGCGAGGCCACGGGGCAGGAAATCGCAGCGCTGCCCGAAGTAAAACGATTGGAAAATGTGCGCTTCACCTCCATTCCTTTTCACGGTGACAGCTCGGCTCTGATCGCCATCGAAATGGACGGGTTCCTGGCCCGTGCCGGCGATGCGTTTGATGGAGCCAATCGCAAAACTTTGCTCGATCTTCTGCCCAAAGGCAAAGGCGCGCTGGTCTCCCGCAATTTTTCCTTGCGTTGGGGAATTCGGGCCGGCGATCCTCTAAAACTCGACACTCCGACGGGTCCGCTCGAACTCCCGGTTCTTGCCCTGGTGGATGACTACCGGTCAGAAAAAGGAACCATCTTTCTGGATCGGGCGCTCTACAAACGGTACTGGGGCGACAGCGCCGTCGATTTTTTTCGACATCAGCTTGAAGCCGGGCGCGGACCGCGCCGCCGCCAAACGCGATATTGAGCGCCTGACTTCAAGCACCATACATGCCTTTGTCTACACCAATGCTGAGTTCAAGAAATGGGTTTCAAGCTTGGTTGACCAGTTCTTCCTGCTCAACTACATGCAACTGGTCGTGGCCGTTTTGGTGTCCATGCTCGGAATCGTCAACACCTTGATCATTTCCGTCTCCGAACGTGGACGTGAAATTGGAATCATCCGTTCCCTCGGCGGCCTGCGTTCGCAGATTCGCAAAATGGTGCTGCTCGAAGCCTTGGCCATCGCCATCATCGGCGTGAGCATTGGAGCGCTCGCGGGGGTACTCAGCACGCAATTCATGGCTCACACCGTGTCCTTGGTGCTGGCTGGTTACGAGGTCCCATTCTATTTTCCCTGGATGCTCATCTTGTCTAGCTTGCCGGTCGTGGCCGTGGGTTCCGTGCTGGCCGGATGGTGGCCGGCACAGCGCGCGGCGCGGAGACGGGTCATCGAGGCAATCGGCTATGAATAAGGCGCACCGAAAATGCCGCGTTTTTGCACGAACCATTTTTGCGGCAGCCTCCCTGCTTGGTTGTTATTGGCAAGTTTGTTGGGGCCAGAGCGCGAACGATCCCAGAAAGATCATGGCGGGCGTCTATCAGCAGGAAAACAGCCGCGACATGGGCATGCGCGCGGTTTTCGATGTCTTCGACAAGGATGGCCACAAACAGCAGAAGCGATTTGTGCTGTTTCGGCTGGGTACGCCCGGCGACAGCAAGACGCTCGTTCGCTTCACCGATCCTGCGGAAATCCGCGGCGTAACCCTCTTGTCTGTGAACCATACCGGCCAAAATAGCCAGCAATGGATTTACACTCCGGCAACAGACCGAGTCCGCAGCCTTGCGCCGCGAGAACGTTCTGAACGCTTCGCCGGCACAGATTTTACCTACGAAGACGTTGCCGAGCGAGTGCTCGATGATTTTACTTATCGCCTGTTGAGCGACAGCGAAATCATCGGTGGCCACCCCACCTTCAAGATCGCGGCCACGCCGGTTGACCCAGAGCGGTCACAATACAAGTTTGTCTATTACTGGGTGGCGCAGGATGTGCCTTGCATTCTCCACGCTGAGTTGTATGACCAGGCTGGGCGCAAAGTACGTATGCTCCATGCCAGTCAGCTGAAGAGAGTCTCGGGCATCTGGGGTGCTCGTCGCACCGAGGTCATTTCCCAGCTGCAAAATACGCGGACGGTCCTTACTATTGACGAGGTCCGCTTCAATCAGAGCTTGGGCGACGAATGGTTTACCCCGGAAGGAATGAAAACGGTTCATGATCTCACTAAGAATCGTTAGTGTTTGGATTTAGGTCTTCACGCAAAACTCTGTTATCCCGATTCGCGGCGAAGGGAAATAACCGCAGTGGAGAGACCTGCTTTTTCATCCCAATCTCCAGTGCTCACAGGCTGCCCCGGGTGTACGAGGAGAAGCAATGCTGCGCTGGCGGATCGCCGTACTGATAAGTGTCGCGATCGCGATTAGCTATCTGGATCGCCAATCCCTCCCGGTCGCGATTAAAGCGATTGAGCGTGACATTCCGCTATCCAACGAGCAATTCTCCGCCCTGCAATCAGCATTTCTGGTGGCATACGCGCTCATGTATGCCGGCGGAGGCAAGCTCGCGGATGTTCTCGGGACACGCCGGGGATTTGCGGTGATTATGATTTTCTGGTCGCTCGCGTGCGCTAGCCACGGCCTGGCCACAAGTTTTCTTATGCTCGCCGTGAGTCGATTTCTGCTGGGCATAGGCGAAGGCGGCGGCTTCCCGGCGGCAACCCGCGCCGTTGCGGAATGGTTTCCGGTGGGCGAACGGTCCACGGCCATGGGAATTATCAATGGCGGCACGGCGGTTGGGGCGGTAGCGGCGCCACCGCTCATCGCGGTTTTGCTCGCCTACTCCAATTGGCGAATGATTTTCTTTTTCGCCGCAGCACTCGGCTTGTTGTGGACGCTATGGTGGTGGTTGACATACTTCCCACCCGAGCAGCACTCGCGGCTAACCGAACATGAACGGAATGAGATTTCCGCCATTTTCGCGCAATCCTCATCCCACGCCAATCCGCCAATGCGGTGGGTTGATCTGCTCGCCTTGCGTGAGGTCCGTGGGCTGGTTGCGGCGAAGTTCATGAGCGATGCGGCCTGGTACTTCTACCTTTTCTGGCTGCCGAAATATCTTTACGACGCGCGCGGTTTCGATATCAAGGGAGTCGGCGCCTTTGCCTGGATCCCCTATGCCGCTTCGGGCATCGGCTGCCTGGTCGGCGGATGGTTTTCCAGTTGGCTGGTGCAGCGGCAATTCTCGCTGAACGTTGCGCGCAAGACAGCGCTCGGACTTAGCGCCGCCGTAATGCCATTCATTCTGTTTGTCCCACGTGTCTCGGCGCTCTGGGCGATCGCTCTGTTCAGCCTTGCGTATTTCGGGCAGCAGTCCTGGTCGACCTTGGTGATGACGTTGCCCGCCGATATTTTTCCCATGAGCTCGGTGGGCGCGGTCGCCGGGTTGGTAGGCTTTGGCGGCGCCATGGGAGGAATTGCTTTCGGTGAACTCGTCGGCTATCTACTGGACCACGGTTTCGGCTACGGCCCCGTTTTTATACTGTCCGCCACATTTCACGTGGTCGCGTTCTTGATCATCCTATTGGCCGTCCCCCGGGTAGCACCGCTAGCTTACGGCCTCGCATTTGATCGTAAAGGAGCACAATGAAAATCAAAGAGGTTCGCACTCGTGTTGTGCAATGGCAAGGCAAGACGGTTCCGCTACCGCCGCACTTTTGCACGAACCCCATGGACCTGCTGTCTCTTCCTCAGGGCTCGATGCAAACATTTACTTTCCATGCCTGGTTCATCGTCGAAATCTTTACCGACAACGGATTGGTTGGAGTGGGCAACGCCGCCCTCGCGCCGCTGGTAACCAAGCAGGTCGTCGATCTCTATTTACGGCCCATCCTCATCGGCGCCGATCCCTGGGACATCGAATTCCTATGGCAGCATATGTATCGTAAAACCATGGCGTTCGGACGCAAGGGCATTGGCATGGCGGCCATCAGCGCAGTCGATATTGCGCTGTGGGATATTTTGGGAAAATCGGCGCGCCAGCCTGTCTATCGGCTGCTCGGCGGAAAAACTAAACCACGCGTTCCGGTGTACGCCAGCCGCCTCTATAGTTGCGAACTCCCTGAACTCGCCGCCGAAGCCAGGCGCTACAAAGACGATGGCTACCAGGCAATGAAACTCCGCTTCGGTTGGGGCCCCACCGATGGCGCGGCCGGCATGCAACGCAACGTGGACCTGGTGCGCACCGTTCGCGAGAGCGTGGGCGACGGAATCGACGTGATGGCCGACGCCTATATGGGATGGACCCTCGACTATGCCAAGCGCATGTTGCCGCTACTGGAGCCGTTTCACCTGCGATGGCTCGAAGAGCCCGTGGTCCCGGATGATGTTCGCGGCTATGCCGAATTGAAATCCTACGGACGAATGCCCATCGCCGGCGGCGAGCACGAATTCACGCTCTACGGCTTCCGCGAGTTGCTGGAAGCCGCCGCCGTCGACTACATTCAATTCGATACCAATCGTGTTGGAGGCATAACCCAAGCCCGAAAGATTTCGGCGTTGGCCGAGGCATACTCCGTGCCGGTGATTCCCCACGCCGGGCAGATGCACAACTATCATGTCGTAATGGCCAGCTTAAACTCTCCCATGGCTGAGTACTTTCCCGTGGTCGATGTCGAAGTTGGCAATGAGCTGTTCTGGTACATCTTCGAAGGCGAGCCGAAGGCCAAGAATGGATTCATTGATCTGGACGAGAATGTTGCAGGATTAGGCCTGACCGTGAATGAGCAAGCTCTGCGGAATTTCCAGGTGATCGAATGACTATGAGGAGAAGCGAACGAATTCCGTGATCCGAATCATTCAAATTCGCAAAGGCAACCTTCGCCGAGTGGCGCTGGTTGACGAGCCCGTTTTGCGGCCGCTGAGCAATTTCCAAACAATTCATGAGCTGGCTAGTGCCGCTGTGGAAACCAACGGGAGTCTATCCGAATTGGCTCGACAGAGCCTCGCGGGCGATCTCCTGGAGTACGAATCCGTCTATCGGGGCGAATCGGAATGGCGAGTACTGCCCGCCATTGATCATCCGCACGAGCCCAGCCGTTGTCTGATTTCTGGAACCGGTCTGACTCATCTGGGCAGCGCCCGCGACCGCAATGCGATGCATGCACCGCCTGACCAGGAACTAACTGACAGCATGAAAATGTTTCAGCTAGGCCGAGAGGGCGGTCGGCCTGAGCCTGGCTGCATCGGCACTCCTCCCGAGTGGTTCTACAAAGGTACGGGCGCGATGCTGCATGCCCATGGCGAACCACTCGACATTCCGCCTTACGCGGAAGACGGCGGAGAAGAGGGCGAAGTTGCTGGGATCTACTTTGTCGACGCCAAAGGCCAGCCCCGTCGGATTGGCTTCGCCGTAGGCAACGAATTCTCCGACCACCGCTTCGAAAAGAAGAACTATCTAAATCTGGCGGGTTCGAAGCTTCGCACTTGCGCGCTGGGGCCTGAGCTTATCGTCGGGGCGAAGTTCCAATCGGTGCCCGGTGAAGTGACCATCGAGCGAGCAGGCAACATCCTCTGGTCGAAGAAAATTCGCACCGGCGAAGCGGCGATGTGCCACAGCCTGCGGAATATCGAGCATCATCATTTTAAGTTTGAGGCTCACCGGCGACCGGGTGACGTTCACGTGCATTTCCTCGGCGCGGATTGTCTGAGTTTCGGAGATGGTATCGAGCTCAAAAATGGGGATGTGATGCAGGTGCAATTTGAAGGTTTCGGGCGGCCGCTGCGCAATTGGGTGCGCGATGCGGGATCTCCGCCATCCTTGGTTGAAGTGAATCCACTGCAGTGAATGGGGCTATGGCAAATCCGCGCGTAGCGATTCTGGGGCTTGGGGTGATGGGAGCGGGCATGGCAGCGCGTCTGCTCTCCGAGAAATTTAGCGTCACCGTGTACAACCGGAACTGGCAGAAGACATCCTCACTGGCTGACCAGGGGGCGCTTGTGGCGCGGTCGCCTCGCGAAGCTGCAATGCGCGCGGATGTCGTCATCAGCATGGTTGCGGATGATGGCGCTTCCCGCGCCATCTGGCTTGACGACAATGGCGCGCTGGCCGGCGCGTCTCCTGCGACCGTTCTTGTGGAATCCAGTACCCTGAGTGTTGACTGGATCAAGGAGCTGGCATCGACTGCCGCGGAGCGTGGCTGTGACCTGCTTGACGCACCCGTGACCGGCACCAAGCCGCATGCGGCTTCGGGCCAATTGTGTTTCCTGGTCGGAGGATCGGCGGCAGCGCTGGCCAAGGCGCAGCCAGTATTCTCTGTATTGGGCCGCGACACCATTCATCTTGGACCGACGGGCAGCGGCGTGTTGTTGAAGCTGGTCAACAATTTCTTATGCGGCGTACAAGCTGCATCTTTAGCGGAAGGTCTGGGGCTGGTCGCGAAGAGCGGCCTCGACTACGAAAAGGCAGTGGCATTTCTGGTTAACGCAGCGCCGGGAAGTCCTCTGATGAAAACCCTGACGGCCCGAGCTGCGGCGCGCGACTTCACTCCGAACTTCGTTCTGCGATTGATGGCAAAAGATCTCGATTATGCCGCCGGGGAAGGAACCAAGTGTGGGATTCCTTTGCAAACGGCAGCCTCCGCGCTCGCTGTGTTCCAACACGCGATCGCAACCGGCCATGGCGAGGAGGACTTTGCGGCGGTCATCCAGTCGTTGCAGGAGGGGTGAACGCATTCCGATAGATCCGCAAGTTTTACGTCGCGTTCCACGCGGGGCATTGTGTAGTAATGGGCATGTACGTAGATGTCGGTAACACAAGCTTACGCTATGCCCTTCTCCTTCCCGGGACCCGCCACGATCGGCAGGGTCACTCTCGCGGAGCGGATTCTCTAGCGTGTATGTATCGCGCCAAAGCGTCCCGCCAATCCGGCAGTGTTATGCCGTAGTGTTGCAAACTTCTTGGCGACAACACGGAATACTTTGGCCGGGCGGCTGGACGAATGAATTTATCGCTGGTCGTCGGGCGGACATCCGTGGGCAAGCCGGATGCGGCGACGATCTCGCGGGCAAATTCAAACCAGGTGCACTCGCCGCGGTTGGTCGCGTGCACAACGCCGGTTGCTCGCGCACGGCAGAGTTGAATGATGGCGCGCGCCAAGTCCACGGCGTAAGTGGGGGACCCTCGCTGATCGTCGACCACGTCAATGGCGGGGCGGCTGGCGGCCAATTTTAAGATCGTATCCGGAAAGCATCTCCCTCCGATACCGAAAAGCCAAGACGTGCGCACGATACAAAACTCCGGCAGAATGCGCGCAATAGCAGCTTCGGCATCCGCCTTAGAGCGGCCATAGACACTGCGCGGGGAGCGTGGGTCATCTGTTTCGTAGGGGGTTGTTTTCGCGCCGTCAAACACGTAGTCCGTGCTCAGGAACAGCAAGCGCGCGCCAGAATCTTTGGCGGCTTGCGCCACGTGGATTGCGCCTTGCGTATTCACTGCGAGCGCGAGCGCGGGATCAGATTCGCAGCCATCCACGTCGGTGTACGCCGCGGCCAGAACGATGCAGTCGGGCCGGGTGTGTCGAACTACCTCCGCAATCTGGCGCGGATCGCGAATGTCGGCCTCTTTGGAACCGAACCCGCTAACTTCATCGTCGACCCATTCCTGCACGAGGGACCTTCCCAACAAGCCGGTTGCGCCGAAGATGGTGACTCGCATTTGTTGAGGAACTCTAGCTGGAGACGACCGCATTGATTGTAAATGGAAAAGTCGAGGTCTTCTTGCCGCTGGCGCCAGATTGAGTCGGAACCATACTCTATGCGGCGTCTTTTCTATCGCTATTGGGGATGGAGTGGTCTTTTGCGAGGGACGAAGAAGCGGGAACTTTTCGATCGGGGCGTTTTTCGGCCCATACGCTCCGATAAACCCGGTCGATTTGTCTTGCGATCCGCGGCCACAAATAATGTTCCCGGACTCTCTCTTGCGCCCGCTTTCCCGCGGCCCGGCGAACCGGGGCGTCCGCTACGAGCAATCGCAACATCCGTTCCAGATCGTCGACGCTGCCTTGCCTAAAGGTGAAGCCCGCGTCTGCAATGACCTCCTGGTTCTCCGGGATGTCACTGGCCAGAACGCAAACGCCCGCCCCCATGGCGTCGAGCATTGCCAGTGAGAGACCCTCGAGATCGGAAGGCAGCACAAACAGCATGGCGTTGGTGAGCAGTTCGTCGAGTTCTTCGCCGGAAACCCAGTCGAGCATATGAATTCTGTCACTGGCGTGACTGCGGAGTTCTTGAGCGTATGCGTCCGAGTAGCTGGAGCCCCCGGCCATCACTAGATGGACTGGGCCTTCAAGTTTTTCAAACGCCTCGATCAGCAGGCGGCAATTCTTCTCGGGTGAAAAGCGGCCCAGGTAGAGGATGTAACTGCCCGGAACAATCCCCCGTTTGGTCAGATGCGAGCCCTTCCGGCGTCCGCGGATTTTTGTACCGTTGGGCACGTAAGCAGTTTCAGCGCCGTAGAAGGCGCGGTAACGGCGCTGCAGCGTTTCTGAGACGACCATGGTGGCATTGGGAAACCAAATCGCGGCGCCCTCACCCCAGCGGAGAATGCGTGACGCGAGCCTGCCCCATTTTTTTCTTTTCCAATCTTCGCCCTGGACGGTGACGACCGTCTTCATTCCGAACAGGCGCGGGATAAGCGAGAATAGCGCGGAGCCGAGCGCATGATAGTGGACGATGTCGTAGCCCTGGAACAGCGCATGCACGGTGCTGAAACAGGTGTGGACCGCGGTCTCCAGGTGCTTTGAGCGGATGGTGGGGAGCCGCACCAGGCGCATGCCGTTCAATTCCGCCTGTGGTGGAGTAAAGTGCATCCGGCAATACAAAGTGATTTCGTGCCCCAGATCGGCCAGATGTTTGCCGGCTTCTTCGTAGTAGGTTTCGATGCCGCTGTACTTGGAGATCACGCCGCGTCCGCCGATAAAAGCGACGCGCAGTTTCGCGCTCGCGGGTGGGGAAGTTGGCGGCATGATCGGCTGGGAAGCGTGCGGCTGCATTTCCTCGTAGATCCGCGTCAGAGCCAAATAATGCGAGGCGGGCGCATAACAAGCGCGTACTAATTCACGTCCAGCTCTGCCCATTTCGGCAGCTTGTCTTGGATGACCAGCCAGGTGGGCAATGGCTCGAGCCAACTGGCCCGCGTCGCCGGGCGCAAACAACAGGCCGGTCTTGCCTTCTTGCACCAGTTCGCGGCGCGAGCCCAGATCGGACGCAACCACGGTGCGGCCCCAGGCATACGATTCCAAAATACTTTTCCCGAAGGTTTCATAGGCGCGGGAAGGAAGCACAGTAAACTTGGCTGCCGCGACTAGCCGATCCAGATGGGCGCCCCTCAGGTGTCCCAGGAACTCGACATTTTTCAGTCCGAACCCGCCGGCCATGCTCTCAAGCTCTTTGCGCTGCGGCCCGTCCCCGGCGATCTGCAATTGGATATCGGGGAGAATCGCCATGGCGTGCAGGAGATCGGTTACTCCTTTTTCCGGAGATAAGCGGCCAAAGTAGAGTATCGGAGCGTTACGGAACGGTTCCGGCGGCGACTGCGCGGGCACGGACTGAAAATGCGGAAGCACCTCGATTGTGCCCGCATCCCATCCATGTTCTGTCAGTTTGTCTTTGACGAATTGACTGGGAGCAAGAAAGCGGTTCACACACCGCTGATAGGTTCGCAGCCACTTGTGAAAATATGCCTCCGCGCCCAACACCCACGCCGCGCCGCTTGCCCCGTGGTAGCAGCCTTCGCTGACTACGTGCCAGAACTTGCCTCCCCGGCAACGCTCGCAGGCTTGCCCTTTGGACACCAGGTTGTAACTCGGGCAAAGCAGCTTGAAGTCGTTGAGGTGATACAACACCGGGACGCCTTGGGCTTTCAGCTCCCACAAAATGGAAGGAGAGAGATGGTGATAGATGTTGCGCACGTGAGCTACGTCAGGCCGGAATGCGGCGATCATGCCGCGCAGGCGTCGGCGCGCTTCGCGGGAATAAATAGCGTGGGCGGCGGAACCGGCTCGCTCCTGCAAGCCGGCCGGGTCCTTGAAGTTGACCAGCGGCACAAAATGCCGGTCGTAGGGGGTTTTGTCGCCGCGCGGATCGGCCATCGAGAACAGCGCGACGTCGTGTCCGCGCGTACGCATCAGATCCATGACTGCAAACAGGTAGGATTCGGTGCCGCTAAATGGGAAGTTATATTTGTTGCAGTAGAGGATTTTCATGATGGCGGGCCTTGCTATTCTCCGCGACGCGAGCCAGAAATACGGCCCCAAAAGCAGCCAGGTTTCTTTCCCGGTTGAAGTGGTCCAGCACGTGACGGCGGGCTGCCCTGCGCAAGGGCCCCAAGGCGGCGTGCAAACGGTGGGCCGACTCCACGCGAGCGATGAAGTCATCCCTGGATCCGGCGCGATACAAGAATCCGGTTTTTCCATCCACGACGAGTTCCGGAATCCCGGTGATCGCTGGAGCCAATACCGGGCAACCATGGGCCATGGCTTCCATAAGCACCAGCGGAATGCCCTCGCTATGGCTGTTGAGTACTACCAGGTTGCAGGCGCCGTAATACGAGTCGAGCCGTTGGCGGCTCAGGTGCCCCAGTAATTTCACTTCTTCCGAGAGATCCAGGCTGCGAATCAGGCGCTCGAGAGCGATTCGTTCTTCACCCTCGCCCGCGATCAGGCATAGAAAGCGGAAGTTGCGGTCTTTCAGCTGGCGGCATGCCCGAACCAAAAACGCGTGATTCTTGACGGCGTGAAGACGGCCCACCGCCAGCATGACGAACGGTTCGGGTTGCGGCTCCATATCGTGGTATCGGGGGAGGGTGGAAACGGGCGTAACGCCCAGGCGCAGGACGATGACTTTACCGGATTCGACTTGGGGATAGTTACGCAGAATGTGGCGCCGGTTGAATTCCGAAACCGTCAGGCAGAACTTGCAGTCCTTCAGCTTGGCATCGAGGAAAGCAGCGTGCAGTAGCACGTCGGAACCATGCAGAGTCAAGCTGAAGCCGGCGCCGCGTAGCCGCGCCGCCACCATGGCGATCCAGGAAGAAAAATATCCGTGATGGGCGTGGATATGTTCAACCCCGCGTCCCTCGAGCAACAACGCAAAGTAAGCGCCCAGCCAGGTGTGAAGCAAAGCTCGAACCCGCCGGCCCGGCGGCTCGTTGCCCCGCAGGAGAACTCGTATGGCTAAGTCGGCCAATAGCGGTGACTTTCGCACGCACAGCCAGGCTGCGCGCAGCAACAATCCGAGCCGGAACGGCCGCAGATATAGGGTTTCGGCGGCGAAAGACTTCAGGCCCTCGACAGAAACGCCCGGACGCAACGCGCTGCAGAGAATTACCTCAGCGCCGCGCCGGCGCAGTTCCCGAGCCTCCTCCACCACGTAGGGTTCGACTGGCGAGGGGCATTGGTTCGCAATGTAAGCGACAGTCGGCACGGTTTAGTCAGGCGGAATCGAGTTCGGGCGTCGACCCGCGGTTCTGCGCGGCCAGGAGTCCAGCAAGGGTGAACAACACGCCATTCACGAACTGGTAGTTCATCACGACGAAACACGCGTTTAGTAAATACACTCCGACCAAAACCGGCCAGAGCGAGCGGAAATCGCGATCCAGGAACGTGCCATTTGGTGAGGGGGCGGACGCGCTCGATTTTCTCCCCAGCCGGATCAGATCGAAAACCACCCAGGCATAGAGAGCAAGTCCCACAAGCCCATAATCCACGCCAATCTCAAGAAATGTGTTGTGAACGAAGAACTCTTCCTGATGGAAGTCGCTGATCCGCTTTTCCAGGCCAGTCTGCATCGCCGCCGCACCCCATCCCATGAGCGGTTTGGCGCGAAACATTTCCCAGCCCGCACGATACACGGCCATCCGGAACTCCACCGGGCTGCGCTCCTGCAAGCGGTCGCTGAGAGTTTGGCCCAGGTCCGCGAAAGTCAGCACGCAAAGCAGCCCGGCGACTCCCGCCAACACCAGCGTAAGGCAAGTGCGCCGGACGCGACGGCTGGGGGAAAAACAGAGCAATACCGCCACCGATGCGGCAAAGGAAAGCCAGACGGCGCGCGTCTTGGTGGCCAAAATGGCGGCAGGCAGCGTAGCCAGAAAGAACAGAGCCAGACCGCCGCGCAATCGCCGGCGCCGATACGCATCCAGCGCGATCAGGCCCAGCAGGTTCAAACTGACGCCGTTGGCCACGGCCTGCAGAAACGGACCGCGGGCACGGTCCGCATGGATCCCAATGCTTTCATCCACAATGAAAGGTGGCAGAATCAACGAGTTCGCCCCTGCCAGAAACAAGACGGCGACTACGCTCAGATACGCCAGCACCGCAAGCAGGAAGATTTCGAGCGCGCGCAAGGAAGCTTGGTCTTCAAAGATCAGCCGCGCCAGGTAGTACAAGGCGACGGGCACAATCCACTTGGCGACCAGCACACTCCAGGTTTCCGATTCGTAGGGTTGCGACAGCGCGTCGGCGAGTGCCAGTGCCGTGAGCCCGAGCATGGGCCATGTCACCGAACGGGCGGCTCGCAGCGACTGGCGAAGAATGAGCGCGCGCAACAAGACAACCAGTACCAATAGGACGAAGGCGATGCGATCTACATCGTAGAACTGGACGTCGGAAGGACGAAAGAGCATCGCGGTCATGGTTGCCGCGAACAGCAGAAAAGGCGCGGCGATCAGAGCATGCAACGGCCGCAGCGTCGCGGACACGCTCCACTGCGCCGCTTCCCGGGCAGCGCCGGAGAACGGGAGCCGCACCGAACTGGGAACTGAAGGCATCCGGTTTCTTTCCGCGGGGTCGGGTTTAGGACCTCGGCGCTATGTGCCGCTGCCTTGCAGCACTACGAGCACGGTTTTGCACAGAATTTTCAAGTCCATCCAAAAACTCCAGTGCTCGATGTATTCGAGGTCAAGCTCCATGTTTCTCTCGAAGGACGGATCGTTGCGCGCCATCACCTGCCACAGCCCGGTGATTCCGGGTTTCACTTCCAGACGCCGTAGATGCTCCAAGTCATAGTGATCGCAATCATCCAGGGGATGAGGCCGCGGACCCACCAAGCTCATCTTTCCGTCCAGTACATTCCACAATTGGGGCAGTTCGTCCAAACTGTAGCGGCGTATCCATTGCCCGGCACGGGTGACGCGGGGATCGTTTGCGATCTTGAAAATCGGGCCCCGGCGCTCATTCCGTTGACGCAAGAGTTCTTTTTCGCAATCTGCGCCGGCGGCCATGGTGCGGAACTTGCAGCAAGTAAAAACTCTTCCTTTTTTCCCCACTCGCCGTGCCCGGTAAAGAATGGGGCCGGGAGAATCCATGGCAATGGCCAGCGCAATCGCGCCCAGCAACGGCGCGGATATTAGTAGCGCAATCGCGGAAAGAACTACATCGATGACGCGCTTGAGAAATGGCCCAACCTTGGAGCCGCGGTCTTCCTGCAACCGCATGACCGGCAAATCACCCAGCCGTTCCAGAGTTACGCATTTTGGATCTAGGCCGAACAAATCGGGAATGACCTTCACCTGGAGCCGATTGCGTTGCGCCTCCCGCACCACACGCTGAGCCAAATCGCGTTCGTAAGGTCCAGTGAGGACAACCTCATCCACAAATTCCGCCAACGCGATGCGCGCCAGGTCGTCGACCCGGCCCAGCACCTCTCCGCCCGTCGGTTCGGTGTCATCCAAAAACCCGCGAACTACGCAACCCATGAGGGGATGGTCGGTGAAGTACGCCGCCACGCCGCGCCCCGCCTTCCCGGTGCCGATAATCAGCAGGTTCCGGTCGATTTTTCCGCGCGTGCCCTTTCGCGAAGGTATTTCTGGAATCCAACGCGAGCCCGGGTTGGCGGGGTGCGCGGATGGCATGCTTGCGAATGGTGCTGGCGCCGACATTTTTAGACTCCACGTTGATTCTGAGTGCCGATGGTTGCGGAAGGCCGCTGGTTTGAGTCCAACCACGATTGAAGCATGCTTCTATAACCTCTTGTAGATGCCTTCCGGGATGGGAAACGTTCGCTCGCTGAGCACCGTTCCCAGGACGCGCGCGTTCGCAACTTGCAACCTTTCCTTCGCCTTTTGAGCGGCGGCGCGCCGGGTGACATTGGCCTCCAACACCAGGGCGACTCCGTCACTCAAATGGCCTAGCAGCGCAGTTTCGCTGTACGATCCGGCCGCCGGCGCGTGCAGCACGGTGTAATCAAACTCCAGCCGAAAGTCGGACAGCCTGCGCTCGAGCCAGGGCGCCGAGGGGTAGCTTCCCATTCCTCCCAGCAACAGGCGTAGCGGCGCGAGCCAGAGCTTGCCGGAAATACGCTGGGCGGAACTGCGCAGCGAACCGAGTCCGTCCCGCGCGGAAACTGGCCGGTCTCCCAGCCCAAATACGCCCTCCAACTCTGGATTGTGCGGATTGGCCTCGATTACGCAAACGCTGCCGGAAACCTGAGCCGAAAGAATCTTCCCAACCTCCATGCAGATCGCGGCAATGTAAGTGTTTTCGTCCACCGCGCTGAAGGCAACATGGCGCGCCGGCTTCCGCACTCCCGGGAAGAACAACTGCCGCACTAGCAGATGCATTTGCTCTTCCGCAAACCGGATGGCGTCCCACGACTTGCCTACCGGCGGAGCCACGGCGGCCGCGGCCGCCGCTCCCGGCTCCGGGACCTCGAAGATTTCGGGTTCGAGCGCCGGCTGGAAAAGATCTAAAAGTGTGCTCATGGTCGGATCCTTAGCGGGAGAGTGCTCCCGCTTGCATGAATTTGTGCCGGGGGAACGCGTTGCCTAAACGAAACGCCAGCGGCCGACATTGCCTATTCACCCCGGCGCGGCAATGACGCCAGCACCGGAGCCCCCAAATAGACAATCACCTCATCCGGAGTTCGAAACGCCGGATTCAGCCGGTCCGCCGCAAACACCACGCCCGTGCTGAACACGCCCGCAAACACGAAACCGAGGAGTCCGAAACTCAGGCCAGATCGCTCCGGCAGCGCGGGCGCCGTAGGTTGCTCCGCGATCACGGCGTTGAGAATGTGCTCCCGGTCGAGCGCGTCGCCGATTCTTGCCTCCTCACGTTTGTTTACGTAGAGCAGGTACTGATCCTCGGCCGCTTTCATGCCGCTCAGCAATTCGTCTTGCTTGACTGCGCGATCGCCCAGCGCGTGCGCCTCTTCCTCATCGCTGGCCAGCAATGTGGCGCTGGATTGAGTTCGCGCCCGCAATGCGCTCAATTCGACTTCCGCCTTCACCAGTTCGCCTTTGGCCCAGGCATGATTCGCGTCCAGATCGCTGGTCTGTTCGCGCATCGGCGTCAATTCTTCACCGGCGATGGAGTTCTTGGCCTCCGCAATCTGCTGGTCCACTTCCTGCACCAACCGGTAGGAGGGCGCGAATTTGGTCAGCAACTCGGTGCGCTTCAGCTCCAACTCCAACAGGTCGGCTTTGATTTTCGCCAAGAGCTGAGGATTGTCGGAATTGCGAATGACCGTGGTGGCGCGCTCCGGCAAGGACTGAACTTTCGCCTGCAGCATGCGCACCCGCTCTGTCGTCTCGGCGATGGCGACTCGATTGGCCTGGTCGTTGGCCTCCGCTTCCCCGAGCCGTTGCAGAGCGATGTCGCGTTGCTGACCGGCGGAGACTACGCCTTGGTCCCGAGTGAACTCCATCAGCTGCAATTCCGCCTGTTCCAGGTTGCGGCGGGATTGTGCAATCTGTTGCTCGAAGAAATCGGATTCCTCGGCTGGCCGGTGCAGGCGCGCGTGCCGCTCCAGGTACGCTCCGGCCAGACACTGCAAAACGGTCGCCGCTTGCATCGGATCGGAAGAATCGTAAGTGACCGTGATCAAGGTGGTCTTCCGAACCGGTTGTACGCTAAGCCGCCGGCTCAGGCGCTGCACGGTTCGTGCCAGGCGCTCCTCTTGCGTTTCCCCGGTCAACTTCCAGAACCAGGACTCCTTTTCGGCGGCTAGGCCGGAGGCTTTCGCCACGGTCTGCAGAATTTCCTGGTCGTGCAGTAGTTCCACCTCCGAGTTCAACTCCTCCTCGGTCACCTCTTCGCGTTCCAATTGCGGCTCCGTCGCCATGGGGGTCACCGCTGGGTCTTCGCGCCCATGGCGCACCAGCACCTTCATCTCCGCTTGGTATATGGGCGCCCACACCCGGTAGGCGAACGCCGCCAGTAGAAAACCGCCGAAGCAGATCAACGCCAGCCGGCGTTGCCGAAACATGACCGCCAGCAGGTCGCGCATAGTGGGGGAGGGCGACCGGGAAGATCTTGGGATGAGTCTCAGTTCTTCGGGCATAAGAGTCTTCCGGCGGCCAGTTGCGCGGGTTCCCGAAACTTTTCTAGAACTGCGTTGGAGTTGAATACAGGCTCAGGCTCGAAGTCGGCAAATAGCGCCTAATCTTCGAAATCGCGTTTTGCGGTACGTAGATCAGATCCCCGGGTCTTAGGTGGATGTCCTCTACGAGGTTTCGGGAGTTCATCATGTGTTTGATATTCAGCAAGTGCGCCTCGGTCGTCTGGTTCGAGACTTGCCGGAACAGCACCACCTGCGAGTGCTTAGCCTCCTCGGTAAAGCCGCCCGCAATTGCGACCGCCTCGGTCACCGTAGTATCGGCCCGCAATTCGTACTTGCCGGCATGGATTACTTGACCGCTGACGATGAAATAAGGCCGGTCGAAGTCGCGGAGAACGACCGTGACCTCGGGATCGTGCAGCGTGGTGGCATAGGCATCTTTGATCGCCGCACGCAGCTCTGCGACCGTCGCGCCCTCGACGTACAACTCGGGGAGGTCCCGCAGCATAATGAAGCCGTCGGGCAGCACGCTGACGGTTTGGTCGAACTCCGGGGCGAAGGTAAAGTCGATCTCGAGCACATCGCTCTTGCGCACCCGGTAGAGCGGACGGCGTTCTCCCGTCAGGGCTGGACTCCATGCGCCGTCCGCTTTTCCGGATTGGGGGATTTCCGCTTGCCCAGAAGTCTCCACACCTGCACTCGGCTTCTGTTCCTGGGCTGCGGCCATCCCCAAACTTTGCAGCGCCATGCAGAAGGCAATGGCGCCGACCACGGGTTGGAGACTTGCTTTCATCGGCCGGTCATCTCATCGGGCCATGAACCTGCTGGATGCTCAAGTCCATTTCGCGACTTCTGCAAATTATCTCCACTGACTTGCGGGCACAAGACATGGGAAGTGCTGTCCTCAAACGTAGGCAGTGCGCATTGCTCGTCTCTGCAAGACGGAGATTCCTAAGGAGAAGCAAGCAGTGGCCCCAGTGCTACACAAGCCCGAGAAACGCGCGGCAAAAATCAATCCTCGACACGGAGCCTTTAGGCAGCACTTCGAGTACGTACCACAAAGTAGACTTGCCGGATGGCTCGCAACCAATCCGCACTGGCCCGCGACGGCTCGGAAAACTCGTCTTCGATTACTGCTGCAACCGGTTGGATGGAACCATCGCGGGCGGATGCGTGGCCTTGCCGTCCCTATCGCTCCGGTTTTCCACACGAATGGGCTTTTCTAGCCCGTGTTGCGTCACAGACTTCGCGCCGGCCTTCCCTTAGAGTTTTGTGTAGGGCTTCGTGATGAGAATCGCAACATTCAACGGCCCTGGGGAAATATGGGACTTGCAAGCGCCGCCACTTCGCCGGTCATCACCGTTTTGGTCGCTGACTCCAACCAAATGCAGTGCCAGCTTCTGGTCCGCGCGTTGCGCCGCCGGCCAGAATTTCGCGTGACTTCGTGCGACGTTGAGATGACCGCGATTCTGAGCGCGGTGGTTTCCTCCGCGGCCCAGGTCGCAATCTTGAATCCTGACCGCCCCAGAGACAACGGCCAGGACATGACCATCGTCAGGCGTCTTCACCTGACCCACCCGGAAGTGGCCAAAATTCTGCTTCTTGACGCCCACGACCGCAACATGGTCGTGAACGCTTTCCGCTCGGGAGCCAGGGGGTTATTTTGCTTCTCCGATTATCCCTTTCGTCTGCTTTGTAAATGCATTCAAAGCGTCCACCAGGGGCAAGTGTGGGCCAACAGCGAGCAACTGCAATACCTGATCGAAGCCGTCTCGCAAGTGCCGTCGCTCATGGTGGTGAGTGCCAGCGGGACCAGGCTGCTTACACCGCGCGAGGAGCAGGTTGTCGCCCTGGTCGCCGACGGGCTCTCCAATCGTGCCGTAGCCTCGGAACTCAGGCTCAGCGAACACACCGTCAAAAAGTATCTTTTCCGGATCTTCGACAAGCTGGGCATCTCCAGCCGGGTCGAACTCGTCTTATATGCGGTGAATCACGGCGGCCGGCTGCAAGCCGAATGGATGCCAGGGGCCGGACTCCGTATCGGAGGGGCGTGACAGGATTCTTCAGGCCTTGAAATTTGGGCAAGCCGTGCCCCCCGAGTGTGAGCTATAATTCGCAGCCGCCACGAGGATGGCTTGGCCAGATTGCGCACCTTATTCTATGCACACCCCAATTCTGACACTTGCGGCGCCACGTTCAGACGTACACGTGCAATTTCACCCTGCCCAACGGGCCAATTCCGCAATCTAACGCGACCAATTGAGGAGGAAAATATGGCAACAGCCCTGAAGATTGTTCCCCCGGAAGATAAAGTTACAAGTTTTGTCTCCAGAACCCACCAGATGTTGATCCACGGAAAGTGGACAGAAGCAGTCTCCGGCAAGACCTTTCCGACTTACAATCCCGCAACCGGCGAAGTTCTGGCGCGCGTCGCTGAAGGAGACCGCGCAGACATCGACTTGGCGGTGAAGGCAGCCCGCACGGCCTTCGACAGCGGCCCATGGCGGAAGCTCACACCCTCCGAGCGCGGGCGCATGATTTGGAAGCTCGCCGATCTGATCGAAGAGAATCTAGAAGAACTCGCCGAACTCGAGACCCTCGACAACGGCAAACCGCTGAAGATCGCCCGCGCGGCTGACGTCCCCCTGGCGGTGGACTTGTTCCGCTACATGGCGGGCTGGGCAACCAAGATTGAAGGCACCACCATTCCCATTTCCGTGGCCTACACACCCGGGGTGCAATACCTTGCCTATACCTTGCGCGAGCCGGTCGGCGTGGTCGGCCAGATCATTCCCTGGAATTTCCCATTGCTGATGGCAGCCTGGAAACTGGGGCCGGCGCTGGCAACCGGCTGCACCGTGGTTCTGAAGCCAGCGGAGCAGACTCCGCTTTCCTGTCTGCGCCTCGGCGAACTGATCCAGGAAGCCGGGTTCCCCGATGGCGTGGTCAACATCGTCCCCGGCTATGGCGAAACCGCCGGAGCCGCGCTGGCCGCTCATCCCAACGTCGACAAAGTCGCCTTCACTGGGTCGACTGAAGTTGGCAAACTCATCTTGCAGGCGGCCGCCGGCAATCTGAAGAAAGTCTCACTGGAACTCGGCGGAAAATCTCCCAACGTTGTGTTTGCGGACGTGGACCTGGACGCCGCCATCTCCGGCGCGGCCAGCGCGATCTTCTTCAATCACGGGCAGTGCTGCTGCGCGGGTTCGCGGCTCTACGTCGAGGACAAGATTTTCGACAAAGTCGTGGAAGGGGTCTCCGAACAAGCGCGGG
>CAVZMC010000067.1:0-11022 GCA_963776125.1 uncultured Acidobacteriaceae bacterium | reverse complement strand
GCCACCCCAGCGCCCGACGCAACCCAACCAAGCCCAGCGGATTTGGCGAAACGCATTGACGATCTGGAAAAGGAGTTGGCGGCCCTAAAGACGCAAGTGGCGGCACAACCTGCCCCGGCGCCAGCACCTGCGCCTGCCGCAGCCGCGACCACCACCACCGCGCCCGCAGCCCCGGCGGCTCCCACGCTCGCAGGACTGTTAGGCCCGACCACGCTGAGTGGATTCGTGGACGCATACTACGGCTACAACGCCAATCAGCCGGCCAATCGCACCACCACGCTAAATAACTTTGACATCAACTCCAATCAGTTCGGGCTCAACATGCTCGAACTGATTGCGGACAAGTCGCCCGACCCTGCGGCCAGCCACGTGGGCTTCCACATTGCGCTGGGCTTCGGCGAGGCGATGAACTTGGTCAATGGAACCGAGGTGGCGTCACCCAATGTGCCCATCGCGGCCATTCCTGGCGTTAAGGGTTATTTCACCGCGCCCCCCGGAACTATCACCAACTTCGATCAGTACCTGAAAGAGGGCTATCTCGAATACATCATTGGCAAGAAGTTCCAGATCAATGTCGGCAAATTCGTTACCCCCGCCGGTGCGGAGGTCATCGAGAGCAAAGACAACTGGAACTATTCGCGCGGTCTGCTCTTCTCTTGGGCGATTCCATATTTCCACTTCGGCGCCAACGCCAAGTACACGTTCAACAGCAAGTTTTCCGTTACGGGCTACCTCGTGAACGGCTGGAACAACAGCGTGGACAACAACGGCGGCAAAACCGGCGGCTTCAGCGCCGCATGGACTCCCAACGCCAAATGGAGCCTGACGGAAAACTACCTGGGAGGCCCAGAACAGTCCAATGACAACACCGACTTCCGCAACCTAACCGACACGGTGCTGGCTTACACGCCTAACGCCAAGCTTTCTTTCCTGGCCAATTACGACTACGGCCATGACCGGGTCCCCGGCTTCATAACGCCGGGCGTGACCAGCACAGTTTGGTGGAGCGGCATCGCCGGCTACATCAAGTACGCGCCCAATGCCAATTGGTATATCGCCGGCCGCGGTGAGTGGTTCAATGACCACAACGGCTACAGTACCGGAGTCCCGGCGCAGGACAGCGAGTTCACCTTGACCCTGCAGCGCCTGTTGGCGGGAAAGCTGATGAGCCGGCTCGAATACCGGTATGACACGTCGACCAAGGATATTTTCGCCGACAACAACGGGCTCCCGAAAGGGAATCAGAGCACGGTCACCGTCGGCATGATCTATGCGTTCAGCAGCGCGGACGCTAAGTAGCGCCGGTGGCTGCGCGTAAGGTGTTCGCGGGGAAGGCGGCTCAGGGTTCTAAACCTGGGCGTACGGGAGAGGGGTCCCGAGCCGTCCCGTCCCCGGGTCAAGATGCCCCTGTAAATCTTATGGGGGCAATAAAAAATATGAATTTTACAGACTTCGAGTTTCAGAGCAATGTAGGTGCCGGAAAAGTGATAAAGATTTCGTAAAGATTGTATGAAAAAGCTGCACCGCCACTCGGTGCCGAGTGGCCGTACACAAACTTCGACGCTGAAGGAGAAATGCATATGGCAGATGCTCCCGCAGAAATGAAACCCACACTGGGCCTGACAGGTTTAACCATGAACGCCATGGCGCTGATCGCCCCCGGCGCCTTCCTTTGGCTTACCTATGCAGGGCAGGCGGCAGCTGGCGCCACCGCCCCCGCGATGTGGGCCGGCATCTTATTCGCAACCTTGCTGTGTTTGGCTACCGCCGTCTGTTACGCGGAAATGTCCAAGCTGTATCCCGGAACCGGCAGCTCCTACTATTTTGCCGAGCAATCCTTCCTCAACCACGATACCGCGTGGCCTTATGCCCGGCTGGCCAAGTTTATCGTCGGCTGGGGCTCGCATCTCTACTATTGGATCTATCCCGGCGTGATGGTCGGCGTCATCGGCGTCATCTCCGGCTACTTGGTGGGCACGTTATGGCCAAACTTCATGAGCGCCTCCAACCCCGGCCCAATGTTCATGGGGGCGGTCGCGATCATCGCGGCGTTTGGCGTGTCTTACATCGCCCATCGCGGCGTCACCGGTTCCACTGCGGTGAACATCGCCATCAACGTCATTCAGATCAGTGCGCTGTTGGTATTTACGGTCGCCGCTCTCGGCTACCGCATGAAGCACCCGGCAGGCGCTGAAGCCGCGCAGTTCGATCCCCAAACCAGCGCGGGATATAGCTGCGAGTTTGCCACCACAAAGACCATGGTGAACGGCACAGCCACTGACACCATCGTGCGCGCCGCCGACGGCACGCCGCAGTGCGCCGTGGACGCGGCCGGCAAGCCGGTACCCTATCACATCAGCTATCCTGAGACAGACTCCACCGGAGCTTTCGTTTCCCATCCCAATGCGGCCTCTGTTATCCGTATGCACAATTTTGGCTTTATGTTTGTTCAAGCCACCATCGCCATCCTGATTCTGGTGGGTTTTGAATCGGTCACCTCGATGGGAGGCGAGGCTAAGAATGCGAAACGCGACGTGCCCATCGCGGTTATTACGTCACTGCTAGTACAAGGCTGTTTCTGTTACCTGTTCGAGTATTTTGCCGCGAACTACTTTCTCAACAGCGGGTATCCCAACGGCTTTGCGTCGGCGTCGGCCGCACCCATCGGCGACATGATGGTCATGGTGGGCGATGCTCTGTTCGGAGCTGGCCACGGGCGCATCTTCATGCTGGTAGAAGCCGCCACCGTGTTCCTGGCGCTGATCGGAACCACGCTCTCCTGCATTAACACCGGAGCGCGCGTTACCTACGCCATGGGCAAAGACAAAGAATTGCCGGATTCCATGGGCGCGCTGCACTCCAGAAATCTCACCCCGCACAAAGCCATCTGGACTCTGGCGATTATCTCTGCCGTGGTCGGATGCATCACCGTGGCGGTGTTCTTCGGCGATGGCGGCGCTCCCGCGGACGCCTCGATTGCGGCCTTGCCTCACGGCTTCTGGTCCAGCTTTGGCTACACCACGCATGACAAGATGGCGGCGTTGCCGAATACGTTCTTGACCACAACGCTGGCTTCGAACTTCGGCACATTCTTGCTGTACATGTTGAGCTGCGTAACTTGCATCATCTGCTACCACAAACACCCGCAGTTCAAGTTCGTGCGCCACCTGTTGATTCCCATCTTCGGGCTGCTCGCCAACCTGGCTTGCATGGCGTTCTACATCATAGGTCCGTTCATGGGGTACGGCACAAAAATGGAGCCACTGCTGGCCTTGGGGGTCGCCCTCTGCTGGGCCATTTACGGCGGCATCTACTTCATGCGCATCAGTAAAAAGCACGGCAGAACGACGCTAGTCGAAAGCCAGAACCCAACGGCTCAGGCTAGTTGATCCTCTAAGCGCGAAGGCACGAGCTAAGACCCGGACGGGCTCCGCAAGGCCCGTCCGGCCTCATTCTTTCCAGGAGGGCAACATGCCACGTTTGGAGCTAGAAGAAACGAGCGCTGAGCCTTTGCGATTTTCGCCTTCGCGCGAAACCCAGTTTGATCGGCCTTCCCGCGTGCCGCAGCCACGCCTGAGGCAAAAGCAGGATTACCTCGCCTACATGGTGCCTACAACTCTCGTCGTCCCTATGTTCGCCTACGGCACCAAGCTGGAGCCGGTGCTGGCAGGGATCATACTTCTGGGCTGGGGAATCTATGCGGCAGTCCGGCGGGCCCGCGCCGTTCGAACGCACGAGCCAGCGTCCCTGCTGGGAAACCGCGCCCAGTAGGTCAGGCAAGCGAAACTCGGGCGAGTTGCAAATAAGGTTCGGGTGGGCTCTGCACAGCTCGCCTGGGCATTTTCTCGCGAGGTGCTATGCTCCGAAGCCATTTGCTGGCGGACGACATTATCGGGCCTGGGCCGTTACAATACCCTATGCTTGACGTTGAGTTCGCGCAGCTCTCCGATGTCGGACGGGTGCGTGAGCAGAACGAGGATTATCTCGGTTACGTTGTCCCCGCCACACCGGAGCAAGTGCGCACTCATGGCTGGTTGTTCGTGTTGGCCGATGGAGTCGGCGGCCAGGATCGCGGTGAAGTGGCTTCGCGCACCGCGGTGGAGAGCGTGCTCGCGGGTTTTCGCTCCGCCCCGCCGGGAACCCCCCACGCCGCGCTCATGTCCTCGCTGGTGAAGACCGCGAATGCCAAAGTGATGGAGGCCGGGCTCACCGCCCAAAGCGGCGGCATGGGTATGGCGACCACGATCGTGAGCTGCGCTCTGCGCTACGACCGCGCCCTAGTTGCCCATGTGGGCGACTCCCGCTGTTATCTGGTCCGCGGCGGCCAGGCCATGGTGCTCACCCGCGATCACACCCTGGCGGGAGAGCAGATGCGCCTCGGCATCCTTTCCGCCAAGGAATTCGCCGATTCGCCCAACCGCCACCTGCTCAGCCGCTCGTTGGGGACCGAACTGTTCGTCAACGTCGAAACCAACGAGCACCAGGTTATTCCCGGCGACGTGCTGGTGCTGTGCTGCGACGGTCTTTACAACGCGCTGGAATCCTCCGAAATCGCCGCCATCGTCAGCAACCAGGGAGACCTTAATGCCGCGGCACGGCGGCTGGTGGCCTTCGCCAATCAGCAGGATGGCAGCGACAACATTAGCGTTCAACTCATCCGCGTTCGCGGCGTGGAGCGCGTAGGCATGTACCGGGGACGTCCCTATCGGCTGCGCTAATCGTGATTCCGACCCGCAAGCGGAGCCAAGGGACGGAATTCGCCCTCATTCTTGCCCGCGGAAGGGCGTGACGCCACCTTCCGTAACCCTCTAGACCCAAAAGCATTAACCATCGCCTAGGAAGATTTTACGGATTCTTTATGTCGCTTCCCCGAATGTTCTGGCATCATTGAGGGCGTGGAGGCCGGGGATGTCCCTGCCCGATTCTTCCCCGAGGGTTTCGTTGTGTTAGTCGATTCCGAACCGCGCGCAAACATGGCCTCACTGCACACCGGCGACCAACTCGACCACTACCGCATTGACGGCGTTGCCGCCCGCAGTGGCATGGCCTCCATCTTCCGCGGCACCGACCTGCGCACCGGGCGCGCTGTTGCCATCAAGGTGCCGCATCCCGAAATGGAAGGCGATCCGGTTCTCTACGACCGTTTTCAGCGCGAGCAGCAGATCGGCCAAAAGCTCGACCATCCCCAAGTGATGAAGGTCTTTACCGACGCCGACCGCAGCCAGCTCTACATGGTCATGGAGTGGGTGGAAGGCAAGCTGCTGCGCCAACTGCTGAACGAACAAAAGAAGCTGTCCCCCGAACGCACCCTGAGAATTGCCATCGGTATCGCCGAAGCGCTCGATTACATTCACGCCAATGGCGTGGTGCATCGCGATCTGAAGCCGGAAAACGTCATGATCGACGCCGATGACCACATCAAGCTCATCGACTTCGGCATCGCTTCCAACCTGGGGTCGCGCCGCTTGACCTTCGCCAAGTTTTCCCAGACCGTAGGAACCCCGGACTACATTTCGCCGGAACAGGTCAAGGGTAAGCGCGGAGATGCCCGCAGCGACCTGTATTCCCTTGGCGTCATGATCTATGAAATGCTGACCGGGAAAGTGCCGTTCACCGGCGCCAATCCTTTCGTCATCATGAACGACCGCCTGCTGAATAATCCCATTCCGCCCCGCGAAATCGATCCCAGCATCTCTCCTCAACTGCAGGAAATCATCTACCGCGCCATGGAACGCGATCCCCACAAGCGCTACGCTAGCGCACACGAAATGATTTGGGACCTGAAGCACGTGGATCAAGTCGGCGTCGCCGACCGCCCCGAACTGCGCGACTGGAGGGTTCGCCGCGAGCCGTTATCCAGAAAAGTTCTCTTCTACGTAATGTTGGCATTGATCCCGATCGTCGTCTTTGGCTTGCTGCTCTGGGTCGCGCGCCACTGAAGGCTCAGCAGAGGTGAAGGGCTGCGGTTCGTATCAGAACTTTCCTTCCGCGGCACCCCGCCGTTCTGAATTCGTAACGCCCGCGCCCTTGCACAGCTCTTCGATCTCTCCTTCCGCTATTTTAGCCACTCAAAATCCAATCAATCCCCCCGTGATTGGTGAACGGCCGACTGTCTTCCCTGGATCTTCGACTCGATTTACAACCAAGGGCCCCGCGAAAGAAAATCTTGAGCTCCAAGCAGTTGACCAAAGCAATAGGCCAGCATACAAGACGCAAGATCAAATCAAGAAGAGACGGAAAAAAGAGAGGTGCAATCCATGCCCAGGAAAGTGAATGTCTCACTCCCGCAGCCCGTCTTCGACGAGGCCAGCATCACGCCCGACCCCACCCGCTTCAAAGTTCCGGATCCGTCGGACTCTGCGCTCTACAAGCAGGTCCAAGATCTATTGAAGAAAGACGTAGTCGGATTCGACACGTCCCGCGGCCAGCCCGGTGACCTCTACACGTTGCAAAGCGCCTTGGGGCCGCACGGGCCGGAGATCACGCAGGCCATCACCAAGGCCGGCAAAATCATCTTCCATTGCGCCGGCGACACCGGTGCCTCGAACGCCGGCAAGTACCAGAACGAAATCCGGGTGTCGGACCAGCTCACCGCCGACTGCCACGTAGCCGATGCCGCCAACCGGGCGGCCTTCTTCTACCATCTCGGCGACGTGGTCTACGACTTCGGCGAATCCCAGTATTATTACGACCAGTTTTACGAGCCCTACCGCAACTATCCCGCGCCCATCTTCGCCATCCCCGGTAACCACGACTCCTTCGTGCTGCCGAAAACCGTAACCCCCAAGCCTCCCGCTGAGCCCCCGCTGAGTGTCTTCGCGCGCAACTTCTGCGCTCCCAAGCCCATGGTCACCGCAGAAGCCGCTTCCTTGCATCGCACCGCCATGACGCAGCCCGGCGTTTATTTCACGCTGGATGCTCCCTTCGTGCGCATTATCGGCCTGTTCAGCAACGCCCTTGAAGATCCCGGCGTGATCTCGAGCGAAAAAGGGAAGTGGCCTGGCGTTCCTGACGTGCAACTCGCTTACTTGACCGCGCAGCTGCAGCGCATCAAGAAAGAGAACTACGCTGGAGCCGTGTTACTCGCCACCCATCATCCGCCGTTCAGCTATTCGCCGCCGCCCAAACAAGGCGGCTCCGGCGGCAACCACGGCAGCAGTTCCGACATGTTGCGGGAGATCGACGCCATCTGTCAGCAGGAGGGCGTTTACCCGCACGCATTCCTCTCCGGTCACGCTCACAACTATCAGCGCTACACCCGCACCGTCCAATTCGAGAAAGGGAAGGATGCTTACGACGTTCCTTTCATCGTATGCGGAGACGGCGGTCATAACGTGAACCGCCTGGTGCAGGGGAAGAAAGGCCAGCCCGCGCAAGAACCGCACAACGGCGCCAAAGTGGACTACCTGGAATCCAAGCCCGCCGTGAAGGCAGCTGGCCTTTTGCTGGAACACTACGATGACACCTACTACGGCTACTTGCGGATCACGGTAGACAAAAAGCAAATAGCAATAGGCTTCCATCAGGTTGGGAAGAGCCTGGCCCAATCACGGATAGACATGGTCACGGTAGACCTCTCTTCGCACACTATGATCGCAAACTAACCGGCCGCAGAGACGTAGCTTGCTACGTCTCTGCAGCTGCCTTCGTATATTATTTCCGCCATGCGGAAACTAGCATTCGTCGCCCTTTGTCTAATCTCCTCGTCCTGCTTCGCCGCCGACAAACTAACCGCCCCACAACTCATCGCTCTCGCCAAGGCCAAGTCCAACCACGCCGCCCTGCAGAGCGCCGTCACGGCGACCTTCGAGGAGAGGCAGCTCAAAGAGGGAACTGCATGGGCCGGCCAGGGGCCGGATTTCTTCTTCGCCCTCGAATCCCAATCTCGCCCGGCGCTAGTCATCGACGAAGACCCGGCCACGCCTATGCGCAGTCTGTCGGGCTCCAATCTCTGGTACGCCCCAGCCCACATCGCGCAAGTCGGCCGTCTGCACGCCTTCCACTACCTCGTCGACGGCAAGGACTTCGGAGGCCGCCTCGATCTGCCCGCCTTCGGACCACTTTCCTACCTCCAGCCCGGCGTCCCCTCCGGCACGCTCTCAGACAAGCTCACGCATACGAGCAAGATCTACGACGGCATGAAGAGCGATTACTGGATTTACATTCCGGCACAATACGACCCCAAGACCCCCGCCGCGCTTATGGTCTTTCAGGATGGCAGCGGCTACGGCAACCGCACGGGTGATCATGGAATCCTCAACGTGATCGACAACCTCATCGCGCAGAAGAAGATTCCCATGATGATCTGCGTGTTCATCAATCCCGGCGACATCACCGACTCGCCCAGTACGCCGACCTACAACTTCGTGAAAGCCTATTCGGATAAATGGCAACGCACGCTGAAAGATTCCATGCGCAGCACGCTCTATGACACGGTCAGCGACCGCTACGACCACTTTCTGCGCGACGAAGTCCTCGCCGATGTTGAGGCAAAATACAACATCCGCAAAGACGCCTACAGCCGCGCCATTACTGGCCTCTCTTCGGGCGGCATCTGCGCTTTCAACGCGGCGTGGCAAATGCCCGACCAGTTCAGCCGCGTCATCACCTGGATCGGCAGCTTTAGCGCCATACAGTGGAAAGAAGACCCGGCGAATCCCGACGGCGGCGAAGACTATCCGGAAAAAGTTCTGCGCGAGGACAAGCGCAATATCCGCGTCTGGATTCAGGATGGTGCCAATGATCAGGAAAATCCCAACTACGGCAGTTGGCCGCTGGCGAACATTCGCCTAGCCAACGCTTTGAAGCTGAAAGCTTACGATTTCGCTTTCAGTTTCGGCGGAGGCACGCACAATCCCGCCGGCGGCGCGGCGGAATTCCCGCAAGAGATGATCTGGCTTTGGCGCGACTACGATCCGGCGAAGACCGAGCAGGTCTACGAAATGGACCCGGCCGAAAAGACGAAGCCGCCGTTCCGCGTCTCGATCACCAACCGCGAAACCCGCTTCGCGGAGCAGCCGTGATCGTGTGCGCTGGAGACTCCTGCTCGGCGCTGTTGTCATGCTGAGCGAAGATCAAGCATCGCTTTGCGATGCTTATCGCAGTCGAAGCATCCCTATCATGAAGAGAACCAAAGAGCGATCCGCCCAATAGGGACGTTTCGACTCGCCGAGACTTCGCTCCTCGAAGCTGGGCTTCGCTCAACATGACAAAGCGATTCGCGGTACACTCTTCGGCACGCATCTTTACTCAACATTCACAACGCCAGACAGGGACTCGAAACTATGCCCGCACGCCGCTTGTTCGCGCTGTTGATCTTTGTTTTTGTTGCATTCTCTGCCGCTCATGCCGCTTCGCCGGATCACTGGGTCGCCACCTGGGCGACTGCGCCCCTCGCCGCGCCCAACGCGCCGCTGCCACCTCGGCCCGCGCCTCCAGCCTCTGTGCCGAATTCCGCGCAATCCAACGCGCCTGCGCCGCCCCCTCCGGCATTCGAACCCTTTGCCGGGAAAGACACCACGCTGCGCCAGATCGTGCATGTTTCGATCGGCGGTTCGACGATCCGCGTTGTGCTTACCAACGAGTTCGGCAGCGAACCACTCACCGTTTCCGCGGCATCGGTCGCGCTCTCCACCGGCAAAGACACAATCGACAGCACATCGCTCAAGCCGCTGACCTTCAGTGGAAAGCCCTCCATCGTGATTCCTCCCGGCGCGCCCGCGGTCAGCGATCCCGTCGAACTCAAAGTCGCGCCACTCTCCGACCTCGCCATAAGCCTGTTTTTTCCCATGCAGGCGGTCACGCAACTCAGCTTTCATCCCGTTGCCGTCCAGACGAACTACTCCATCGACGGCAATCACGTGAACGATGCCGCGCTCGGCGACGCTGCCCAAACCAGCTTCGCCTGGCGTTTCCTCAAGGGCGTCGACGTAATGGCTTCGGCGAAGTCAGCGCTCATTGTTGCTTTCGGCGACAGCATCACCGAGGGCGTCTTCTCCTCGCGCGACAAGAACGCGCGCTGGCCTGACGAGCTGGCTGTGCGCCTGCATGCCGAAAAACACCTGCAAAACCTGGCCGTCATCAATGAAGGCATCGGTGGCAACCGCATCCTGCAGAACGGAGCGGGCCCGGACGCTCTTGCCCGCCTCAGCCGCGACGTCATCGATCAGGCCGGCGTGAAATACATGATCCTTCTTGAAGCCATCAACGACATCGGCGTGTCCTGGAACAAGGCTCCGCTGCGGCCCGGCCAGCTGCCGCGCGTTCCTGTGACCGCCGACGATCTCATTCAGGGATACCGGCAGATCATCGCTCGAGCCCACGCGCACGGCATCAAGGTGTTCGGCGCGACGCTCATTCCATACATGGGGGCCGGATATTCCTCCGATGACGGAGAAAAGGTGCGCGTCGCCGTCAACCAGTGGATTCGCACCGGCGGCGAATTCGACGGCGTGATTGATTTCGAAGCGGCGGTGAAGGATCCCGCTCATCCCGACATGATGTTGCCTGCCTACGACCACGGCGACCACCTGCATCCGGGCGACATCGGCTACAAGGCGATGGGGGACGCCATCAATCTCGCGCTGTTTGGGAAGTAGTTTGGAATCCAGTCGTGTGTAGCCGGAGCCCCTGTCCGCCTTTCTTTTGGACGGTCTTCACAATTCTTTACGTTGTCAACGAGCCCGGGAACAAAACTTTACAATTATTAGCCAATCTTTACCCTTCTCGACATCGTTTCCTAACGCCGCTCATTTACACTGGCTTTACGGCAATGAACATCAAAGCTACTGACGTTAGCGCAAGCGTTCTCGGGCTCAGCGGTTCGAGGTACGAACGAATGACACGCACAAACAAGTCAGGTCTCGCGGCAATCGTTTTCTCGCTTTTCGCACTCGTCCTTCCCGCCGCATTTGGCCAGGCTCGGCCTGCCCAGGCGGCCGCGCCCGCCGGTCCTGGCGCGCCGGCCCGCTCGGTAGGAACCGTGAAATCCATCTCCGGCACTTCGGTCACGCTGACTACCGA
>CAVZMC010000066.1:0-21735 GCA_963776125.1 uncultured Acidobacteriaceae bacterium | reverse complement strand
AAGCACTACTTCCCCTTCAGCCAGCCGACCGGCGGACTGCATTCAGTAGTAACCTGAAAGAGATTCAAAAAGGAGCGCACGGATGAAAACGAAGAAGACCCTCAAGCCACTGAATAAAGTCGTAGCATTGCTGTCCACTCATCACCAGTTGCCGGGCGGCAATGATGGGTTGGGAGACCTGCTCAATTCGGCGAAGGCAAACGTCGTTCAGGCGACGAAGACGTGAATTCGCAGCGTTCAAACCAGCGGCTAAAGAAGCTGCCGCGAGTGCTGCAAAAGCCAAGCAGGTGCTGTCGGCGGCGGGTAGGAAAAGGATTTCTCTTGCCGCCAAGAAACGGTGGGAAGAGGCCAGACGCAAGGCAAGCGCCGTGACGGGCCGGCGAATCCATTAAAAGACCGGCGTAACGCCGCGCTTCCTAATCGTGACAGGTGGTCCGCGTCGCCGCCGAGTTACGGAAACTCAACGGAAACTCAACGCGCTATCCACAGCTCTGCCGCATTCCCCCCGTATCCTCTCGGCATCCGGCCAATAGAAAGTTGCGTGGTCGAGGTGAAGTCATCCGGCGACTTAAAGGATAGCAGGACTATGCCACCCAAGTCGGCTACCCGGCAGAATTTCCGTTTACCCGCGGGGTGCAGGCCACCATGTACCGCGGACGTCTCTGGACCATGCGCCAGTACGCCGGCATGGGCGACGCCGAAGAATCCAACAAGCGCTACAAGTATCTTCTCGCCAACGGCACCACCGGCCTCTCCGTCGCCTTCGATTTGCCCACGCAAATCGGCCTCGACTCCGATCACCCGCTCTCCATCGGCGAGGTCGGCAAAGTCGGCGTCGCCATCGACTCCATCGAAGACATGCAGCGCCTCTTCGACGGCATCGACCTCACCAAGATTTCTACATCGATGACCATCAATGCGACGGCCTCCATTCTCCTCGCTCTCTATGTAGCCGTAGCCCGCCGCCAGGGCGCCGATATCCGCCACTTATCCGGCACCGTGCAAAACGACGTCCTCAAAGAATACATAGCGCGCGGGACTTACATTTTTCCCATCGCGCAGGCTATGCGCATCATCACCGACATGTTTGCCTGGACGCATGAAAATGTTCCCGAGTGGAACACCATCTCCATCTCCGGATACCACATGCGCGAGGCCGGCTCGACCGCCGTGCAGGAAGTCGCCTTCACTCTCGGCAATGGCATCGCTTACGTGCAAGCCGCCCTCGACGCCGGGCTTGATGTCGACCAATTCGCGCCGCGGCTTTCTTTTTTCTTCAACGCGCATAACAATTTTCTCGAGGAAATCGCCAAATTCCGCGCCGCGCGCCGCATGTGGGCGTACCTCATGCGCGACCGTTTCCACGCCCGCAATCCCAAGTCCTGTATGCTGCGCTTCCACACTCAGACCGCCGGCTCCACGCTCACCGCGCAGCAGCCGGAAAACAACATTGCCCGCACCGCGCTGCAGTCGCTGGCCGCGGTGCTCGGCGGCACGCAATCCCTCCACACCAACGGATACGACGAAGCTCTCGCCCTGCCCACCGAGCAAGCCGCCCGCATCGCCCTGCGCACCCAGCAAATCGTCGCCTACGAATCCGGAGTCCCGCAGACCATCGACCCCCTGGCCGGGTCTTACTTTGTCGAAACCTTGACCAATGAGATCGAGAAACGCGCCAACGAGTATTTAGACAAGCTCGACGCCCTGGGCGGCATGTTGAAAGCCATCGAGCGCGGCTACGTGCAGCAGGAAATCCAAAACGCCGCCTACGAATACCAGCGCCAGGTGGATCACGGCGAAGCCATCGTGGTCGGAGTCAACCGCTTCACCGTGGAACACGAGCATCCGATTCCCACCCAGCACATCGACGAAGCCCTGGAGCGCAAGCAGGTCGAACGCCTGCGCGCCTTGCGCAAGAAGCGCGACCCCGGCCCGTGGCAATCCTCGCTCAAGCAGGTCGAAGACGCCGCCCGCTCCGGCGCCAATCTAATGCCCGTGATCGTGGCCGCTGTGGAAGCGAGTGCGACGGTCGGCGAGATCTCCGACACCCTGCGCAAAGTTTTCGGCGAGTACAAAGAGGCGGTCGTGATTTAGGAGCGTGTGTTGCGCGGGCGCTCCCGCCCGCGAACGTGTAGAGCGGACACTCCTGTCCGCTGCCTTTGAATTTGGTTTTGTTTGTCACAGGCATCCCAGCAGGTCTCTGGGAGAAAAGGCAACCCCAACAGCAAGGTCAAAAGCGGCGGACAAGAGTGTCCGCCCTACACATTCGCGTCAAGTATTTATTTGCCATGGAAACATGGAGTTAGGGGAAATCGGGCGGGTTTGCCCTCTTGACAAGAAATCGGCAAAAGCTAGTGCGCGTTTGGTTCCTGAGGAACGTAATCGCAGGCTTCGCGGCAGGCTGCGCAGTAGTAGAGGCCGTCTTCGCAGAGGCGGACGGCGTGCTGTCCCAGGCAGATGTAGCAGTAGCGGTCGCAGTCGCAGCGTTCTTCGGTCATTTCGCAGGTGGCACAGCGGAACTTCGCCTTGGTGGTCAACATAGCAAGAAAGACTCTAGCGCGGGCGGGCCGAGGCGGAAAGTGCCCTTGGTAACTTGCGGGGTACCCCTTGTGCCATTTCGGGCAGGGGGCGCCGGGTTTGACCGGGTTGAAAAACGCGTGGTAGGGTAAGGAGTCCCAACCATCCCCCAAGCAGCCCAGCCACTGCGTTGATCGAGGTCTTTTTGACCGCTGTCGCGGCCAACATGTCGGATATCCGCACCACCGCGCTTAATCCTGTCCATCGAAAGATGGGCGCCAAGATGGTCGATTTCAACGGCTGGGACATGCCGGTGGAATACAGCGGGATTATTGCGGAGCATATGGCGGTGCGGACGGGAGTGGGGATTTTTGACGTCAGCCATATGGGGGATATACGGGTTTCGGGGCGGGAGGCACTCGCGGCGGTGCAGCATTTGTCGATGAACGACGCGGCGCGGCTGGCGATTGGGCAGGCGCAGTATTCGGCGCTGCTTTATCCGCAGGGGACGTTTGTTGACGATGTGATTGTGCATCGGATGGGGGAGAGCGATTTCCTGCTGGTGATCAATGCGGGGACGCGGGAGAAGGATGTTGACTGGGTTAGGGAGAATGCGTCGGGGTTCGAGTGCGTGGTGGAGGATCTTTCGGACAACTTCACGCAGATTGCGATTCAGGGGCCGCGGGCGGTTGATCTTCTTCGGAAATTGACCGATGCGGACTTGGCGGCAGTGAAGTTTTATTGGTTCACGCATGGGACGGTTTGCGAGCTGAAAGATACTTTGATCGCGCGGACCGGGTATACGGCGGAAGACGGATTTGAAGATTTATGTGCCGTCCGACGAAAGCACGTCGGCTCGGGTGTGGGATGCGATTCTCGAGGCGGGCAAGGAATTTGGCGTGGTGGCGTGCGGTCTGGGGGCGCGGAATACGCTGCGGCTGGAAGGGGCGCTCTCGCTCTACGGGCATGAGATTTCCGACAGCATCAATGTGTGGGAAGCGGGGCTGGATCGCTTTTGCAAGATGGAAAAGCCGGAGTTTATCGGGCGGGCGGCGCTGGAGAAAGCTAAGATTGATGGCTTGAGGCGAACGCTCGTGGGGCTGGAGATGGTCGAGCGCGGGATTGCGCGGGATGGATATAAAGTATGGAACGAGGGCGGGCGCGAGATTGGGTGTGTGGTCAGCGGGTCGCCGGCGCCGTTCTTGAAGAAGAATATTGCGCTGGCTTATGTGCCGCCGGCTTTTTCGGCGGTGGGATCATCCGTGAAGGTGGAAATTCGCGGGCAGGGCGTGGGGGCCCGGGTGGTGGAAACGCCCTTTTACCGCCGGCCGCGGAAGGCTTGAACTACTAAGGGCACGAAGGCACACGAAGGAAACCGGGCGGTAGCGCAAGGAGCTAGAGGACAGCATGGCTTATCCAACCGATTTCAAGTACACCAAAGAGCATGAGTGGATTAGAACCGATGGCGCGAATGCGACCATTGGCATCACCAGCCACGCCCAGGATTCGCTGGGGGATATTGTGTTTGTCGAGCTGCCGAAAGTCGGCGCGGAGATTTCGGCTGGCAAGGTGTTTGGGTCGGTAGAATCCGTCAAGGCGGTTTCGGACCTTTATGCGCCGGCTTCGGGGACGGTGACGGAAGTTAACGGGGAATTGGCGACGGCGCCGGAGAATATTAATAAGGATGCGCATTCGGCTTGGATGATTAAGATTGCGTTGAAGGATGCGGGGGAGCTCGGCTCTCTGCTTTCGGCTTCGGACTACGAGAAGTTTGTGGCGGAAGAGGGTGGGCATTGACGACGCGTGACCGCAGTGGCTAAAGCCCTGGATTATTTGGGGGCGGTATCGCAGCGCTGAAGCGCGTGCATGGGAACTTCAGTTTTACCCAGCGCTGAAGCGCTGGGCTGTTATCGGTCGCCCCTTCGGGGCTGTTTTTGCCCTGGTGGCTTCAATTGGACGGATACCCGGAATAGTAGCTGCTCCAGGGCGAGGGGAAGATGCCAGCAACCGTTGGATGCCCTGGGCAGGGACGCTTCGACTGCGCTCAGCATGACAGAAATGTTTTCTTTGGTAACAATGCGTCGTTCTGACTTGGCCTTAATCTAAATTTCCGTGCGCTATTTGCCTAAATCTCCCGCTGACCGGGCCGCCATCCTCAAGGCGATTGGGGCGCGCTCGATTGACGATTTATTTGCTCCGATCCCGGGCGAGTACCGGCTGGATCGTGATCTTAAAGTTCCGCGGCAGATGGCGGAATCGGAGATCGTGGACTGGTTCCGGGAGCGCTCGCGGGAAAATGGCGATGGGTACACGAATTTTCTCGGGGCTGGGGCCTACTTCCACTATCGCCCGGTCATTATCGATTCGCTGATTTCGCGCGGGGAGTTTCTTACCGCTTACACGCCTTATCAGGCGGAGATTTCGCAGGGGACGCTGCAATCCATTTTTGAATTTCAGAGCATGATCTGCGAGTTGACCGGCATGGAAGTGGCGAATGCTTCCATGTACGACGGCTCGACCGCGGCGGCCGAGGCGGCGATGATGGCGGTGCGGGTGACCGGGCGGCGCGCGGTGGTGATTGCGCGCAGCGTGCATCCGGAGTATCGCGAAGTTCTGGCGACGTATGCGCATCATCAGGGAATGCCGCTGACTGAGGCGGCGTTTGCTGCGAATGGTCGGGTCGATCTCGAACAGCTCGATCGGCGGATCACGCCAGATACGGCATGCGTGCTGATTCAGTCGCCGAATTTCTTTGGGACGATTGAAGACGTTGCGGCTATTGCCGAGATCGCGCATAAGCACGGGGCGGTTTTGGCGGTTTCCATTGCGGAGGCGGTTTCGCTGGGGATTGTCGAGCCGCCGCGGCAGGCGGACATTATCGCGATGGAGGCGCAATCGTTTGGCGTGCCGCTGGGGTTTGGCGGGCCTTATTGCGGGGTGATTGCCACGCGGGAGAAGTTTGTGCGGCAAATGCCGGGACGGCTGGTGGGGCAAACCACCGACGGGCAGGGCCGACGCGGATTTGTTCTGACTCTGGCTACGCGCGAGCAGCATATCCGGCGGGAGAAAGCTACCTCGAACATTTGCACCAACCAAGCTCTCGTGGCTTTGATGGTCAACATATTTATGACCGTCTATGGCAAGGTTGGGTTGCGCGAGTTGGCGAAACAGAATCTGGCGAAGACGGCTTATGCCGTTGGGCAGTTGGGCAACCATGGGGAAATATTGTTTGCCGGTTCGCCGCGCTTCAATGAGTTTGTGGTGCAGACTAACGAGGACCCTAAGGAGCTGAACAGCCGGCTGCTGGAACGCAAGATTGTGGGCGGGTTGCCATTGCACAAGTTTTATCCGGAGTTGGGCAATGCGGCTTTGTGGTGCTGCACGGAGTTGACGAAGCGCGCGGCTATCGATACGGCAGCGGGGGTTTTGGCGGAGAGCGAGCGGGCGATTCGCGCGGCGCAGGATGAGGAGTTTGTGGAGGATGTGGCGCCGTGAGAGCTTTTTCGTCTAGTTAAGATTTCGCCTCTAGGATTGGTTCGTATCAGGGCATGGCTTCAGCCATGCCGTTGAGTGTTTGAGAATGACCCGGCTTTAGCCGCTGTGGTTTCACATTTTTGGGCGTTGTCGGCACGCCTGAAGGCGTGCCCTGATACGAAGCTGAGCGGGGGGACGAGACCGTTCTCGCTAGCGGCGAAAATGTAGGTCCTTCGATTGCGTATGAAGTTCGCTTCGCGAACGTCATACTTCGCTCCGGATGACAGGGCATAGGTTATGAAACATCCCAACCGCAAAGCGTCGATGCAGGTGAACCAGAATGAAGGATTGATCTTCGAGAAATCCTCGCCGGGGAAATTTGCCTGGCGGTTGCCTCCGCTCGACGTGCCGGAGGTCGATGCTTCCGAGCTCCTGGGATCGAGCGAAAGAAAAGACCTGGGCAATATGCCGGAAGTCAGCGAGATTGAGATTATCCGGCACTTCACGCGGCTTTCTACCTGGAATTACGCGATCGATCTGGGGATGTATCCGCTGGGGTCTTGCACCATGAAGTACAACCCGCGGGTGAATGAAGTGGTGGCGCGAATGGATGGGCTGGCCAATGGGCATCCTTACCAGCCGGAGCGGATTTCGCAGGGGGCGCTGCGGATTATCAAGACGCTGAGCGAGTGCCTGCTCGATATTACCGGCATGGATGCGATCACGCTGCAGCCGGCGGCTGGGGCGCATGGTGAGCTGACCGGATTGTTGATGGTGCGGGCTTACCAGCAGTCGAAGGGCAATCCGCGCAAGAAGATTTTGATTCCGGATTCCGCGCATGGCACGAATCCCGCGACGGCGGCGACGGTTGGGTATGGGGTGGAGAATCTGAAATCGAATGCCAGCGGGATGGTGGACGTGGCGGCGCTGGCGGCGCAGATGAATGAAGACGTAGCCGCGCTGATGCTGACCAATCCCAATACGCTGGGGGTGTTCGAGCAAGAGATTCACAAGATTGCCGACGTGATGCACGCCAAGGGCGGATTGCTGTATATGGATGGCGCGAACATGAATGCGCTGGTGGGGAAGGTTCGTCCCGGGGACTTTGGTGTAGATGTGATGCACTTGAACCTGCACAAGACATTTTCCACGCCGCATGGCGGCGGCGGGCCGGGGTGCGGACCAGTTGCGGTGAAGCAAGTCCTTGAGCCGTTTTTGCCCACGCCGGTGGTGATTACCAAACCGGATGGCACGCTGGGCTTTAAGTACGACCGGCCGCAGTCGGTGGGGCGGGTGCGGGCGTTTTATGGGAATTTTGGGATGTTCGTGCGGGCGCTGGCTTACATTCAGGCGAATGGACCGGACGGATTGCGGCAGACGACCGAAGACGCAGTGCTGAACGCCAACTACATTCGCAAGGGCCTGGAACGGGTTTACGATTTGCCTTACGCCACACCTTCGATGCACGAAGTTGTTTTCAGCGACAAGCTGCAGGCAAAAAAGGGCGTGCGCACCATGGACTTGGCCAAGCGGCTGATTGACTACGGATTCCATCCTTATACTACGGCGTTTCCGCTGATTGTTCCTGGGGCGCTGATGATTGAGCCGACGGAGAGCGAATCGAAGGAAGAGATGGATTTGTTCATCGAGGCTATGAAAGCGATTGCGGAGGAAGTGGAAGAGGATCCGGAACTGGTGAAGACCGCGCCGCATTCCACGCGGGTTTCGCGGCTGGATGAGACGGCGGCGGCGCGGAAGCCGGTGTTAAGGTGGAAGCCGGTGTAGTTCCACTTTACCCAGCGCTGAAGCGCTGGGCTATTATCAGGTCGCCCCGCCGGGGCTGATTTTTGCCCTGTCCCGTGGACGATTTAGAGGGAGTTCCCACGCAACACACTGGAAGCATTGCGCGTGAGAACCTCAGTCGTCCCTCCGGGACTTGCTCGGTTGTTCCACTTTACCCAGCGCTGAAGCGCTGGGCTATTACCGGTGGCCCCGCCGGGGCCGGGGCTTGCGCGATTTGCTCCCCCGCGATAGCCAGCGGTCCGGTTCTCGCACGCACACTGAAGCCCCGCAGATTGCAGGGCGCTGGCGTGGGCCTGGAAGACCCACTTTCCCACGAGGCCGGCGATTCTTCGTCGCCACGCTCATGGGAATGAAAATGATGGGGCCCTTGTCAGCCACTTGACGCAGGGAACGCCGAGCCCGTCCGCCCAGTGTGCAATATTGCACACTTTCTTTAAATAATTACCTTGCCAGCAGCGCTGATTAGGACTAGCTTGAAATTAGCGAAGCGAACCGACTCAGGCGGAAGTGGCCCGCGGAGGAACGAGCCCCGCACTGATGCCGCGCCGATGCTCAAGAAGGTCGTCGGCGAAATTCGCCTCCCATTGGGTTCGGAAGTAGACGAGCCACGCCTCGCATGGCCCGGTTGACCTTGGCCTGAGCATCGATCTGGCCGGGGCAACCAACTCGACGTGAGTCCCAGTTACTCGAGAAACCTCATTCCCACGCCAGCCCCTGGAGCAGCCTTCTAGCCGACGTTCAGGGTGAATCGCCTTCACAGGCAGGCCCGAGCGCACCCGGTTTCTGAACAATCGACCGCAGGAATCGCGGATGGTCGCCGCAGTGTATCGCAGAGGCGAAAACGCATTGGGTCCAGCCTAACGGAAGGCCGCGCGGAACCCTTCACCATTGTTCAGTATTGAACAGCGCGCGGCAGGCGATGCGGGTAGAGTAACGCATTCGGGTAGGACAAAACATTGAACGCAAGATGCTGCGAGTCGCTCTTGTCGTGCCGCGCGGGTTGCGAAGAGTAATGTTCAGTGCGCTTCGCCGCTTAGAACGGCTGTACAGAGTGTCATTCGGTACGCTTTCACCGATGAGCCGACTCCTCCGAGGAGGAAGCCATGAGAAGCGCATCGTTTGACGCTAGAGCGTTTTTGACCAAGCCGGGCGCAGGCAAGAAGGTCCTGCAATACGGCACCAAGCAACCCATCTTTTCGCAGGGTGGAAACGGCAGCCACGTCTTTTATCTGCAGAAAGGCCACGTGAAACTGGGAGTCACAACGCCGGCCGGGAAGGAAGCAGTGGTCGCGCTGCTGGGACCAAAGGACTTTTTCGGCCACGGCTGCATGGCGGGAGAAAAGACGCGACTGGCTGCGGCCACGGCCATGAGCGACTGTGTGGTCACCCAGATCGATAAGTCGGCGATGACCCGCGCGCTGCGTCATCAGCCGGCTTTCAACGAGGTGTTCGTGGACTACTTGCTCACCCACATCATCCGCATGGAGGGGGATCTGGTGGACCATCTCTCCAACTCCAGCGAGAAGCGGCTGGCGCGCACCTTGCTGCTGCTTTCCCGCTTCGCGAAAAACAGCACGCCGCGGACGGTGCACGTGCCCAAGATCACCCACGAAACCCTCGCGGAAATGGTGGGCACGACGCGCGCCCGTATCAATTTCTTCATGAATAAGTTCAGGAAGGCGGGACTGATCGATTACAACGGGGGGCTGAGCATTAACCGCTCCCTGCTGAACGTCGTGCTGCAGGATTAGCGGCTGGCTTTGGGTGTTCGGTATTGAACAGACAAGGAAGCGAGCCTGGGAGTATTAAGTCTAAAGGCTTGGGCGCGGTCCGAGAAAGATTGGGAATCGGGCTCCGGCCGTCGGGGAGGATGTATGACCAAACCTCGGGAACAAAACCCTACCGTTCTTTGCATTGGAAGCGATGCTCTCGCGCTGCACTTCACTCGACTGACGCTGAGCAAGCAAGGCTACCGCGTGCTCACCGCGGTTAGCGGGAACACAGGCTTGGATATGTTTGCCGCGGAGACGGTGCATGCGGTGGTTCTCGATCAGAGCCTGGACGGCTGGGAGGCTCCGTTGGTGGCGGGGCAGATGCGGCGGCAGCGGTCGGACATTCCGATCATCATGCTGGCGGACGAGGCTGCGTTGTCCCCCGATGCACGGGCCATGGTCGACAAGGTAATCCCCGAAGCGAACGGACACGAGTTTCTGACGGGAGCCCTGAAAGCGGTTCTCCAGAGGAAGAGTGGGCGTGGTTTGCCCACCGAAGAGGCGCCAGCTTAGTCCTTGGTTGCCTGTTCTAGCTATTCGACTGTGAGTTGGACGGTGCCGGTCTTGACCAGGTTGCCGTTGACCGTGCCAGTCACAAGAATGCTGTAGCTGCCCGCCGGGGTTCCGGGATCGGTTTGACCACCTCCGCCGCCCCCGCCGCTACCTCCGCCGCAGCCGACTCCCACCGCGAGAAAGACACAAAACAACAATCCAAACATGGCGATGCCGCGGCGGCGGCGCGAAGGCACGCCGGCAACGAAGAAGCCGGCGAGCAAGGCTCCGCCGCTGGCCGCGAACCAGCCCAACCCGCCGCGCGGGCGAGCCTGCGCGGATACGGCCGCCGGGATGGCGTGGGGAGCGGTGGTGATGACGTTTAGCATGGCCGTCTCGCCGCCAGGGATGGTAACGGTGGTGGTTGCGCCGGCGGTGGGCGTGAGGAACGCGCATGTAATCTCAGACCCAGGCGAAGCACAGGTCAGGGTAATCGATCCCGTCAAACTGGTCCCGCCGGGCGAGACGGCGATGTTCGAGGCGCCCGAACTTCCGGGACCAGAAACGGTGACAGAGCTGACGGAGATGGAATAGCTGGGGGTGGGGGTCGCCGAAAATCCGGGCCAGGCTCTGGTCAGATTGTTGACTTCAAGAGACCCCAAGCCGGTGGCTAAATCATAACCGGGGCCTGCGCTGTAGCCGATTTGGAAGGGAGCGGTGGCGGGGCAATTCGTGCTGCCCTGGATGCATGGCACGATGTTGCTGCCCGTCGTAATGTCGTGGAAGGCGGATGGCGTGCTCGCGGCCAGTGCGTAGAGTTCTTTGTTCGCGACGCTCAGGCCGTTGCTGTTGGTCGCCTGGTTGATGATGGCGAGAACGCCAGCGAAGGCCTGCGCGCTCACGGAAGTGCCGCCGAAGGCGTACAAATTGCCGTTGCTATCCCGGAACCCGTTGGCGCAACTCTGCAGGTTCGCCTGGTCTAGCTCCGAGCAAATCAGGTAGCTGTCGTGAGCATCGGAGGCGTTCAGGGAAATGTCGGGCACGTCGCGCACCCCGTCGGCCGGTGTTAGCGCTGCCTGCCAAGTGGGCTTGGTAGTAAATATGGAGCTCTTGCCGCCGCCGCCCGCAGAGAGTGTACCCACCGTGGCCGTGTCATTCCAAGCCATCTCGGGGATGTACGTGAGTGCGGAGCTGATGTTGTCCGTAGTGCCGTTGGTTGCGGCTGCCCAATAAGGCGGATCGGAGCCCAAAGTATTGTCGCCCATGAACTCGCTGCCGCCCACGCTGGTGACTTCGGGAATCGAGCCGGGAACATCCACGGCCAATCCGGTCGTGGCCGACGTAGTGCCATTCTCGCAGTCGGCGGCGCCGTCATCGCCCGCCGCGGCGACCATGCTCTGGCCCTGGCTGTTCCCGTGTTGCACCAGCGATTGCAAGCTCAGGATGGAGGCAGGGGTACCGATCATGGACTCGCAATTGCCATAGCTGGTGCTGACGATGGGCGCGCGGTCGTTTTCGATGGCGTCGGTAATGGCATCGAAGACGCTGCCGGTGGCCCCGGCGTAGTCGAAGAGGATGGTCGCACCTTTGGCCACTCCGCCCGACCACTCCACGTCGATGTTAGCCTCGTCCACATCGCCGCTAACAACCGCCGAAGTCCCTGTATTGGGCGTCAGAAAAAGTTGCGGAGGGTTGACCGACAAGCCGGACAGGCTGCGGAAGGTGTTGGCGCGGGCCACGTTGATGAAGGTTTGTCCGCTCACTGCGATGGTGATGCCGGTGCCGTCAAAACCGGCGTTATACAACGGAGTTAGGTCGTAGATGGTGGCGAAGTCGCCGGGCGTCAGGAAATGGTTCCCGGTTTGGCTGGAGGTGAAGTGCGCCGTAGGCCGCAGCCTCGGCTTGGGACGGAAGCTATGGAGGTCGCTGAAGGCCAACACCGTATCGGCGAAAGCTCCCGGCACGGAAGGTTCGGTGGCGTTGGCGAAGTGCGTCTCTCCCTCGACCAGGTAGTTATGGATCTCAGTCTGGAAGGCGGCGTCCACTTGCGCAGCCGTTCCGCTGAACGAGATGCGCGTATGGCTGCGCGCCACTTGAATATCGGTGAAGCCTTGCGACTGCAGCCAGGCCGTGATTCTAGCCAGGTCGCCTTGGCTCATGCCGAAGCGGGCGGCGTACTGCTCTGGCGTCAGCCACCTGTGGTAGTTGGGCGAAGCGGGGTCCTGCTGCTGGGCGACTAACTGGTCGAGGTCCGCCTGCTGAGCGGCCGACAACTTGAAGTTGATGGAGATGTTCGGTATCTGCATCCCCGGATCGACCTGACCCTGATCGAACTCAGCACGCGCCAAGGGATGAACGTTGCCGCGGAGGGCCGTCATCTGGCTTTGGTCGATGGCCTGGAGAACCCGGTCTTGGGGTCCAGCCTGAGCAAGAGATGAAGCGGTGAATTGCAGCAGGCACACGACAAAAAACGTGGGCAGGAAAGTCGCGGAAATCCGTCGCATTCTTATTCCTCGTTGGCCAGATTGGCTGTTTGTTCCTTTTATTGATGATAACGCCCGGGCCCTCGCCAGGAGTTGCGCTATTTAACTCAGAGGTTGGCAACCTTTGGACGGTTGCCTGAGTTACCCGAACGTTACCTTGAAAAGAAAGAAAAGAAATCATGACAATTCCTCTTCGATTGTTATTTCGCGTGTCACGTCCATCGTCTCGGGGAATCTGGCTCGCAGCGAGGCCGGCAAAAAGCAGAGTCCTCGTCGCTGCGCTCCTCGGAATGACAATTCTAGGGTGCAGGCGATTTGGGGGCGCAGCCAGTTTTGGGGCAGGCCGTTCCGTGGCGCCGGCGATCAGTTGGCGGCCGGCTGGAAGCGCTGGAGGGTAACGGTTACCCGGCAGCCTTTCCTGTCGGAGCGGTTCCGCAGTTCTAGCGATCCGCCGTGGGCTTCGGCGATCTGCCGGGAAAGTACCAGGCCGATGCCACTGCCCGCCGGTTTGGTGGTGTAGAAGGGCACGAAGGCGTTGCTGGGATTGAGCAGGCCTGGGCCATTGTCCTCGATGGTGAGCACCAAATCCTTCTCAGTGAGATCCCAACGCATGACGACTTCGGGATCCGAGGGAGGCGGTGCGGAAAGGCCGAGGTCTTGCGAGGGTTCCGCGGGATGTGGCGGCTCCTGCGCGGCCTCAACCGCGTTGCGCACCAGGTTGATCAGCATGTGCTCGAGTTGATCGGGATCGGCCAGCAATTCGATGTCCGGGCCGGGGATCACGGTTACCGGCAGGCGGGTTTCGAGGCCAGCCACGCGATGCACGATGGCAGCAAACCCGGCCCGGCGCAGAACGGGTGCCGGCATTTGCGCCAGTTGCCGGTAAGCTTGCAGAAAACGATTGAGCGAGGCGGCCCGGGTTTCGATGATCGCCAAGCCCCGTTCAAAATCCTGGCGCTGCGCGGCCTCCAGCGGAACGCGAGAAACCTGGGTGAGCAGACTGCCGGCAATGGATTTGATCGGCGCGAGGGAGTTGTTGAGTTCGTGCCCCAGAACCCGGATGAGGCGCTGCCAAGCGCTGCGCTCTTCTTCGCGCAGGGCGCGGCTGACGTCGGAGAGAACGATCAGGGTATGGGGCACGCCTTTCTGGCGAAAGGAGCTGCGGCGCACCTGCCAGCGGGCGTTGGGGCTGCTGAAGTGCAAAGGGACCAGGGTCTCGCTCTCCGCGGCGAGGCAGGGCCCGAGCCCGATTTCCTCCGCGGTGCGCCCCAGAAGTCTCACCGCGGGCTGTTGCAGCAAGCGCTCGCCGGCGGAATTGATAAGCCGCAGATTGTGACCGGGATCGAAAGCAAACAGCGGGACATCGATCTCTTCGACCACGCGGCGCAGCAGAGCGGTGGCTTCGATGGCTTGAATGCGGCGTTCCGACAGCAGATCGGCCAAGGCGTTGACTTCGAGAGAAAGCTCGCCGAGCACGTCATCCGGCACTGCGCCGCGTGCGCGAAACGAATAGTCCTCCTCACGCAGCGAGGCCACCACGTTGGCTAGGGTTTGCAGCGGGCGCGTGGCTTGCTCTTGCAACGCCATGGCCAAGATCCACCACACAAATAACTCGAGGAAGAAAACGGTGAGCTTGGACTCCAGCGTCCAAGGCTGATACCAGAGAAAGACGGCGCTGACCAAGAGACCCGGCAAGGCCACGAACAGAGAGTAGAGGCTGACGCGGCGCTCGTAGAGCAGGCGAACCCGTTTGCGTTGAGGCTGGCGCGCGCGGGCATTCCCGGGCGGGCTAGAGCCCATATTTCTCCATTCGGCGATAGAGCGCGCCACGGCTGAGTCCGAGGGCTTCGGCCGCCTGGCTCACGTTGCCTTGGTGGCGCTGCAACGCTTTGCGGATCAGAATGCTTTCCACGGCTTCCAGGCTAAGTTCTTCCAAGCTTTGCGCCTGGCCTGGGCTTGGGGGACGCAAATTCAGTCCCAGGTCAGCGGGCTGAATTTCGCCGGTGCGGCACATCAAAATTGCGCGCTCCAAAGTGTGTTCCAGCTCGCGCACGTTCCCGGGCCAGGAGTGTTGCATGAGCAGTTGCAGAGCGGAAGGGTCAAATCCCTGGATGGACCGGCGATAGCGAGAAGCGTAGCGCGAAAGAAAATGTCCAGCGAGCGCGGGAATGTCTTCCCGGCGTTCGCGCAGCGGCGGCACGTGAATTTCGACCGTATTCAGCCGGAACAACAGGTCTTCGCGAAACTGGCCGGAGGCGCAGGCGGCACGGAGATCGGAATTTGTGGCCGAGATGACGCGCACATCCACGCGCCGCGAGCGGGACGAACCAACGCGCTCAGTTTCGCCAGATTCCAGCACGCGCAGCAGCTTCGCCTGCTGGCGGAAGGGCACATTTCCAATCTCATCCAAGAAGATGGTGCCGCCATCGGCCAGTTCCCAGCGGCCGATGCGGTCGGTGCGCGCGTCGGTGAAAGCACCTTTCACGTGGCCGAAAAGTTCGCTCTCGAAAATGCCCTCGGACAAAGCGCCCGTATTCACGGCAACCAGGGAGCGCGAAGCGCGCGGGGAGAGCGCGTGCAGAGTTTGCGCCACTACTTCCTTGCCGGTGCCGTGCTCCCCGGTGACGAGCACGTTGGCGTCGGAAGGGCCGACCCGAGCGATGGTTTCGAGCAGGGATTGCATGGCGGGAGCGGCGGCGATGAAGTCGGGACGGCCCTCGGCGCGGAACAGGCGGTTCTCCGCCGTCAACCGTTCCGTCTCCCGCAGCGCGCGATGCAGTTCGAGCTGGGTCTTGAGGATGGTGAGCAGCCGCTCGTTTTCCCACGGCTTTTGAATGAAATCGCGCGCCCCGCGGCGCATGGCTTCGACGGCCAGTTCCACGTTGCCCCAGGCGGTCATGACGATGACGGGGATGGAAGCGTCCTGCGTGACGATCTCGGAGAGAAGGTCGAGGCCTTCCTGGCCGGAAGTGGTGTCGCGGGTGTAATTCAGGTCGATGAGCAGAGCGTCGTAGCTGCCGGTGGCGAGCGATTCGCGAACCAGCGCGGGGGAGCGCGCGGTTTCCACTTGGTAGCCTTGCGGGCGCAAGAGGATTTCGATGGCTTCGAGAATATGCTGCTGATCGTCGGCGGCCAGAACGCGGGGCGGACGGTCGCCGGTCCTTTTTTTTATAGGGGCGGCAATCGAGGTCTCTCCCGGTTTGGCCGGAGCGGGCATCATGATGGCGAACGGTCTAAGGACTCGGGCTGCTGATTGTACCGTTTATCGCGTCCTGAATCTTGATTCCATTATGTTCCAAACTCGTTCCGGTGGCGCGATCAAGTTCGACTTTGGCCTTTTGGTAGGTGGTCATGGCCGTGACCAAGTCCTGTTCCGCTATGGCGAGATCTTGCTGCGCGCTGAGGGTTTGAAAAGTCGAGCCCGCGCCCAGCGTCTGTTCTTTCTTGGTGACGTCGAATGTGCGTTGCGACAGGTCACGCGCCTTGCGGGCGGCATCGACCCGGGCGCGGCTTTGCTCCAGGGCGTATTGCGCATTGCGAACTTCGATGCGAATTTGTTTCTTCTGTTGCTCCAGCCGCAACTCGGATTGGCGGTATTCCAACTCGGAGCGGTATTGGTCTGCCTTGGCCACGCGGTTTCGCAGGGGAATATTCAGGCTCAGCCCGACGAAATAATCGGGCGCGGAATTGTTGTAGGCATTGACGATGGCCCCGCCGGCACTGGTCGGCACGATCGAATTGATGGTTCCGCTAAACGCCGGATTGGCCGGCCCCGCCAAGCCGGTGCCGCCGTAGTAAGCCTCCGCCGACAGAGTTGGCAGCAGGGCGTTGCGTGCGGCTTTGCGGCTGATTTGACGATTGATCAGGTCAACCGCGGACTCGGCCAATTCTGGGCGATTTTCGAGCGCCGCGGAAATCAGTTCCTCCAGCGGCTGCGCCGGCTGCGTGTCCACCTCCTGCACAATGTCGGTGGGGACGACGGGCATCGCCTCGAGGATAGGATCGTCCAAGCTTTTTGTCAGCGCATTCTTGATGAGAGATTCTTGCAGCTCGAGAGTCGTTTTGGCGACGGTTAGATCCTGGTCGCGCTTGGAGACTTCGGTCTCGGCTTTCAGCTCATCCAGGGCGGGCACGCTTTGCAGCTCCAGTTCCTTTTTTGTGTTTTCGAGCGACTGCTCGGCAAATGCCCGGGATTGCTCGTCGACCCGCGACTGTTCATACGCGTTCACCAAGTCCCAATAGATATTTTCGATCTGGGTGACGGTGGCAATGACCTGGTCCTTGAAGGCGATGTCGGAAATCTTTTTGTCGTTTTTGGCGATGCGCAGATAGCGAAGATTGGGCCCAAATCCGAAGCCAGCGAGCAATTGCTGCTGAATCTCGACATGATAGTAGGAACTCAAAATTGGATTGAGTTCGTTGAAGATGCTGTTTTGCCACTGCCGGTTGTTGTCGAACACGAAGTTGACGGTAGTGCCGGTAGAAAAACTCTGAGAGTAATCGACGTTGACTTGTCCGGTATTGCTCTGCAAGGTGGGAATGCCGAAAGTCTGAAGATTGGCGAGCGGTTCGGTAAAGTGCTCATCGCCAAAACTCGCGAGGATGGAGGGATCGTAGGAGTTGACGAGAGTGCCGGCGCCCAAGGTGGATGAAACCAAGCCGTTCGCGCCCGCGCCCGCGCCGCCCGCGCCTCCAGTCGTGCCGCCCGCGCCCGCGCCGGGCGCGCCCGTACCCAGACCACCCACGCCGCCGCCAGTTGTCCCTTGCACTACGCCGGTATTCACGCCGCGGAACACTCCGCCGCCTTTGGTGCGTAGTATGTCGGTATCCGCGATGGGCAGGTTGTAGCGGGCGATGGCGAGGTCGAGATTATTTTCCAGCGCGAGGTCGATGGCGTCTTTCAGAGAGAGGTAAAGTTTGCCGTCACGAACCAGTTGGTCAAGACGCGGCGAATTGGCTAACTGTGGCTCGGGAACCGTTTCCGGCGAGTACGCGCTTAGTGGATTGTAGGACTTCGGCATCTCCAGACGAAGAGGCTGCGCGGTTTGGCTGGAGGCGATGGTGGTGGCGAGAACCAAGAACGTGGCAATCAGCCTTGCCATGACGAAACGGCGGAAAGCCTGGATGAAGCGCGTCATCGGGTGGCCGCCTCGTAGGGCTGAAGCGCGGGATTGCTGGTATCGCCGACCAGCCAGCCGTCGCGCAGTTGCAAAGTGCGCGTTCCGTAGGCTGCGTTGGTTTCCGAGTGCGTGACTTGCACGATGGTGGTGCCCTGCTGATTCAGTTCGCGAAAGAGTTCCATAATTTCTTTGGCTTGCGCGGAATGGAGATTGCCAGTCGGCTCGTCGGCCAGAAGAAGCGCAGGTTTGTGAATCACCGCGCGCGCGATCCCGACCAACTGTTGCTGCCCGCCGGAAAGTTGGTTGGGAAAGAGATCCTTTTTGCCGACGATCTGGAAGCGGTCGAGCGTATCCGCCACCATGCCCTGGCGCTGGTGTCGCGGAATGTCTTTGTAGGAGAGCGGCAGGTCGATGTTCTCCTGCACGGTGAGATCGTCGAGCAGGTGGTAGCTTTGGAAAACCACGCCGATGTTGCGCTTGGCCAGCTCGCTGCGCGCCTTGCGCTTCATCTGGTGAGCGGCTTCCTCGCGAAACCAGTACTCGCCCTCCCATTGGTCGTCGAGCAGCGCGAGCACGTTGAGCAACGAGGACTTCCCCGCTCCGGACGGTCCCATGACCGTGACGAACTCGCCCTCGGCGATGTTGAGGTTGACGCGGCGCAGAACCCAGGTCTGCCCCGCAGCAGTTTTGTAACTTCGTTCCAGGTTCTTTAGTTGGATCATCCGATTCTCGATTCTTGAAACATTTTGGCTACTCGTAGCGCAACGCCACCATGGGATCGACCTTGGCTGCGCGCCGTGCGGGGATGTAACTGCCGAGCAACGCGGAAGCGAGAAGCACAATCCCCACCACCGTAAAAGCAAGCGGATCGCTGCTCGCTATGCCGTACCACATGCCCCGCATCAGTCGAGCTGCCGTGTAGGCACCGGCAATCCCGAACGTCAGTCCGATCACGGACAACACAATGCCTTCGCGAACGAAGAGACGCAGAATCTGCTCGCGCTGGGCTCCCAGCGCGACTCGCAAGCCAATCTCGCGGGTGCGCTGCGCCACGCCAAACGCGATCACGCCGTAAATGCCCAATGCGGCCAAAATGAGCCCGGTCGCGCCAAAAGCGCCAAACAGCACTGCGCCAAATCGTTCGCTGGCCGAGAACTCGCGCACCGCGTCGTCGACGGTTTGAATATTCGCCATGGGGGCATCCGGCGCGATGGATCGAATGGTTGAAGCGATGCTCTGCCGCATCGATTCCGGGTCGCCCGCGGTGCGCACGGCAACCATTGGATAGGGCCAGGGATTCTGCCAGAACGGAACGTCGATTTCTGGTTGTGGCGTGTCCAATCCGTCATTCCGTGCGTCGCGGTACACGCCCACAATCTCCAACTCGACAGGAGGCCTTACGGATTTGGGCACCGGTTGGGGAATAATCAAGCGCTGGCCCAACGGTTCAAGCCCAGGCAAAAACTCCCGGACGAATGCCTGGTTCACTACCGCAACCAGCGGACTTCCTTCTTTGTCCTCTTCGGTAAGCGCACGGCCCCGTTCGATCCCGATGCCGAACGTCTTAAAGAATTGAGGCGTTACCGGAACACAGTTGCTGTCACCTTTGGCGCCGGAATCCGACAACGATCTCCCCGCGATGGTGACGGGTACTCCCAACTCGGCACCTAGTCCTTTTTGCGTAAGCGAGACTTGCGCGCCGAGAACTCCGGGAACGGATTCCAGTTTCTCGATCAGCAACCGGTAGAAAGCGTTAATCTGAGCGGGCGTTTTGAGGCGGCCTTGCTTCCTTTGTTGTTCGAGCTGCAGGTTGAACGTCAAGATGTGATCGGGCCGAAATCCGAGATCGACGTTTTCGGCCTTCCAGAAGCCATGCACGGCGAGACCCGCCGCCGCGAGCAATGTCAGCGCCAGCGCAATCTCGCCAACCACCAGCAGTCGCCGCACACCGCGCCCACCAATGCCCGTCGCGCTCCTGGTTCCGTCCTTGAGCGTTTCGATCAGATCGACTCGCGCGGACTGCAACGCAGGCGCAATTCCGCACAAAATGGCCGCCAGAGATGCGACTCCCACCGCAAAAAGCAGAACTGGAGCCTGCAATTTGACCTCAGCTTCAGAAGGGAGCTGGTTCAGTGGCATGAGCGCGAGCGCCATTTTTATGAGGCTCCACGCGAGCGCCATACCCAAGCCTGCGCCAATCGCGGCCAAGATCATGCTCTCCGTGAGAAATTGCGTAATCAGTTGCCAGCGAGTTGCGCCGAGCGACGACCGGATCGCCACCTCCCGCCTGCGCACCGTGCCCCGCGCCAGCAGCAGGTTGGCGACGTTGGCGCACGCGATTAGGAGCACGAAGCCGACGGCTCCCATCAGCAGGTACAGTGTTCTCCTCAAGTGGCGAGCTACCCAAGCGTGCTCACGCGGTACTATGACGACGGTCAAGTCTTTGTTGGTCGAAGGGTTGGCTTGCGCAATCTGCTGGGCAATGGTTTGCAATTCTGCGGTGGCCTGTGGAATGGTCACGCCCGGTTTGAGTCGGCCCTCCACCGTCAACCAGTGGTCGTCTCGATTGATCTCCTCGGGAGTGAATGCCAGCGGTATCTCTACCCAATCATCGCCGGCCTGCCCCTCGGCGGGCGGAGGATTCATCACTCCAACAATTGTGTATGCCTCTCCGTTCACGGAAATCTTTCGCCCCATAACGTGAGGATCGGCGTTGAACCGATGCCGCCAGCAGTTGTCGCTGATGATGACGACATAGTTCTTTCCAGGGATGCCCTCTTCGGGCAAGAATTCCCGGCCAAGCTCAAGAGGGTCTTCTCCGGATTGGTGCCAGCCCGGCGTTGAGCGCGCAATGAGCGCCGACTCTGGCGGACTGGCGCGCCGAATGGGCGCGGCGGCCAGGCGGTGCCTGCGCCCAAACGGGACATGGTGATCGTCGAGGGGCAGCCTCTGGTCCTCGGGGATGAGAGGGTGACCCCGGTTTTCCTACCCGGCCACACGCCTGGGACCATCGCGCTCATCTTTGGCGTGACCGATCACGGGGCGGCCCACGTCGCGGGACTTCTCGGCGCGCCGATTCTCATCCCACCGGCCGACGAACAGGTCCAGCAGCACATTCAGTCGCTCGATCATTTCGGTCAGCTCGCCAAACAGATGAAGGTCGATGTGGAGCTGCTCAACCATCCGTTGATGGATGGGATGTCGGCAAAATTGGCCACGCTGAAAGCACGGACACCTGGCGCGGCGAACCCCTTTGTCGTAGGAGTGGACGCGGACCCAGCGGTTCTTGACCGTATCATCAGAGTGTCTTAAGGGCGTGCTGGTTCGTCGGGGCGAGGCTCGGGCCTCGTCAGTGCCGAAGAAGCGGCACGGAAGGAGACGATTCGTGAACAGGAGAACAGAATCGGCGTCTTCGCGAGAGCCGCGAGATGACCGGTCGTGCATGGAGGGCGTCATGACCAGAAACCGCTTATTGATTGCGTTGACGACCGCCCTGGTCGGTGGTGTCGATGCCCAGGTTGTGGGCCGACGTCCGGTCCGATCAGAAGACGCATGTGGAGTTCGCGGGGGCGCTGGGTCGCATGATGAATATCTTTGGCGGAAGGCGGCCCGTGAAGGCGTGGTGTCGTCGGTGGCGGTGAAGGGCGATCGCAAGATCACGGACGCCAACCACCAGGCGCAAACGGGCGCGATCATCGATCTCGACGGACAGAAGGTGTACGACCTCGACCTTCGAAAGAAGACGTACAAGGTCACGACCTTCGCGACGCTTCGCCAGCGGGATGGAACACGCGCACAAAAAGGCCCAGGCCAACGAGGAGAAGCAAGCCGGCAAGGCTCAGCCGCCGCGTCCAATCAGAACGAGCCGCAAGTGGAAATCGATGTCGATGTGAAAGCAACGGGGGCCACGAAGGTCATCAACGGATTCAACACGAAGGAGCAGATTGTCACCATCACCGTTCGCCAAAAGGGGGAGACGCTGCAACAGGGTGGGGGCCTCGTGATGACGAGCGACATGTGGATGACGCCGAGGATTGCGGCCATGAAGGAGATCGCCGACTTCGAGCTCCGCTA
>CAVZMC010000065.1:0-29618 GCA_963776125.1 uncultured Acidobacteriaceae bacterium | reverse complement strand
CACCATTTGGCCGGCGAGCAGGAGCGAAGTGAGGACAGCGAGTTGCTTGCACATGAGAGTCTCCTTGAGACGATAAAGGATTATGGGAATAGGTTCTTGAGAATCCGCCGATTATTGTAACGCTACCGCGGGAGAACAGTGTCATGGCTGAAGGTTGATGAAGAGGGGCGCGGAAGCGGTTGACGATAAGGGCGGTTACTGTTTGAATGGAAAGCAGTGGGCGCTTAACTCAGCGGTAGAGTGCCATCTTCACACGGTGGAAGTCATAGGTTCGAATCCTATAGCGCCCACCATCTTTTCAACAGCTTACGAACCACTAACGGATCACGCTCCTTATTTTCAATAGCTCAAGGACGCATGGTCCGTCTGGCGATCCGATAGCGAAGACTGCTTTCAGCACTCTCTAAGCTGCAGTCAATTCCGCGTCGAGAGACCGAACCGATTGTTCTCGCCAACTGAGCTTTCGCTGCCGGAAGTTAGTAAACACATAAGCCAACATATCAGTACTTATTTTTGCCAAAGCCCATAATCCGCAGAACTGAAGGCGGTTTCGGATTGATTGCGCCAAGAGTCAGTTGTCCGAGATGGCGACTTTACGTTCAGGTGCATGGCCGCACCATGTCCGAGACGCGCCTCCCAACCACCCTCCCCGATGGAGCAATGGGTCTGAATGAGTGACTCGGCCCGATTGAATCAATATTCATCGGCGGGAGCGTTGGAGGGCTCAACCCTCCCTATGACTACTGCTCAACCTCGGCGCGAAGTCGCTTTCGTTTACGACGCGCGTATTGCGGCAACGGGATCGACGCGCGTCGCGCGGCGCGCCGGAAAGTAGCATGCGAGAAGCGACATCGCCGCAAGCAATACCACACCCACGATGACCGTCAGAGGGTCGTTGGCTCCCACCCCGTAGAGGAAAGCGGCAATGAAGTGCGTGAGGCTGAACGAGAGCGCCAACCCTAAACTTAGCCCGATCGCTGTTAGCGAAAACCCTTGCAACAACACAAACCTCAGAACGTCGCCGGGTGAAGCGCCGAGTGCGACGCGAATGCCGATCTCGTGCGTGCGAAGTGCCGTGCGGTACGCCACTAGACCATAGATGCCGGTCGTCGCAAGGATTAGCGCGATCGCCGCCAGGATGCCCGCAAACGTGCTCTGCAAGACGGCAAAGGTCGTCGCCATCTGTGTGGTTTCGCGCATGGAGCGCACGTCGAACACTAGCAGCCGCCCATCAATCTCGTGAATCGCGTTCTCCACCGCCGGAGCTATGTCGTTCGGATTGCCTTGCGTCCTCACCTGCACAATGGTCTCGAAACCTCGCTGGAAGTAGCTCAGGTAGACCATCGGCGCGGGGCGTTCGTTCATAAACTGGTGCTTCGTATTCTTCACCACGCCAATGACCGCGAAAACGCGGTTCCCTATATGGAGCCTCTTCCCCACCGGGTCCTGCCCGGGCCAAAACCGTTTCGCGGCCGTCTGGTCCACGATCACTACCAGCGGCGCCGTTCTGTTGTCATACTGTGCGAAGTCGCGCCCCTCAAGAATCGGCACGCCCAGCGTCTCGAAGTATCGGGACGTCACGTCGGTATGTTGCACCTCGAGCGATTCATGCGGGCGCGGCGCATAACCTTCTGGATAGGCGTCTTCCGTCTTGCGGGTGAAGTTCATCGGCACCCAATCGGTGAGCGACGCAACCGTTACGGTCGGTAATGCCGACACGCGATCGAGAATCTTGTGGCAGATCGCATCCGCCTCGTCGTTGGAGTAGCCGGCGGTGGCCAGTCCCACAGACGCCGTCAATACATGATCCTGCTTGAACCCGGGATCGCCCGCCGAGAGATTGCGCAGCGTTTGCAGAAACAGCCCGGAAATCACCAGCAGCGCCAGCGAAAGCGCGATCTGCGCCACCACCAGTCCGCTGAGCAGCCGCCGGTTGTGCGAGCCGCCTGAGATGCTGGCCGCCTCATCCTTGAGCGCCTCGGCCGCGGGCACATGTGACGACCGCCATGCTGGAAACGCGCCGGACAGCACGCTGGCCAGAGCGGCCAGCACTACGATCCCGATCACCACGCTTTGATCCACAGTTCCATTCAGCACAATGGGGTTCGAGTTTGCAGGAAAGAATCGAGCGAATGTCTTCGCCGTCATCGACGTCAGCAACAGAGCCACCGCTCCCGCACCGGCTGAGAGAATCACGCCCTCCAGCACTATCTGCCGCACCCGTTGCACGCGTTGCGCCCCCAGCGACTGGCGAATCGCAATCTCGCGCCGCCGCGACACGAGCCGCACCAACATAAGCGTAGCCACGTTGGCACATGTCAGCATTAACACCACTCCGGCAATGGCTAGCAAGATGGGCAGCGTGTTAGCCAAGTAGCCGTTTGCCCCGAAGGGTGATCGCCACATCGGGTCGAGCGTGATGGTGTTCGTTCCCAGGTGATCGTTCGGATAGGCGGCCACGATGCGCCGCATGATCGTTTCGAGGTCATTCGTCGCCTGCTCGCGGCTCATTCCAGGCCGCAGCCTTCCCAACACAATTAGAAAGTCGATGCTGCGATGCGTGAGCCCATACTCGTTCGCCCCAAGGGGATTCAGCGTCAGCCATGCATCGTCCCGAAGCCCCGGCGCCGCCCCGATAAACCCCTCCGGCGCTACGCCGATCACCGTCACAGGATGCCGGGCAATCTCGATCGTCTTGCCCACAATCTGCGGGTCTCCCGCATAGCGCGTCTTCCATGTCGAGTACCCGAGCACGATGTACGGCACGGCGTCCGGCCGCGTTTCCTCCTCGGGCAAGAAGAACCGCCCCAGCAGAGGCCTCACTCCCAGCACGTCGAAGTAGTTCGCCGACACATTCCCGATGTAGATCCGCTCCGGCGCGGCCCCGGCGCTCGTCAATGCGCTCCACTCAGAGTGATAGGCAAGAAGCCCGGTGAGGCTCTGATTCTGATCTCTCAGATCGCGGTAGTCGAGATAAGAGAGGGGCGGCGTCGGCGAGGTGCTCCACTCGCCTCGCATCACGCTCACCAGTTCATCGGTATGCCGCGCTCCAGGAATCGGATGCAGCATGGTTCCGTTGATCCAGCTGAAAACCGTGCTGTTGGCGCAGATGGCAACAGCCAGCATCACCGTCGCCGTAATCGTGAATCCGAGATTCCTGCGCAGTTGCCTCACGGCAAAGCGTGTATCCCGAAGCAGTCCTGCCATAGCCGCCTCCCAGGGACATTGTTCTTACGGTACGAGAACACTGGGTGGATACGCCAGCATGCAGTGTGCCAAAGAAAGTCAAAGCCTAAGATAATGCTCATCAGTGATATAGCTTGCGCCAGAGCTTCCATGTCCGGCTTGCCAGTGATCACTCTTCCTCCTGCATGTCCATTCTCGAACACCCGCGAGATTCATCTACTCGCTTGCTATCAGGCTGCTTACCGGACGCGCCGTCAGCTCATGCATAATCTCCGATTCACTCACCCGACGCAAATCCGCACACAAGTCGCTAAGGCATCCTTAATGCTTGGGTCCAGTAAGTTGCCGTAGAACGGCCTATCCGCCAAACTAACTCCCGGCGACCCGGAAAGTCTCAACGGCTGAGTTGCTTGCGTTGTGTTGGGAAGAATAGGTCCTGGTAAACGAGCTTACCGCCATCAACTTCAGAATTTGCCACGCCGAAGTTGAAACTCGGTCGCCGACACAGGCCATGCCGATTGGGTCCGTCTCAATTGACACTCTCAGGTTTTGTGGCCACCTTGGTTGGCACTTTTCAAATGGGCACGAGCCGTGATCCGTTTGTGATCCGTTAGCGGTGCTTACCACTGTCTTCCACTGCTTTTACGGTGCCCGCCGTGCGCTCTATGTTGTTGAAAATACGTGTACCCCAAAATTCGAATCCTATAGCTCCCACCAGTATCCAGCTGGAATTGCGGGGCACCCCTCGAGAATCTGGTCGGGGAGGGGAGATTCGAACTCCCGATCTCCTGGAACGCAATTATTTTTGGTTTGCCCGCGAGCCCCAGGGCGACGATCCTGTCACCTCGCATCAGATCAAGTTCCCGCGAGGGCGGATTTCGTGCGTGAAAGGGAAAACGAACCCCGTGCCAAAAGCGGTGGAGTTACTAACGCGACAGCACGCTCTCCTTAATATGCAGCGCTTAATACCGCCACCGGTCGCGTCCACGGCAAAACCGCTGCCCGCCATACCAGCCGCGAGGCGTCCGCCTCTTCTACTTCGCGAGCATTTACTTCGCGAGCATTCCTCGAAGCTTGCGCACGGCGGCGGGTATTGCCTCGGCCGGCGTGCTTCCAAAACCTAGAATGAAGCCTTGCCGGGATGCCTGGCCAAGATAAGAGGTTGACAAGGGCGTGAGCCACAAATTCTGGCTTCTGGCGCGGCGCGCGATTTCCTGATCGCAGATGCCCTTGAACGTCACGGTAAGATGCATGCCCGCCTGTCCGCCGCTGACGTCCACCCCGAAACCGAATTCCTTGCGAATGCTTTCCATGAGCAGGCTCCGGCGCTCGCCGTAGAGCATTCGCATGCGGCGAAGATGGCGAGAAAAATGACCCTCGCCGATAAGATCGGCCAGAACCACCTGGTGAAGACTCGATGGGCCGAGATCCATCGCCATGCGAACCGAAACGAAGTGCTCAATCAGGTCCGCTGGAATCACGATGTAACCCAGGCGCAAAGACGGGAATAGGACTTTACTGAACGTTCCGATGTAGATGACGCGGTCGTTAGCGTCGAGTCCTTGCAGCGATGCAACGGGCTTGCTCTCGCAGCGAAACTCGCTACCATAGTCCATCTCGATGATCCATGAGCCTGACTTCTGCGCCCAATCGAGTAACTCCATGCGGCGCGACGCGCTCATGATCACCCCGAGCGGGTACTGATGAGAGGGCGTAACCAGAGCCGCCTGGGCCTCGGGGCAGCGCTTGATGCCGGCGGCCACATTCAAGCCTTCATAGTCCACCGGAACCGGAACCATGACGCTGTCGTTGGCGGCGAATACAACTCTCGTGTAGGCACAACTCGGCTCTTCCATCCAGACGCGGCTGCCGGGATCGAGAAGAACGCGCGTGGCGATTTCGAGCCCCTGTTGGGAACCGCCCACAATCATGATCTGCTGCGCTTCACATTGCACGCCGCGAGCCGTTCGCAGGTAAGTGGCAATGGCCTCGCGTAAATCTGGCGAGCCCAGAGGGTCGCCGTAGTCCAGGCTCTTGGCGCGCACGCTCCGACAATGCCGCATGACCAGGCTGTTCCAAATTCGAAAAGGAAAATGCTCGTAGGCTACCTGGTTTACGCCGAATGCGCCCGTGCCCCGGCGCCACCGGGCATTCACGAGAGAGACAATGTTTGCAGCCCGTTTGGAAAACGGGCGCGGTCCGGGGCGTGCTGCCGCGCGTGGCGCGGGCAATTCCGAGGTCATCAACTCGTCGGGAAGAGACTGCGAGATGACGGTTCCCGCGCCAATTCGGGTTTCCAGATATCCCTCCGCTAGTAGGTGAGCGTACGCGTCCATGATAGGGAAACGGGAGAGGCCCAGTTCGGAGGCCAGCATTCGGGTCGAGGGGACGCGTTGCCCGGCGCGCAGCCTGCCATTCATAATCGCAGTAACGTAGGCGTCATAAATCTGCCGATGCAACGGCGTCCCCGCATTGCGCTCAACCGTGATAATCGGAAGAATCGTCGCCGATATGCTCTTTGTCCGCTTAGTCCGCTTAATCATAGGGGCTATATCGCTGCTTCTTACGGAAGAGAGTTCCATAGACAACTTAGATGCACGCTATGCAGTGAAAGGTGGTAAGCACGTGTTTTCATTGAGTGGTGCGCTCTGGCGTTCCGCATCTTCCTGAAATCATATTCAATTTCCTGAAATCATATTCAATGCGGCACCAGCCGAAAGCATTGCGATTGAGCTTGACGAACGCCCTTTGCTGGAATGAATATTCCGAACGGTCGCTAAATGAGCCGTCGGTTTACCCACTTTCCCGATCGACGAAAAAAAGCCCCGCTGGAGGAGCGGGGCTTCGAGTGTGCTGTGAGTTGTTTTGTGCTCCGTTAGAACGCCAGCTTGGCGCCGAATTGGAAAACTCTCGGATCGAAGGCAGAGTTGACTTTGCCGGTGTCGGCGCCGCCGTCGATGGTGTTGTTCACACCATTGAACTGCGTATGGTTGAAGGTGTTGTAGCTCTCGAAGCGAAGTTCAAGATGGGCCCGCTCGGTGAAAGCGAAGCTCTTGTACAACGCCATCTGCCATTGGTCGCGGCCCGGCCCATACACCGAGTCGAACCCCGTGTTGCCGAACGTGACCAGACCGGCGTTCGCCCCACTTCCCAGCAGATTCGCGGAGAAGTTCGACGGATCGAACCACTGCATCGTTTGGTTTCCGCTGGAGGCAAACGTGGCTGGGGTTTTCACGTAGGAAACCGGCCCGCTCTGATTGGGCCGCAACGTGACGCCCTGCAGGATGTTGCCGATGCCGTTTCCGGCGATGCCCAGGTTGATTGGAATACCGGTCTCCATGGTCACAATACCGGAAAGCTGCCAACCGCCCGCGATTGCCTTGAGCGCACGGTCGCTGGTATTGCGGAAAATGGGCAGATCGTAAACGAAATTGGCGAAACCAATCTGCTGACGATTGAGAGTGGATGGCCCGAGATCATACTTCCATCCCAGGTACGGGTTGCTGACGTCTTGCAAATCGCCGCCGTCGTTGGCATTCGACGTGGAGTCGATTGCCTTAGACAGCGTGTAGGCTACCTGGAGTTGCAGGCCACGCTTCAGGTGAGTGTGCAAATCGGCTTGGAAAGAGTTGTAGTGGCTGTTAGCGTCGTTCGCATCTTGGTCGATCCAGTTATACCCCAGGAACGGCAAGAGGCTCTCATAGTTACCGGGGGTGGCAGAACCCAGTTCGTTGAGCGGGGTTGGGTTGATGTTGGTGGCCTCGCTCTGATACCGGTTCTGCGTGCCCACGTAGGCCAAGGACAGGACGGAGCTAGCTCCGATCTGTTGCTGGATGCCTGCGCTGAACTGGAAGCTCGCAGGGTTCCGGTAGTTGGTATTGTCGAGAGCGGTCTGTTTGCTCACCGGAACCGGCAGCGACGCAGCGCTGATGGTCTGGTTGTTGGCGTCAACCCCGGTGTGCGGATCGGTCAGCGAGACGTTCTGCAGGGTCGCGTTGCCTCCGAACAGGTTGGTTTGTGCCTGGTACATGTCGTTGCCCTGAATGCGCTCGTACATGACACCGAAGCCCGCGCGGAAAATGGTCTTACCGCTTCCGGTCACGTCATAGGCGACGCCGATGCGTGGTCCGAAATTGGCCCAGTGATTGCGTACCAGTCCGTCGCTAACGCTCGGGAGCCCACCGGGACCGCCCGGTACGCCCAAACCGTTGGTATAGGCCAGCAACCCGTTCAGATCCGGGTTGGGGCCGGTAGCCAGGGTTGGAGCAGCCGAGGCGCAGACGCCAGCCGTGACATTGGCCGGGGAGCACAGCGCGCCGAAGTTCGAACCCGGGACAAATTGAGCCAGAGTCGGAGCTTTTGCCGGGTTATAGAGGTTGGGGTAGAAGTTGGACATCTGCCCGTTGATTTCGGCGGTGTGCGGCATTCCATCCCAGCGCAGGCCCAGGTTCAGGGTCAAGCGATGCGTGGCGCGCCAGTTGTCCTGGACGTATCCATCCCAGGAGACATTGTTCCAGTGCCGGTGATCCTCAAGCGCCGGCTCGGTGTAGTTTGATGAGAGGCCCAGGAGGTAGTCGGCAAAGTCATAGTTGGTGAACGTGCCGTTGAACTGAAACTCCCCTTCCGGGTCGGTTTGCAGCGGTTGATTTTTGCGGAAGTTCGCCCAGCCAAAGCCCATCTTGATCTGATGGGTTCCCTTGGTCCAGGAAACGTCATCTTTTATGGCATAGTCATCCGCTGTGTTGTCCCAGGGGTTCCAGTTGTCGTTGTATTGGTAGCCGGTTCTTCCAATGACGTGGATCTGCGGAATGGCTCCGTTGTTAAAGCCGAAAATCTTGTTTTCCGTGAAACCCGGGGCCTGCGAGAGCTGCCAGATCCCAGTCGGATTCATGTTGATTCGGTTGCCGTCATAGTTGAACGCTGCCTCGTTCAGCAGCGTGGGGCTGATGGCGTAGGTCGTGTGCACCACGGCACTGTAAGACGGGTTGCCGAACGTGTCTCCAATCGTGGGAGCATTGGCGGCCGCCCAGCGGGTCGGGAGGTCGGTTTGCAGAATCTGCTCCGAGATCCAGTGCCCGAAAATGGAGAACTTGTCGCTGAAGGTGTGGTCCACGCGCGCCAGTTCTTCTCTTACGTTGGTGGGAGCAGCCGGAGACCCAATGAACTGGTCGCCGCTGACGGGGGTAGCGAAAATGCCGGCCTTGATAAGCGCCTGCGCGTTCGGATTCAGAAGGGTCGACGGAATCTGGTTGCCGACCCAGGGTCCACCGAACGAGCCTGGCGCGCAAGTGTTCGTCAGAGTGCTGGTGACTACGCTGTTGCAACCCGAGTTTGGGTTGGTTATGCCGGCGGCTTCGAATGCCGTGATCTGCGCAGCGGAAAGGCCCGGAACTCCAAACGCGGGAACAGCGACCGCTGACGGAATGATCAGCGGCTGCGTTATGCTCGCTTTGGTATTGGGGTCGGTGATGCTGTTGAGCAGGTTGCCTTGCGCAATCGCCGCCGCCAAGTTGCCCGTGTAGGTGCTGGGGAACGGAGTGGTCACGTTCAACGCGCCACCGCCGCCGTTACATCCGACTGGGCACGCGCGCCATTCCATGTTGTAGAAGAAGAACGTCTTTGGATTGTCGCTGTGCTTGAACTCCACCGGTCCGCCCACGTTGAAGCCATAAATCTGGAACCTCAGCGGTGGCTTGTTGTTCTTCGTGCCGTTGGAGTTGACTGCGGGAGTGAAGTAAGGATACGCGTCGAACGCAGTATCGCGGTCGAAAATCCATCCACTCGCGTGGAACTGGTTAGTACCGGATTTCAGCACCGTCGTGACGGTAGCCGAAGAGGACATGCCGTATTGCGCGTCGTAGTTGGAGGTCAACATCTTGAACTCGGCAACTGCGTCGAGCGAAGGCATAACGATGGCGCCGGAACCGCCGCGATCGGCAGCTTCGCCACCATCCACCACCAGAAGGTTGTGGGCCACGCGGTTTCCGTTAAAGGAAATCGTTCCGTTGCCGCCCATCGGCGTCGGCACCTGGAAGTCGCCAGTGTTGGCCGATGCGCCGGGTGTCAGGGACGACAGGGTGTACCAGCTGCGGCCATTGGTTTCCAGCTGCGTCACCTGGGTTTGATTGATGACGTCGCTGATTTCGCCCGAGTCCGATTGCACGCGGATGGCATTGGCTTCCACCGTCATGGTTTCGCTAGTGGCGCCGATGACCAATTGAATGTCGACACGGAAACGGTCGCCGTTGTGCAGCGTGATGCCGGTTTTCTCGGTGCTCTTGAAGCCTTTGGCTTCTGCCTTGATCTTGTAGTTGCCGATTGGAATGTCGGCCGCGATGTACTGGCCGGCGTCATTGCTGGTGGTGTTATTCGAAAGGTTGGTGTCGGTGTTGGTGTAGGTGATGGCTACGTTTGGAACCACCGATCCAGAGGGATCAGTCACGGTTCCGACGATGGTGGCAGTCTGGCCGAGCGCAAGGAATGCGGCGCCCACCATGAAGATGCCAGTCAATAGAAAGCTGCGCACGCCGCGAGATCTCGCGGCGAATCGATACAGAGTACAAATCATTTTGAAATCCTCCGGCAATTCCCACTATGTGAGGTTGCGAATGCGCATCGCGAACCGCGATGCGCGCCCATTACAGCGAGGCGTCTTTTTTGGACGCCGCCCTGTTTTTAGGGCAACGCGCGGTCGCCGACCATATCCACTTCAAGCTCGAACGATCTGGCCACTATGGCTTCGCGGAAATTACTGGAAGGCTGCTGTTTCAATCGCGGCGGCGGCAAGCAAGCAACCGGAAGCGGGATTGAATGCATCAGTGCCTGTTAGCACATTAGTCGATACCGACCGGCGTGTATGTCAACATCGCGGTCACCAAACTTGGAGTAGGCGAAAGGTTTGAAGGATAGAAGACTTGATCGAACCAAGCCCATAACAACCGGAGCGATATCCCGTCAACACAGGAGGGAAATGATGAGCGGGAACGTAGTAGCGAAGATCGCATCGGGTGCGTTGGTGGGGGTTGTTGCTCTAGGGGCGGCCCGGCAAGCGCAAGCACAACACGCCAAGAATCCGTACGTGCAAGCCGTGGCCGGAAGCGGGTTTGTTAAGAACTCGCCGTACGGGCAGCCAAACCTGTGACATATCATACGAAAAATCAGCCTGGGGCGCAGTGTACTTGGTAGCAGCAAAACAGTTTCAGAGGAGAGAGCCGACTCGGCTCTCCTCGGGTTCGCTTAACATCGAGTATTGGAGAGGAGCAAATACTATGAAAAGTATCGCAGTGACACGTCGGCGTTTACTCGGAGCAGGGGCTTGCACATTGGCTGGCGTTGTGAGTCTGCCGGGATTAGCAAGTGCTAGCGCACTGGGTGGCCAGAACTCAGCGAACGAGGAGATCATTCGCAAGTGGTATTCAGCCTGGGAAAATAACGACTTGGGCACGTTCAATCTCCTGCTCGCTGACGACTTCACCTTTTCGAGCGCGGCTGGCGACGACCACATCAGCAAGAATACCTTCAAAACGCGATGCTGGGACTCACAAGTTGAGTTCATTAAACATTTTGACCTGGAGCGGGTCACCATTGGCACGGAGGATGCTTTTGTGAAGTATCTTTGCCACACCAAGAACGGTAAAACGTTTCGCAACGTGGAGTATTTGCGAATCAAAAACGGCAGGTTGGAATCAATTGAGTGTTATTTTGGGGCACAATCCAGCTTCCCGTCCGCGGTAAGCAATGGGTAGAGTTCCCCGGAAACTTCTCCACCTGGGTTTCTCGATGGGTCGCGTTGGAATAGGCTGCAGAATACGTAGATGCGCATGTGCACAGGAGAAGTGCCGATGAAGAAAAACGGAAGCTTTATGAAGACAATTTTGTTTGCGGCATTCCTTGTGACTATATCGGCGGGCGCGCCTTCAGCGGTACGTTCTCAAGAAACTGCGGCATCCTATCCCAATATGGTGTCCATCGATCAGTACCTTATAACTGACCGAAACGCTGAGATCGCCATGGCACGTAGCGCAGCACCGCCATCGATTTCATCGGATGCCGAAGTTCTGGTCCTCGGCCGTCACGGCTACGAAACTGCCATCAAGGGCAAAAATGGTTTCGTCTGTCTTGTAGAACGATCGTGGATGTCCCCGTTTGACTTTGCTCAGTTCTGGAATCCGAAGATGCGGGGCCCGATTTGCTTTAACCCGCCTGCGGTACACTCGATCTTGCCCCTCACCTTCAAAAGAACGGAATTGGTACTGGCTGGACTATCCAAAGGTCAGATCATCGAAGGGATCAAGACATTCGATGCGAAAGGGCTGCCGCCACTGGACCCCGGTGCAATGTCCTTCATGATGTCGCCCCGAGGGTATCTGAATGACGAAGCCGGGCATTGGGTACCTCATTTGATGTTTTACATTCCGCTTACGGATTCCAGGTCTTGGGGAGCGGACTTGTCCGGCTCGCCAGTTATGTTAAATCCCCAATTCAACGGCGCTCCAGAACCCATCACCGAATTCATGGTTCCGGTGCCCACGTGGTCGGATGGAACAGCTGCTCCGAAGGAAGGACGGTGACATTTGATCTCTGTGGCGCTAGCTCTTTGGGAAAGATGCACTACTCCCCGTCTTTGACGCTTTATCTGCCTTGAGCCTGATGGGGGTACCCTCGGTTCTCGCTGCGACGGTCGGCTTTTAAGTCCCGCTATCGTGAAGCTGCAGTGTCCAAAAATTGTTGCGTTGGCTTCCGTCGCGGGGCTTTGAGTGTCACCCGAGTCCCGCAAGTGCTTCAAAAGGTTGAAGTGGGTTGGGTTCGAATCCTATAGCGCCCACCATCCCATCTCTCGGGTGGGATGAGGCTGGCGCATCCACGCTCTCCTTAATTGTTGTTTCACCTTCACAACGTAATAAGCGAAGGGCTCGTCGGAAGCCTAAAGGCCTCGCAGCCTCTGGAACGTGCCCGCTCCCGAACCGCGTCGCCGTCCATTTGCGGACACTTCGGCGCGCTACAGGACAGCCGGGAGCCTGGCTGAAAACAATGAAACGCAAATATCTCCTTACTTTTCCGTCACTTGGCCGTCTATGCCAGGTGGTCCCCTAGTTGCCAAACAAGCGTGTGATGGATATCGCTCGTCCCGATCTTAAGCGACAAAAACGACGCCGGCAGGCGATATGGCTGGCGGTGGCGATTGTCGTGGTTGTAGCCACTACGCTTGCGGTGTCACGCCTCAAACCCGCCGCTCCCTCGGTCGAACGCGGAACCGTGTGGACCGACATGGTGAAGCGCGGACCGATGCTACGCCAAGTGCGCGGGCTGGGCACGCTGACGCCGACCCAAGAAGCGATTCGGCAGATTCCGGCGGAGACCGAAGCTACGGTGGTGCGCATCCGCATGCTGCCCGGGTCACTGGTGAAATCCGATACCGTTCTGCTGGAGATGAGCAATCCGGCGGTGGAGCAGGCGGCGCTCGACGCGCAGCTGCAAATGAAGCAGGCGGAGGCGGAACTGCAGAGCCTGCGAGTGACCTTGGAAAGCAACTTGATGGACCAGAAGGCCAGCGCCGCCGCAGTGACCGCAGACTATTCGCAAGCACAGCTGCAAGGGGAAACCGACAAGGCGCTCTTCGACATGGGAGTCATTTCCGGGCTGGCCTACAAGGCATCCAAGGGAAAAGCCGACCAGCTGACCACGCAAAACGACCTCCAACAGCAGCGGCTCGCGGTGGCCCGCAAGGCGATTGACGCGCAAATCTCGGAACAGCAGGCAAAAGTGGACCAGATGCAGGCGCTGTACCAACTCAAGGCGAAACAGCTGGACGAATTGAAGGTGCGCGCCGGCATCGATGGCGTGCTGGTCGATTTGCCGCTCGAAGTGGGGCAGCACGTTTTGCCGGGAACCATGCTGGCGAAAGTCGTCCAGCCGAATCATCTGATGGCGGAGCTGAAGATCGCGGAAACGCAGGCGCGGGATGTGCAGATGGGCGAGCCGGCGTCGATTGATACGCATAACGGAGTGATCTCCGGAACGGTCATGCGTGTGGATCCCGCCGTGCAGAACGGGACGGTCACGGTGGACGTTAAGTTGACGGGGGATCTTCCCAAAGGCGCGCGGCCCGACCTTAGCGTGGACGGGACCGTGGACCTGGAGCGCCTGGACAATGTGCTTTACGTGGGGCGTCCGGCGTTTGGGCAGGAGGACAGCACCATCAGCCTTTTCAAGCTGGACGCGGACGGCAATGGCGCCGTGCGGGTTCCGGTTAAGGTGGGGCGAGCTTCAGTGAATTCCATTCAGATTATCGAGGGGCTGCACGAGGGCGACACGGTCATTCTTTCCGACATGTCGCGCTGGGATACTACGGACCGAATTCGGCTTGAGTAAACGGCAAAATCAAAATTGAGGCAGAGCTATGACGGATGCACAGCCGCTGATCCACATCGAGGAAATGACCAAGGTTTTTTATACCGACGAGATCGAAACGCATGCACTCTCCGGCGTGCACCTTTCGATCAATAAAGGAGAGTACGTGGCCATGTCGGGGCCGTCGGGCTGCGGCAAGTCCACGCTACTCTCCATTATCGGGCTGCTGGACACGCCGACGGGCGGGCGTTATCAACTCAACAACAAGCCGGTCGAAAACCTGGATTTCGGCGAGCGCTCGCGCATTCGCAATCAGGAGATTGGATTCATCTTTCAGAGTTTCAACCTCATCGGCGATCTCACGGTGTACGAAAACGTCGAGCTGCCGCTCACCTACCGGCAGCGCATGCCTTCGCCCGAGCGCAAGAAGCGCGTGATGGAAGCGCTCGAACGGGTGGGCATGGCGCATCGCATCCGGCATTATCCTTCGCAGCTTTCCGGCGGCCAACAGCAACGCGTGGCCGTGGCGCGTGCGCTGGGCGGGAAGCCGTCGATTCTGCTGGCTGACGAACCGACCGGAAACCTCGACTCGCGCAACGGCGAAGCGGTGATGGAACTGCTACGCGATTTGCATCGCGAAGGCGCAACCATCTGCATGGTCACGCACGATCCGCGCTTTGCCAAGCACGCCCAGCGCGAAGTGCACCTGTTCGACGGCAAAGTGGTCGCCGAAGATGAACTGCAAAAACTCATGGCGGAGGTGCATGCATGAGCGGATTACTTCAAGACGTGCGCTATGCGTTGCGGCAGTTGCGCAAGTCGCCGGGGTTCGCCGCGGTCGCGGTGCTCACGCTGGCGCTGGGGATCGGCGTTAACACCGCCATCTTCAGTTTTGTGAACGCGTTGTTATTTCGCCCTCCCCAAATTGGCGCGGCGTCTGGCGAGTTGCTGGAGATTTGGCATCAGAACGCGCAGGCAAATGGATTGGAGCATTACACGCCGCTGAATTATCCGGACTACTTCTACTACCGGGAACACAATCACGTCTTTTCCGACTTGTTTGCCTTTGATGGTGACCCGCGGATGGTGATCTGGAACCGATCGGGGCACGGGGAGCAGGCGCAGGGGGCGCTGGTCTCGGGCAATTTCTTTACAGCCCTCGGAGTGAAACCCGCGCCCGGGCGCGGCTTTCGGCCCGATGAGGACCAGGCCCAGGGCGCGCATCCAGTGGTTGTTCTGAGTCATTCGTTCTGGGAGAGGCGTCTTGGTTCGGATCGGGCTGTAGTCGGGCAGACGCTGAGCTTCAACGGAACCGACTTTACCGTCATCGGCGTTGCTCCGAAAGGATTCGGCGGACTGCTGGCGGGCATGCAACCGGATTTCTGGGCGCCGTTGGCAATGACACTCGTCTTTACGCACGATTCGAGCTACTTCGGGCGCCAGGCTTCGTGGCTTTTTGGCGCCGGACGGCTACGGCAAGGAGTGACAGCAAAGCAGGCGCTCGCGGACCTGGTCGTGCTTTCGCGCCAACTTCAACAAACGTATCCCGGCAGCAACAAAGATCTGCAGGCGGCGATATTTCCGCTGACGTTGGTTCCCGGGCCGTTTCGCGGCTACGTGATTGCTTTCTCCGGATTGCTGATGGTGGTAGTGAGCCTCGTGCTTCTGGTGGCATGTGCCAACGTGGCGAACCTCCTGCTGGCGCGCGCTACGTCTCGCCAGCGAGATGTGGCGGTCCGCGCCGCCCTTGGAGCCAGCCGTGGGCGGCTCACGCGGCAGATGCTGATCGAAAGCGCGATCCTGGCAGTGCTGAGCGGCGGCGGGGCTTTCCTTTTGGCGAACTGGACTGTGCCTGCGCTTCTGACTCTGGAACCTCAGAGCCTGCCCATTCGGCTGGAGGTTGCGTTGGATTGGCGTGTGCTCTTGTTCACTCTGGGAATCTCGCTGGCGACCGGATTCGTATTCGGCATTGCTCCGTCGCTGCGTGGAGCGAACTTCGACCTGACGCGCGGTCTGAAAGACGACGTCGCGTTTGGCAGCTATCGGAAATCGACATTGCGCAGCGGGCTTGTGGTGGCGCAGATTGCCCTATGCTGCGTCTTGCTGATCTGCGCCGGCCTGTGCCTCAGGAGCCTGCTGAATGCGCGCTCCGTCGATCCTGGCTTTGACACAGAACACGTTGCGACCGCGGTTTTGGATCCCGGCAGCCTGGGCTATTCGGAGGCCAAAGCACAGGCTTTCTATCAGCAGCTCGTCACTCGGGTGGAAGCGTTGCCGGGTGTGACCTCGGCCAGCCTCGCGGCCTACCTGCCTCTTTCGACCACTCAGATGAAAGTTGGAGCCGCTCCTGAGGATCGCCCGATCCCGCCTCGCGGTCCGGGTCCGATCGACTTCACGGATGTCGCCCCCGGCTACTTCCGCACGATGGGCATAGTGTTGCTGCGCGGGCGTGAGTTTACGGCTCAGGATGCAAAGGGCGCGGCGCCCGTAGCCGTAATCAATGAAAAGCTCGCCCAGCAATTCTGGCCCGGCCAGAACGCCATCGGCCGTTACCTCGTTCTGCAGACGGGCCCTGCGCCGGAGAGCCGTTACACGATGCAGGTTGTCGGAGTTGTACGTGCGGGGAAGTACCGCACGCTGGGCGAAGCCGACTTGCCCTATCTCTATCGTTCTATCGCACAGAACTACCGCTCGCGCTCGACGCTGGTGGTACGAACGGCCAACGATCCGCATGCTGCGCTTTCTGCCATTCAGCAGCAGGTGAACGCCGTCGATCCGCAAATTGCGCCCTTCGATCTCGAAACCATGAAGGAATACATGGTGCTGCCCCTGTTCGCGGCGCACACCATGGGCGTTCTGCTGGGCGCATTCGGCGGGCTGGCTTTGGTGCTCGCGATGAGCGGTCTGTACGCGGTGATGTCGTTTGTCGTGTCGCAGCGGACCCGCGAAATCGGAGTCCATATGGCGTTCGGGGCCTCGCGCCGCGATGTTCTGAACTTTGTGGTCGGGCAGGCCCTGCGGCTGACGCTGGTTGGCATTGGAATCGGGCTGACGGGCGCACTTGGGGCGACTCGTTTTCTGCGCAGCTTGCTCTATGGAGTTGGCGCCACCGATCCAGTGACGTTCGTGTTCGTGCCTCTCGTGCTGGCCGGAGTGGCCGTGGCGTCCAGTTACATTCCCGCGCGCCGTGCGGCGAAGGTCGATCCCATGGTCGCGTTGCGCTACGAGTGAGGGTTCCAACATGAGCGGATTAATTCAAGACGCGCGCTACGCGCTGCGGCAGTTGCGGAAGTCGCCGGGTTTTACGGCGGTTGCCGTGCTCACGCTGGCGCTGGGCATCGGTGCGAACACCGCGATGTTTTCCGTAATCCATGCGGTTCTGCTGCGGCCGCTGCCATTTGCTGAACCAAATCGCCTGGTTTGGCTCAATGGCAAGTTTCCTTTGTCGGATCAGGCTGCGGTTTCTCCTCCCGATTTTCGGGACTATAGGCAGGATAACCGGGCCTTCACCTGCCTTGCGGTCATGGGTTATAGCTCTGGTCCGTCAAATCTGGCCGGCGACAAACCTGAACAAGTTCTGACGCAAATTGCGTCGGCAAATTTCTTCGATTGCCTGGGAATGCATCCTTTGATCGGGCGAGAGTTTACTTTATCGGATGAACAGGTAAATTTGCCGCAAGTGGCGATTCTCGGTTATGGCCTCTGGAAGCGCGACTTCGGCGGAGACCGGAATGTTCTGGGACGCACAGTCAGGATCGACGGTGCGGACCTCACCGTCGTCGGCGTTCTACCCTCGGATTTGCCCCTGCTCAGCGAAGCCCAGCTTTGGCTGCCAACCCCCGTGTTGAATCCGGGAATGAATATCCGCCTGGGGCATTCGCTGAAGATGATCGGGCGATTAAAGCCCGGCATTACGCTGCAACAATCGCAAGCCGATCTGGATGCAATCGCTTTACGCTTACAGCAACAGTATCCCGATACGAATAAAGGCTGGGGGCTGCGGCAACGGCCATTGCAGGAAGTGCTGCTGGGCCCGACGCGACCGATTTTGTTGTTGATGTGGGGCGCGGTTGGATTATTGCTTTTGATTGCATGTGCCAACGTCGCCAATCTCTTGCTGGCGCGTTCCGTCTCACGGCAAAAGGAATTTGCGCTTCGTGCGGCGTTGGGCGCTAGCCGCGCGCGCATGGTTCGCGAAGCCCTGACCGGAAGCGTGACCTTATCTCTCTTGGGTGGCGCGCTGGGGGTGTTCATTGCTTATGGAGCCGTTGACCTGCTCCGTTCTTTCGGTCCGGCGGACGTTCCTCGTTTGGGCAGCAGCAACATCGATCCGGTAGTGCTCGGCTTCAGTCTTGGCATTTCATTGCTCACCGGCATATTTTTTGGCTTGTTCCCGGCATTTCAGGTTTCTGGTGGCGCGTCAGCCGACCAGTTAAAGCAATCGAGGCGCGCCTCGCAATCGGTTGCTCATAGGCGAATGAGCAGCGCCCTGGTCATTGGCGAAATTGCGATTTCTCTTACCCTGCTGGCAAGCGCCGGATTATTGCTGAAAAGTTTCTGGCGGTTGATGCATGTGTCTCCCGGCTTCCAAACCGATCATGTCGTCACTGCGCAACTCAGTCTGAACGCGCCCGCATACGGCCCCTATGGTGATCCCGAGCGCAGGACAAGGTTTTGGCGGCAATTCGAAGACCGAGTCAGCTCGTTGCCGGGAGTGGAAGCGGTGGGCGCGACCTCCGAGCTGCCTCTTAGCGGCACGCATTACGACAATCCTTTCCATATTCCTGGGCGTACCTACGGCCCCAGTGATTTCGACGACGCTCAATTTCGCCAGGTGACCACTGGATATTTGTCCGCCATGCGTATTCCTCTCCTTCAAGGACGATGGGTTGGGGAGCAGGACGATGCGACTTCGCCGGGCGTCATTGTCGTCAATCAGGCGTTTGCAAATCACTTCTTCCCCAACACGAATGCGATAGGGAAACGCCTGCAACTGATGGGCGATCCGCAACCAACCCGCGAAATTGTCGGCGTGGTCGGAAACATCAGCCACATTTCGCTCAGCGAACCCGATAAGCCGGAGATGTACGCCCCCTATGCCCAGTTCGCTTCGCCGGGGATCAATATCGTGGTGCGTGCCGCTGCGAACCCGATGAACCTGGCGGCCGCTTTGCAGGCGCAGGCCAGCGCGATCGATAAGGACATCACCCTCTCCGGCGTAAAGACGATGGATGATGTTTTGGATGCATCCGTCTCACAACCGCGGTTCTCATCGCAATTGATTGGCGGTTTCGCCGGTCTTGCGTTGTTGCTGGCGGCCATCGGCCTTTATGGAGTCGTGGCCTATTCCGTGAGCCAGCGCACGAATGAGATCGGGATACGCATCGCGTTGGGCGCCACGCGGGAAGATGTCCTGCGTCTGGTGCTTCGGCATGGCGCCGGTTTGGCGCTCATAGGAACGGCTCTTGGATTTGTGGCTTCCCTTGCTACCACCCGCGTTCTCTCGAGCATGTTGTTCGAGGTAAGCCCCGACGATCCACAGACATTTCTTGCCGTTGCCGTGCTGCTTATGGCGGTTGTTTTGATCGCCAGCTACATCCCCGCGCGGCGCGCGTCGAAGGTCGATCCCATGGTGGCATTGCGCTACGAGTGATTGATGAGCGGATTACTTCAAGACGTTCGCTACGCGCTGCGCCAGTTGCGCAAGAGTCCGGGATTCACGGCGGTCGCCGTGCTCACGCTGGCGCTGGGCATTGGGGCGGACACGGCGATGTTCTCCGTGATCCGTGCAGTCTTGCTGCGACCGCTGCCGTATCGCCAAGCCGGCCGATTGGTCTTGCTCACGCGAGGCGTAACCCCGGTGCGGTTCGAGGAAATGAAGGCCGCAAATCAGTCCTTCAGCAACCTGGGCGCCTATGCCGGGCCTCCCGAACACATGGCGCTATCCGGCATCCCTACGCCGGTGATGTTGAACGGCGCCCGCGTTTCCTGGAATTTTCTCGATGTTCTCGGGATCAGCCCGCTGCAAGGGCGCAGCTTTCTCGCCGAAGAAGATAAGACCGGCGCGCCGGCCGTGGCCATGATCAGCGCGGAGTTGTGGCAGAGACAGTTTGGCGGCGACCCTGGCATTGTCGGCCGCACCGTTACCCTGGCGGGTGTCCCCTACAACGTCATCGGCATTTTGTCGCCAGGATTTCAATTTCCGTTTTCTGGGACGGATGTTTGGGTCACAAGGCCGGCGGAGTTGTCCGGGATTGGCACCCCACAGATGCGCCAGATCAGCCCGATCCTGAAATTATTCGGCCGACTGAAGCCGGGAATCGACATCGCGCATGCCAATGCCGAATTGACCGTACTGAAACGCCAGTACGCAGCCGCCCATCCGGGAATGCTGGATGGAAAACTGGAAACTCCGGAGGCCTGGTCGCCGCTGAAGGATCAAGTTGTCTCCGACATGGGCGCAAAACTCTGGATGCTGTTTGGCGCCGTGGGCTTGGTCTTGCTGATCGTGTGCGCCAATCTGGGAGGCTTGCTGCTGGCACGCGCGACAGCGCGTTCGCGGGAATTCGCGGTGCGCGCGGCGATCGGCGCGAGCCGCGGCCGCATCGTCCGGCAATTGCTGGCGGAGAGCGTGCTTCTGGCATCGATCGGAGGTGGGCTGGGCGTGGCGCTTGCCTTGTTCGGGATCGCGACCGTCCGCAGCATGACCTTTGTCGATCTGCCGCGGGCCGGCGAAATCCGCATGGACGGCGTAATCCTCGGATTCGCGCTCGCGATTTCCAGCGTGACGGGGATACTTTTCGGACTCATCCCGGCGCTGGCGGCGTCACGAACCGACCTTGTCAGTGTGCTGAAAGGAAGCACGGACGGCGCCGTCCCGAAGAAGCTGGCGCGCTTCGGCTCACATAGTTTGCTGGTGAGTGGACAGGTGGCGCTCTCCGTTGTGTTGCTGATCGGCGCAACGCTGCTCATCAAGAGTCTGGCGCATTTGTATCGCGTGGACCCCGGATTTCAGCCCGACCACCTGCTCACCATGCACATCTCTCTCGCGCCCGCGCGCTATGACACGGACGTGAAACAGCGGTCGTTTTACGAGCAACTAATGCCGCGGATCGAGGCCCTGCCCGGAGTGCGCAACGCCGCGATAAGCCTGACGCTGCCCATGACCACGTGGGTGGGGATGCCCGTGCAGGCCGCGGCCGGCGTGCCCCTGAAGCTGAACGAGCGGCCCATCGGTACCTTGCAGTTCATCTCGCCGGAGTATTTTCGCACCATGAGAATTCCGCTGAAGCGCGGACGCGAGTTCACGGCGCACGACAACGTCAGTTCCGCCCCGGTGGTCATCATCGATGAAAGCCTGGCACGGCGGCTTTGGCCACAGTATCCGAACGGGCCCGACCCGGTTGGCCAATACCTTCTCGCCGGCCTGAATCATCCGCCCAAACAAATCGTCGGCATCTCGGCGGATGTGCGCGCGAAAGGCAAGGATCAAGACCCCGTGCCCGGGTTTTATGTTCCTTTGGCGCAGTCGCCCGCAGGGTCCATGGCGCTTGTGGTCAGAACCGATGGCGATCCGCTGACGCTGGCGGACGCAGTCCGCGCCCAGGTGCTGGCGGTTGATCCCGAACAGCCGGTTTCGGAAGTGATGACCATGGACGATGTGGTCGCGGCTTCCGAAGTGCAGCTGCGATTGATGATGCGGCTGTTGGCGACATTCTCCTTCGCTGCGACTCTGCTCGCTTTGAGCGGACTGTACAGCGTCATCTCTTATTCGGTTGCGCGTAGGACGAGAGAGATCGGTATTCGCCGCGCGCTGGGAGCGCAGCAGCGCGAGATTGTTTCCCTGGTCGCGGGCCAGGGGCTGGGGTTGTCGCTGGCGGGCGTGATTCTTGGAATTTGTGCGGCGCTGGCGCTGACTCGCGTCATGAAAACTTTGTTGTTCCAGGTCAGCCCCACGGACCCGATTACATTTGCCGGCGCAGCATTGCTGTTCGTTGTGATTGCGCTCGTCGCGAGCTACATTCCGGCGCGGCGGGCGGCCAAGGTCGATCCCATGGTGGCGTTGCGCTACGAGTGAGGATGTTTATGCCAACCATTCTTCAGGATATTCGCTACGGGTTCCGCATGTTGGGGAAGAACCCCGGATTCACGGCCGTCGCGGTCGTGACTTTGGCGCTTGGCATCGGCGCGAACACGGCCATGTTCAGCGTGATCCACTCCGTGCTCTTCAACTCGCTGCCCTTCCGCGATGCGAGCCGAGTAATGGTCGTCTGGAAAACCATGTCGAACGGCAGCCCCAATGCTTTCTCGACGCCGGCGTTTCTGGATATGCGTCAGCAAGGCGACCTAACCGCACATCTGGGTGCATTCTCCAGCGTGGGCAAGAACTTCGGCGGCAGAGACCTGCCGGAAAGATTGCAAGGCGGCAAAATTAATTTTGATCTGCTCCCGGTTCTAGGCGTGCAGCCGATGCTAGGGAGAATGTTTTCCCCGGAAGAAGACCATCCCGGCGCGGGCAATGTCGTCATCCTGAGCCATGCGTTGTGGTCGACGCGCTTTTCATCGCGGCGCGACATTCTGGGGCAGCCTGTGACGCTCGACGGCGCACCTTACACCGTCGTGGGCGTAATGCCGCCGGGTTTTCATGTGATGGCCGTCCAGGAGTTGTTCTGGATTCCGCTGCAACTGGAGTCGGTGAATGCGCAGGCCTCGGCGCGCAATGTTCATTGGATTTTCGGCTTCATGCGTCTGCCCGATGAGACCACGCAGGCGAAAGTGCAAGCTGAGCTGGATGGCATTGCGGCGCGCCTGAAAGCGCAAGACTCCACCGGAGAAGGCGGCCTCGGCGCGACCATTCAGCCGGCCGGCGACTTCATCAACGGCAATGTGAAGCCGGTTCTGCTGATGCTGATGGGCGCAGTTGGTTTTGTGCTGCTGATCGCGTGCTCCAACGTTGCCAATCTGCTGCTGTCGCGGAGCACGGTGCGGCAGCGGGAAATTTCCATTCGCGCGGCGTTAGGCGCAAGCCGGATGCGCGTGCTTCGCCAGTTGCTCACGGAAAGCATCCTCCTTGCTCTCATGGGCGGCGTCTGCGGCGTGAGCCTGGCGTGGATTGGGGTCGCGGCGCTGCGCGCGGCGAATCCGGCGAGCATTCCTTCGGCCGACACGGTTGCCATCGATCCAACGGTTCTCGCCTTCACCGTATTCCTCTGTTGTGTAGTGGGAATTCTTTTCGGAATCGCGCCGTCGTGGGAAAGTTCGAAGGCGGGCGTGAGCAAAGCGCTCAAGGAAGGCGCGCGCGGCAGCAGTGGCGGATTGGGCAAGCATCGCGCGGTGCTGGTGGTGACGGAGACGGCATTGGCCTCGATGCTGCTGATCGGCGCCGGGCTATCGCTGCGCAGTTTGTGGCGCACGGAGACGGTGAATCTGGGCTTCAATCCGGACCAGGTTCTGACTTTCCGGCTCGCCGCTCCGGCGCAATTTACCGGTGCGCAGATTCCGCTCTTTTACCAGCAGGTGATGGATCGCATTGACGCGCTGCCGGGGGTGCAGTCCGCGGCGCTGGCGCGGAATTTTCCCATGAGCGGAACCGACCCTTCGATGGCGATTGAAATCGAAGGCACGCCGCCACCTCCGTCGCAGGTTCCGATTGCGCCCCGGCTGCGCGCCGTGGGGCCGGACTACTTCGGCGGCATGCAAATTCCACTGCACGGCGGTCGCGAATTCGACGAGCACGATACCGCGGCCTCGCCGCACGTCGCCATCGTGAGCCAGAGCCTCGCGAAACTCTATTGGCCGAAGCAAGACGCGCTTGGCAAGCGGCTGAAGCCCGCCATGCCCGGCGGAGAGTGGTGTACCGTGGTCGGCGTCGCGGCCGATGTTCATCACTGGTCGGCGGATGTCGATATCGAGCCGACGGTCTACTACCCGTACACGCAAATTCCCGTGGCGTTCCTGCCGCTGCTCGAAGGCAACATGGGCGTGGCGGTGCGCAGCGCGAATTCCGCCGGGCTGCTCGATTCCATTCGCGGCGCGGTGGGCGGAATCGACAAGACGGTTCCGGTCTTCGCGGTGCAAAGCCTCGACGACATGGTCGCCTCCTCAAGCTCGCTGCGACGGCTCAACATGTGGCTTGTCGGCGCGTTCGCCGCATTGGCGCTGGCGCTCGCTGCGGTCGGCATATACGGCGTGATGGCCTATTCGGTTTCGCAGCGCACGCGCGAAATCGGCATTCGCATGGCGATGGGAGCGCAACAGCGCCATGTGCTCCTGATGATTCTCGTGCAGGGCGCGAAGCTCGCGCTGGCCGGAGTTGTCGTCGGACTGATCGGCGCGTTCGCCTGCGCGCAAGTGATGGCGAGTCTGGTTTTCGGAGTCAGTCCGCGCGATCTGGCGACGTTCTCAATCGCGCCCTGGTTTGTGCTGGCGCTGATCCTTGCCGGCTGCTACATCCCCGCGCGGCGGGCGGCCAAGGTCGATCCCATGGTGGCGCTGAGATACGAGTAAAGAGGTAGGAGTAGAGGGGAGAACCGAAATGGCGACGATGCTCATACAAAATTTCCGCTTCGCGCTGCGGCTTCTGCGCAAAAGCCCGGGGTTCGCGCTGGTTGCGATCCTCACGCTGGCCCTCGGCATTGGCGCGACGACGGCCATTTTCAGCGTGGTGTATGCCACCATGCTCGCGCCTTTGCCGTATCCCAATCCCGACCAGCTGGTGCTGGTGTGGTCCCATCGGCGCGGGAATGACAACAACGTCTCGGTACAGGATTACCTCGACTGGAAGGCGCAGAACAAGACCTTCCAATCGATGATTGCGTCGAACTCCGGCAGCTTCAACATGGCGACCGCAGACCGGCCTGAGCAGGTGCGCGGCATGACCGTTGGTCCCGGCTGGTACAGCATGGTCGGCGTGAAGTTCTTCAAGGGGCGGGATTTTGTCTCCGAGGAGGGCGAGCCGGGAAAGGACAAAGAGGTCATCCTCACCCACGACACCTGGCAGCAGATGGGCTCCGACCCCAACATCATCGGCAAGTCGATCCGCATCGATCTTGAGCCGCACACGGTGGTCGGCGTGCTCGCGCCGGGTGCGCCCGACAGAATGCAGATCAAGTTCCTGGTTCCGCTGGCCTTCACGCCGGACCAGGTCAATCGCGAGGATCACCAGCTAATCGTCGCCGCCCGGCTGAAACCTGGAGTGACCATCGCGCAGGCGCAAGCCGACATGAACGTGATTGCGGCGCGGCTGGCGAGTGAATATCCCCAGACGGATAAAGATCTTGGAGTCAACGTCGTTCCGCTGCGCAATTACTGGTTTCCCAAGCGTACGCAGAGCACACTGTGGGCGCTACTGGGGGCGGTGGGCTTTGTCTTGCTGATCGCGTGCGCCAACGTCGCCAATCTGCTGCTGGCCAAAGCCACCACCCGATTGAAGGAAGTCGCGGTGCGCGCTTCGCTGGGGGCAACCCGCGCCCGCGTGTTCATGCAGTTCCTGACGGAAAGCCTGGCACTGGCTTTGCTCGGCGGACTGGTAGGTGTTGGTGTCGCCGAACTCATGCTGCAAACCATCATGAAGACGCTGCTTTCAGGAATGGGATTGAGCTTGCCGTCGGAAGCTGAAGTCGGGTTGAGCCTGCCGGTCCTGGGCTTCACCTTGCTGTGCACAATGTTGTGCGGAGTTCTGTTCGGATGCGCCCCCGCCTGGCGTGCCTCCGGCTTGAACGTGAATGAGACGCTAAAAGAGGGCGGACGCGCTGGAGCTGGCAGCGCCCATCAGCGGCTGCGGCGGGTATTGGTGGTCGCGGAATTCGGCCTGGCGCTGGCTCTGCTCGCAGGCGCGGCGCTCGCCATCCACAGCTTCTGGAACCTTAGCCGGCTCGATCTGGGAGTGCGCACCGATCACATTCTCACCTTTGGAATTGCGCACCCCACAAAAGACTTCACGCAACCGCAGCAGATTCTTCCGTTCTATCGAGAATTGCTCGCCCGGTTGCACGCCATCCCGGGCGTGACTGAGGTGAGCGCGGCGAGCGGCACGCCGCTGAGCGGGGGAGGATTCGGCTTGCCCGTTAACATCGTGGGCCAGCCTCCCAAAGACAGCAACTCGCAAAACATTGCGGATTTCATGAAGGTCACGCCGGAATACTACAAGACGTTTGGAATTCAGTTGGTCAAAGGCAGGATGCTAGCGGAGTCCGACGACGAAAACAGCCCGCACGTGGCCATGATCAACGAGTTCCTGGCCAGCCATTTCTTCCCCGGCGTCGATCCCATCGGGCAGCGCCTCTCGGTTCCGCAGGTCATTCCGGGCGTCAATAAGCCAGGCCCGCCTCAGGAATGGGAAATTGTCGGAGTGTTTCACGATGTGCGCATGTTTGGGCCGCGAAACCTTACTTATCCGGAAGTGGATGTTCCCTTTTATCAGAGCCCCTGGCCCCAGGAGGATGTGGCCATCCGCACCAGCGGCGACCCGGAGTTGATACGAAAAAGCGCGGGAGCAGTGGTCAGCTCACTGGACCCGAATTTGCCGATGGCGCAAGTGCAGACCATGGATGAGTTGGCGAGCAACGATTTTCTGCAGGATCGCACGGTTACGGGGCTTTTTGGAATTCTCGCCACGGTTGCGCTGTTGCTGGCGGCCATCGGCATTTATGGCGTGATGGCATTTTCCGTGGCGCAACGCACCCACGAAATCGGCCTGCGCATGGCGCTCGGCGCCGACCGCAATCAGGTGCTGCGGCTGGTTTTGAGAGAAGGCGTCGTGCTGGCGCTAGTCGGGCCTGGGCTTGGGCCTGGTCGGAGCTTTGTTCGTAGGACGCGCGGTGAAAAGCATGTTGTTCGGCGTGGGCACAATCGACCTCGGAGCTTTCGCGGTAGTTTCGATCCTGCTTCTGGGCTCGGCGCTCCTCGCGTGTTATTTGCCCGCGAAAAGAGCCACCCAGGTCGATCCCATGGTCGCATTGCGATACGAGTGAAGACGGAGGATGGAATGAATTTCTGGCGGGACATTCGCTTTGGATTTCGCTTGTGGCGGAAAAACTACGGCTTTGCGGCGGTGGCCGCGCTCACGCTGGCCTTGGGCATTGGCGCCACTACAGCCATCTTCAGCGTGATCTATGCCACGTTGTTCGAGACCATGCCCTACCGCGATCCCGGGCAGCTTGTCGTCGTGTGGTCGAAGATACAAGGCCAACGCAACGTAGTTGCCGCTGGCGACTTGCAGGATTGGCAGCGGGAGAACACGACTTTTCAAGCCCTGGCGGGTTCCACGGGTGCAAATTTCAATTTGGCCACGCCTGGCTCGCCCCCCGAAATGGTTGACGGCAGTCGCTCGACTTACGGCTACTACGACAAGTTTTTTGGCGAGACACCCTGGATGGGCCGCTATTTCCTGCCCGACGAGATGCAGGCCGGCAAGGACCACGTGGTCATCCTTACGCATCGCATGTGGGCGCACATGGGCTCGAATCCCAATATCATTGGCACGCAACTGCGCCTGGATGGCGAGCCCTATACGGTGATCGGCGTGCGCCCTCCTGGCCCTCCCGACCGGATGGCCGGCGACGTTTTTGCGCCGCTGGTTTTCAAGCCGGAGCAACTCAATCATGACTTTCACTGGCTGCTGGTTTTTGGCCGTCTGAAACCTGGCGTTTCCGTGGCTCAGGCACAGGCCGATATGGACGTCGTGGCTCACCGGATCGCACGGGATTATCCCAAGTCCGACAAGGGGTGGGACATCAGCGTCGAGCCGTTGCACAACGATTTTCTGCCTCCCGATGTGGTCAAGACCATGTGGCTGCTCATGGCGGCAGTCGGTTTCGTCTTGCTGATCGCTTGCGTGAACGTAGCCAATCTGCTTTTGGCGCGAAGCTCAACCCGGCAAAAGGAAGTTGCGGTGCGGGCCTCTTTGGGCGCATCGCGATTGCAAGTGTTCGGTCAATTTCTTAGCGAGAGCTTGGCGCTGGCGCTCATCGGCGGCGTGCTGGGCACGGCTTTGGGCGTGGTGATGATTAAAGGTTTCATGGCGGCTTTGCCGCAATACACATTGCCGTCGGAAGCCGACGTCCGGCTGAGCGTCCCGGTTCTGTTGTTTACATTCACCGCGACCATGCTGGCGGGTGTGCTCTTTGGATGCGCTCCAGCGTGGCAGGCATCGCGGCTCGAGCTGAATGAGACCCTAAAAGAAGGAAGCCGCTCGGTTTCCGGAAGTGGCCGGCAGAATTTGCGGCGGGCGCTGGTGATCCTGGAATTTTCGCTGGCACTTACGCTACTGGCGGGCGCGGGCCTAGCCATTCACAGCTTCTGGAATCTAGCAAGAGTCGACCCGGGCTTTCGCGTCGATCATCTCATCACATTCTATCTTCCTGTTCCCAACGAGAAGCTCACTCAACCAGAGCGGATAGTTACGCTCTACCGGCAACTGTTGGAAAAAGTCGAAACTCTTCCCGGAGTGACGCAAGCGGAAGCCGGTGAAGGTATGCCGCTGCAAGGGACCAACTTCGGAATGCCTTTTTACATCGCCGGAAAGCCGTTCAGCGATCCTTCCGCTCGTCCAGGCGCCGGTTTCGCGATGGTCACGCCCGGATATTTCCAGACGTTCGGTATCCAGTTGGCGCAAGGGCGAAGTTTCACCGAGCAGGACGTGGCTGGCAGCATTCCTGTGGCCATGGTGAATGAGACCTTCGCCAATCGCTATTTGAAAGGTACGAACCCGCTGACCCAGCGAGTGGTCGTCGAACAGATCATTCCCGGTGTGACCAAGTTGGGGCCGCCGATCGAATGGCAGATCGTGGGGGTCTACCACGACGTGCATAACGGTGGACTGCGCAGAGATGGGTTTCCGGAGATCGATGTGCCTTTCGCCCAGAGCCCGTGGCCGAACGCTCGGGTGGCGGTGCGTACGGCGGGCGACCCCGAGTCGATGATCAAGAGCATTGCCACCGCAGTGCACTCTCAGGATCCCGATCTGGCGTTGGCCCAAGTGGAGACGATGGAGCAGATCGTCAGCGAATCACTGGTCGGGGACCGCTTCATTTCCGTGTTGTACGGCACCTTCGCCGTAGTCGCGTTGTTGTTGGCCGCGATCGGCATTTATGGAGTCATGGCCTACATGGTGGCGCAACGAACGCACGAGATTGGGCTGCGGATCGCCTTGGGAGCAAGCCGTGAGCAAGTGCTGAAGCTGGTTTTGAAAGAAGGTGTCGTGCTTGCGGTCATCGGCCTGAGCCTCGGTCTTGTGGGCGCATGCTTTGTAGGCCGCGCCATGCGCAGCATGTTGTATGGAGTGGGCACCGTGGACTTCGCCGCGTTCAGCGTGGTTTCCCTCACGCTACTGGCGTCGGCTTTGCTGGCCTGCTATTTCCCCGCGCAGTGCGCAACGAAAGTCGATCCCATGGTGGCGCTACGCTACGAGTGAAACATGAGCGGTCTCCTCCAAGACGTGCGTTACACCCTGCGCCAGTTGCGCAAGAGCCCTGGATTCACCGCGGTCGCGGTGCTCACCCTGGCGCTGGGCATCGGCGCGAACACGGCGATCTTCAGTTTCGTCTACGGCGCATTGCTGGAGCATCTGCCTTATCGACACCCGGAGCAGCTGGTTAATGTGTGGTCGAGCAGGCGCGGGCATCGAAACAATGCGTCGGTCGCGGACTTTCTGGATTGGAGGCGCAAGAGCACCGTCTTCGAGAGCTTGACAGCTTCAATGCCAGCTCGCGAGGCATTCGAGGCCGACGATCTTGCAGCGATGCTGGCCGCAAGGCCAGCCGTCGAGCATGATCCGGACGCGAAGGCTCAAAGCAGCTTTTGGTGAACCAAGGCGAAACGATGCACAAACAAGAGGTGATGCTGACCACTCTCGCAACAAGCTTCAGACCAGAACATTCTGACAAAATTTGCTGAGGCAGGAACATCGGAAAAGATCGCGACCCTTCGGTCCGACCTCGACCACGTTGAGCGAACGAGTCCTTCAGCCCGGGGCGATGTCAGGACGAAAATTCAAGAATTTGACAGCGCCATTCAAGAACTTGGTAGGTCGCTTGAGAAGGCCCGCGCACTAAAGGTAGCGCGTGAGGCGGGCTACAGCACCA
>CAVZMC010000064.1:0-14592 GCA_963776125.1 uncultured Acidobacteriaceae bacterium | reverse complement strand
AAACCCCGCGAACCCAAAGGCGAGATTGCCCTAGGTTCGCGGCGGTTTGACGCGGCTACTGAGTTGGAGGCGCTGGGGAGGCGAGCGGCGCGTCCGGTCTTGCGGTGACGTAAGGTATGTTTGGCAAATGGCTGACTTCTCCGCGTTGCGCGTCGGCGATGTCGATGCCGGCGTGGTCGAGGAGAAGGCCGGTCGCGCGGTCCATATCCACCTGCGATTTCTCGTAGTCCGTCATCGCGGAGAGCAGGTTGGACTCTGCCGTTGCCAAGGAGCTCTGCTGTTGCAGTACCAGGGTCGTGGTGGAAGCGCCGAGGTCATATTTTTTCTGCTCGGCATCCAGAGACTGGCGACCCAATTCTACTGCGGCTTGAGCGGCTTCCACGGCGGCGCGATTTTGCTGCAAGGTGTACTGGGCCTGCCGAACCTCAATGCGCACCTGATTCTCAAACTGCTGCAAATGCACTTCTGCCTGGCGGTATTCCAGTTCCGAGCGTACCTGGGTGGCCTCGCCGACGCGATTGCGAAGCGGGATGGTGAGGGCCAGCCCCATTCCCTTATCCGGGGCGCTCGAGTTGATCAGCTGGCTTAGCGTGTCGCTGTAGCTGACTGAAGTAATACTCGCCGGCGGGGCGCAGAAGCCCGGTAGCGACCCGGGAGCTCCGCAAGTGGCAATGGGGTTTTGCGCGCCGCCCAGGCCCGAACCGCCGTAGTATGCAAAGGCGTTGAGCGTGGGAAGCATGGCATTGCGCACGGACTTAATACTGATCCGGCGGTTGGCCAGATCGATGCGCAGTTGGGCTAAGTCAGCCCGATGGCTGAGCGCGTCGTTGACGAGATCTTCCGTCGGCACAACGGATTCCTGCGCCGGCAATTGCATGGTCGAGGTGGGAATTACTTCGGCCCCAGCGAGTGCGGGATCCTGCAAGCTACGGCTGAGGGCATTCTTCATGAGCAGCTGAGCCAACTCCAGATTGGTCTCCGCCTCGGTGAGCGCCCGCTGATCTGTCGCCACGGTGCTTTGTGCGCGCACCACTTCAATGGGCGCCAGACTGCCGATGTCCACTTGCTTTTTGGTGTCCGAGAATGTTTTTTGCGCAAAAGCCAACGATTCCTTTTGCACCCGGACGTTCTCGTACTGATAAACCAAATTCCAGTACATGTTCTCGATCTGATCCACGGTAGTGATGACTTGTAGCCGGAAGACTACATCCGATTCCTCGCGGTTATTCTTGGCAATCTGGATGTAGCGCGTGTTAGGCGCGAAACCAAAGCCCTGCAGCAATTGCTGGGTCAGCTGAAATCGAAAGCTGGAATTCAAGGATGGGCTGATGAAGTTAATGGGGTTGTTGCTGACCCCGCGCGTGTTGTTGAACCCGACTGACAGGTTGGTGCCGGTAGGGAAGCCTTGGGCGTAGCTGAAGTTCCCGGTTCCGGTGTTCTGCCGGGTGCCGCAGAATGCGCTGCTGCACTCAACTTGCGAGTGATCGCTTTGCAGAGTGCCGGTCAGGATGGGATCGAAGCTGGTGATGTTCGAGCCGATGCCTTCGGTGTTGAACGTTATGCCGCCCGAGCCAGCGCCCACGCCGCCGGTGCCGGGATTGGTGCCACCCGCTCCGGAGCCGATCTGCCCGCCCAGCCCTCCCAGACTGCCGCCTGGCGTGTTCTGCACGATGCCAAGCGGAGTGCCGAGAATCGAGGCGCCAGCCTTGGCGCGCAGCACGTCGGTATCCGCGATGTTCAAGGTGTAGCGCGCGATCACCAAGTCGAGGTTATTCTCCAGAGCCAGCGCCACGGCGTCGTCGATCGAAAGCACGAGCTTACCGTCGTGCATCAACTGATCCAGCCGCGGAGCATTGCCCAGATTCACCGGCGGCACGTGCCGTGGCATGTAGGGCGCCAGGGGATTGGGGAAATGGGACTGCGGCTTGGAGTAATCCACGGACTGGAACTGCTGGGGTTGCGAAGCCTGGGGCTGGGGTTGAGGGGCATCCGGCGCCTGCGCCCAGCCGGCCGCGCTGAGCACGCTGGCCAGCGCGATTGCGGCGAAAGAACGGACCATTATTTTACGCGAGAGTGCCATTCGCTTATCTCCATGCATAAGGGCTGCTTGCAAAGACTGTAAAACTCCGTTGTCAGAGGTTGTTACGCAAAGGGCGCGGTCCCGGTTTCATTTTTTGCCGAGCTTGCTTGGAATACCCGCTCCAGCTTTTGCGGATGGAATGCAATAGTATAGCTGACGAAATGGCCGGGAACCGCCCCGCGTCCGCTGGTATGGCCGGTAAAACCTTGTAATCGTTGCAAGTCCATTGGATGAGCGGAGCTGCTCAAGAAGGTGCAAACAATCGTCATGCGCAATCTCAAGCTGACTCTGGCCTATGACGGTTCGGAGTTCTCCGGGTGGCAGGTGCAGCCGGACGCGGAAACCGTGCAGGGCACATTGGCCCTGGCTATTGGACGACTGACCGGGGAAAAGGTTTTGCCGCAGGGGTCGGGACGCACCGATGCCGGGGTGCACGCGCTGGCCCAGGTGGCGACGTTTGCGACGGAGTCGCCCATTCCAGGGGAGAACTTGGGCAAGGCGCTGAATGACATCCTTCCGGCCGCGATTCGGGTGCTGGAGGTTGCCGAGGTTCCGCTGGACTTTCACGCGCGCAAATCGGCGCGGGCAAAAACCTATCGCTATCGAATGTATCGGGGAGCTGTTTGCTCGCCGTTTTTGGCGCGGTATGTCTGGCATTATCCGTATCCCTTGAATGAAGATGCAATGCACCAGGCGGCGGGATTGGTTGTGGGCGAACACGATTTCACTTCCTTTGCGGCAGTGGACCCGGAACGGGGGGCGGAGGGTGCGGCGGTCTGCAACGTGCGGCGCATTCTTGCTTCCAGCTGGCAGCGCGACGCGGACGAGTTTGTCTACACAGTGCGAGGAAGCGGATTTCTGCACCACATGGTTCGTAATCTGGTGGGAACATTTTTGCTGGTGGGCAAGGGAACGCTGGCGGGCTCGGATGTGACGCGGATCCTCGGGGCCCACGATCGGTCGGCTGCGGGCGCCACGGCGCCGGCCAGTGGGTTGTATTTGGTGGGAGTGGAATACTGATGCCTCGGTGTCCCCGTGGTCAAGACGCGGCCGCGGAATCTCACCATAGAGAGACGCAGCGGAACCACGGTCCGCGGGTCTGGTTGGTCTAGACTGAGGGAGGCATGGCCACGGATCTTCAAATTGCCAGTGCGCGCAAAGTGGTTTCGGTGAATCCCGCCACGGGCGAGATACTGCACGAGTTTGAGTGCGCCACGGACGCGGAGGTTGACGCGGCGGTGGACCGCGCCTGCGCGGCTCAGCCATCGTGGAACACACTGGGCGTCGCCAACCGGATCAACATCCTGCGCGAGTTTCAGCGTTTGCTTTGCGACAAGAAAGCCGAGGTCTCGCGGCTGATCACTCGCGAAGCCGGCAAGCCCTGCGCCGAGGCGCTGCTAACCGAAGTGCTGGTGGTGCTTGACGCGGCGCGGTTTTGCATCGACAGCGCCTATCGTCTTTTGCGGGATGAACCCGTTCCCCACGGTAATCTGGCCATGAAGACGAAATCGGGCTATATCCTGCGCGAGCCGTATGGAGCGATCGGCATCATCTCGCCGTGGAACTATCCGTTCTCGATTCCAGCGACCGAAAGCTTGTCGGCGCTGGTGGCGGGAAACGCCGTGGTGCTCAAGCCCTCCGAATTCACTTCACTGGCTGCGCTGGAGCTGGCTTCGTTGCTGCATGAGGCCGGTGTGCCGCGCGATGTTTTCCAGGTGGTAGTGGGCGATGGTGCGACCGGCGCGGCACTGTGCGAGTCGAAGATCGATAAGCTGATTTTCACCGGAAGCGCGGCCACGGGCAAGCGCATCGCGCAGGCAGCGGCAACTCGGTTGCTTCCCGTGGTTTTGGAATTGGGTGGAAAAGACGCGATGCTGGTGCTCGACGACGCGGACGTTGACGTCGCTTCGAGTGGCGCGGTGTGGGGTGCATTCGTGAACGCCGGGCAGGCGTGCCTTTCGGTGGAGCGCTGCTATGTGCATCGCGGTTTGTACGAAGCTTTTATAGAAGCGTGCGTTCGCAAGACCAAACGGTTGCGAGTGGGCAATGGCATGGATCCGGAAACCGATGTCGGGCCGCTAATTAACCAGCGGCAATTGCGCAACGTCGAAACGCATTTAGAAGATGCGCGGGCGCGGGGCGCGCGAATTCTGGCTGGAGGTCATCGGTTGCTCGATGTGGGGCCGAACTTTTATGCTCCCACCGTGCTGGCCGATGTCACGCATGAGATGCTCATCATGCGTGAGGAGACATTCGGGCCGGTTCTCCCGGTGATGGCGTTTGACAACGATGAGGAAGCGATCGCTCTGGCGAACGATTCTGAATATGGTCTGGGAGCGAGTGTGTGGACCCGCAATCGGTCCCGCGGCGAGGCCGTTGCCAGGCGCATTCACGCGGGCACGGTGATGGTGAACGATGCGGTCTCCTGCTTCGGCATCAGTGAAGCGCCGCACGGAGGCGTGAAGGCAAGCGGCATCGGACGCACCCACGGGCGGTTCGGGCTGGAAGAGATGGTGCGGATCAAGTACGTGGATTCCGACCGCCTGCCCGGCATGAAAAAGATCTGGTGGTATGGCTATGGGGCCGGATTCGCTCGCCAGATGGAAGGGTTTCTCGATCTGCAGTTTGCGCGCGGATGGGGGCAGCGGCTGAAGGGAGCGTTGTCGTCCGCGGGAGTCTTGCGAAAAAGGAAGTTGTAGGACGAAGGCCAGCGAACCTAGAGAGCGAAGGGAGAACCGATCATGGCTGCTGATGCGAAACGTGAACTGTTCCGCCACACGGTGGCGACGCTCGCCTATCGCGGCGCCAAGGCGGTGGGCCACGCGCCATCGGAGTTCGCCATCTTCCGGGGAGCGGGGCGGACGCCTGCGCAAATTCTGAGTCACATTTGCGATTTGCTGGATTGGGCGCTTTCCATGGCCGAAGGCGAGGAGCGCTGGAACGAATCCGAAACGCGCGAATGGGATAAAGAAGTTGGGCGGTTCTTTTCCGCGTTGAAGGCGTTCGACAACTATCTCGCTTCCGGGAAACCGTTGGGCGCTTCCGAAGAAAAACTGTTTCAGGGACCGATTGCCGACGCCTTGACACACGTGGGCCAGATCGCCATGTTGCGGCGGCTGGCTGGCGCCCCGATGAAGGGAGAGAACTACTTTGCGGCTGATATCACCATCGGCCGCGTCGGGGAGCAGCAAGCGGCGCCGGTCCAGGAATTTTGAGGGACCCGTATGTTCCAGCGCCGGCTCTCGCAGCCCGCAAGACTTCGGGTAGAATGAGGCTGCTGAAAATACAATGCGGCGGCGCTCAGCCGCTCAAATCAAGGTGAGTGCATTGGCGATGACGGTGGCTTCCGGCGTGCAAACTCCTGCGCAACTTCCCCATCACAAAGTGAAATTCAAGAAACCGGGCCAGCGGGCCTGCAACGAGAAAAACGAAAAGGGCAAATTCTGCGGCGGCCACCTCAAGCGCTGGTTTTACACCACCGACGTGGCCGAGCAGGCGTGCGGCGATGCCCAGAAGGCTTGGGGAAAGGACGCCGAGGTCTATCGCTGCGAGCATTGCAAGACGCTGTACCTGCCGAACCCGGAGGATGTGGGTGGTCTGAACGTGGCCGGGGCAGGACAGATTTCCGTGTTCGGGCTGACGCTCCCCTCGAAAGAGAAATAAGATATCCCCCGGGACGTAGCAAGCTACGTCTCTACGGCGCGATGATCCCGGTCTCCATGAAGGGCTCCGAACTCATCTACGACTGGAACCGGATTCCCTCTGAGTCGCTGCAACCTGCGGGGCCCGTCTGGCTTAACGATGAGACCCTACGCGATGGTCTGCAATCGCCCTCGGTGCGCGATCCTTCGATCGAAGAGAAAATCCAAATCCTTCATCTGATGCAGGCCCTGGGGATCAACTCGCTCGATCTTGGGTTGCCGGGCGCGGGGCCGCGCGCCCTCGAGCACGTGGAGGCGCTGGCGCGGGAAATTGTTCAAGAAAAGATGACGATTCGGGCAAACTGCGCGGCGCGAACCCACGAGGACGACATCCGGCCGATTGCGGAGCTGGTGCAGCGAACGGGCCTGAACATTGCGGCGGCGACTTTCATTGGATCGAGTTCCATCCGGCGTTACATCGAAGGCTGGACCGACGATTTTCTGCTGGCCACCACGGAGAAGGCAGTGAAGTACGCGGTTTCGCTTGGGCTCGAAGTCATGTACGTCACAGAGGACACTTCGCGCTGCGATCCGGAAATGGTAAGACGGCTCTACTCGACGGCGATTCGCCATGGGGCGCGGGCCATCGTGATTTGTGACACGGCGGGACATGCCACGCCCGCCGGGGCGTTTGCTTTGGTGCGGTTCGTGATGGAAGAAGTGGTAAAGCCGTCTGGCGAAAACGTCCGCGTGGATTGGCACGGGCATTGCGACCGGGGGTTGGCGGTCGCGAATGCGCTGGCGGCACTGGCGGCGGGCGCACAGTGCGTCCATGCCTGCGCGCTGGGCATCGGAGAGCGCGCGGGCAATACGCCAATGGATCAAATGCTGGTGAACCTGAAGCTCGCGGGAATCCCGCCCTGGCCCGAGCAGAAGCTTACGCAATTGAAAGACTACTGCGAGGCGGTTGCGCGAGCCACCGGGGTGAAGATTCCTCCGAACTATCCCGTGGTTGGGGAAGATGCTTTTCGCACCGCGACTGGAGTGCATGCCGCGGCGGTGATTAAAGCCTACAAGAAGAACGATCCCGAATTGGCTAACGCTGTGTATTCCGGGGTGCCGGCGCAATTGTTTGGCCTGGAGCAGTCAATCGATATTGGGCCGATGAGCGGCAAGTCGAATGTGCTGTTCTGGCTGGAGCGGCACGGCATTGGCGCAACGGATGATCTCGTGGAACGGGTGTATCGCTGCGCCAAGGCGTCGGATCACATCTTGAGTAAGGCCGAGATTCTGGCCTGCGTGCACAAGGCCGCGGCGAAGAAATAGGTCGCTAGCGCGTCTCAGTACTTTTTCTCAGATTCGAAACCGGAGCTGCCACTGCCGCGCTGTTCGTGGATGGCGCGGGAGGCGAAAGCGATTGCAGTTCGAACTGCAACGAACCCATGCCGGCTGCCGCCGTTCCCAACAGCACTACCAGGCCCGGCACCCCTCCGGTGGAAGGCTGGAGGGTCGCCATTCCGTTTACGTCAGAAGGCACCGTTACCTGTGAAGAGGAAAGGATGACCGGCATGGGGTTACCGATGATGCCGGTGTCACCGATCCAGACAATGGGTTGATTTTGCGGCGCGCGAGCCACCACCGATTCAAAGACTACATTGGCGCCAAGTACCGGATGGGGTGGCGTGGCCGTGTCGGTGACTTGCACGGTTACCGGCAGAAAGTTCTGGCTCACGGGCGCAATTTGCAGGGTGCCGGCAACCGGTTGCAGTTTTAAGCCGGATCCGGGGACCGCGGTTCCCAGGAAATTCAGGCAGGGATTGTCGACTGGCTGGTTTTGGACGCAAGCGCTGACTTGCACGTCCCCGGCGAGCGAAGAAAGCTGCAGAGTGGAAGTGGCGTACCCATTCGCGTCGCTGGTAGCAGAGGTGGAAGTGAGCAGCCCGGCTCCCTTGAGGATTTGGTAGTTCACGGTATGCCCGGTCAGTGGTGCGCCGTTGGAGAGCACACGCGCGCTCAGCGGAACGCTGACGCTCGCACCCTGGGCGATCCAAGCGGATTGTGGCGTGAGGGCAATGTCAAGCGCCGATGACGACCCTATCACCACAGCTTGAACCTGCTGAGGAGGACTGTAGGACGCAGGCGCCAGCTGGACGGTGATCGTGATTACGGCGGGAGTCAGCACCGTGACATAAGAGGACGCCAATCCGCTTTGGTTGGTGAGAACGGTGCAGCTGCCGGCCCCGCCGCAGGCTGTTAAGGATGCCGCGGGTGTGGAGGTGTAGAACACACTGGCCCCGGTGACCGGAGTTATTGCGTCTGGGGCAAGTACCTGCACGGTGACCGGAATGGGCGCTTGCCCGCCGACCGGTGCCATTTGATTGGCCCCGGCAACGAGCACGATCGAATCGTTGGGCCCGGCGCCATAGGTGAGCGCCGCAGTCATCACGGAAGATCCGCCGGAGGCGGGATCCTGAAGATCGATATCTTGCACTCCGTCCGCATGGCTGGGCGCGGTCACCAGCATCTGACTGGCGGAAAGTGCGAGTAAGGGTAAGTTGGACCCGGCGATGCTGAGCAGGTCGCCCGCGCGAAATCCGATTCCCTGGACGGTGAGTGGCGTTCCGCCCGCCGAACTGGCCCGCAGGGGAGATACGTTGTCCCCATAGAAGACATGTGCGTGGTAGTGGAAATCTGGGCGACCGTCCCCGCGAAAGTCAGAGATTCCTACCATGAAATTAGTCGTGGCATTGAGCAGCGCATCCAGCCGGGTTTCTCCCGCAATGGCCGTGTTGAGCGACGAAGGCGTCTGGGCCGGGGCTGGACTGGTTTGGGCGCTGGCCAGGGCCCACATCCCGATCACGGGCTGAGCCTTGTTGGTGGAGACGGCACCAAACTGATCAAGAGCGGTCACGGCCACGGAAAGCGTGCGATCGGCCCGCGCCGGAAACCAGAAGTAATCGACGTCGCCGTAGGGGTTCAGCGATCCCGTCCAGTCGCCGCCCGAAGGCAGGGAGGCCGGCGCGGCATAGGTGGTTGGGCCGAAAAGGTTGGTCGTGCTCGCCGCGCTGCCCAGCATCGGAATGTCCTGCTGAATGTCCTGCCCTTCGCCTACACCGACAACCATACTGTCCGCGACGCCCGAGGGTTGCACCTGCCAGTCCCCGTAGGGTTGCATTCCCAGCGACCACAGCGGATCCACCGCTTCCACGCTCAATTCGAACTGCGCGGTGCCAGTGCCAGTGGGAATCTGCAACCCTCCCAGGTCGAAGGATCCCTGCAACGCTGGATCATCAGAGCCAAAACGGTTGTAGGGTTGGGCGGTGTCGTCATTGAATCCGGTGACCGGATTTCCTGCGTTCCCAGAGAAAAGGAACCCGGAGACTGAAGCGGCGGCGTAGGTTCGGGATGGGAGGCCAGTTGTGGGATCGATCCATCTAGCTATTACGTTGACGCCTTGCATAGGCTGAGCCGGTGGCCCATTGGCATCGACAAAATACACCGTGCCATGAATCCGGGCGGTGCTGGAGGAAAGAATCTGCTTGCCGGGAAAGCTAGACTGGTTCTGCGCCGTGACCGGGTAGAGGCGGGAGAGCGCGGCCTGGTCATCCATTTTAGGCAGAGCGGGGTCGACGGAGGCGGGATAACACTTGCTGACGGGCACGCAGGAACTGGGATCGATCGCGTGCATGACGGGGAATCCCGCATAGTCCGCCGTCGAGGGAGCAGGCGGTTGCCCATTGACAACATTGATATTCACTTGTGACCAGTCCAAACCCAGCACCTGGCCAAGAAGCCGAACCAAGTGGTAGGTCAGGTCGGGAAGCTGGGCGGAGGTCTGCGCGCAATTTCCGTTTAGAACGACGAGGGCGTGGGCGAATTGAGCGTCGGTGCTGAGGTTGTCGATCCCTCCGAACACCGAATTGCTCGGGCACTGCGAAGAGTCGCTTGCCCCCTGCCCGAGTAGGGCGTCCGTAACCGAACCATCCGCGTCATAGACGATGGCGACCGGCTTACTCACGGCACTGGGTAGGATGTCGGCTGGCAGGGTGATTGTGCCATCGCTATTAACTACGACGTTAAGCCCGCTTACGTCCTCGGCGAGCTGCCCAGCGCGTGTGGCCGAGATGGCCGCAGTCGGTGTCGAAGTCCAGCGGCTAAACACGGAGGCGACGAAAGCGTCGGCGCTGGGACCGGGCAGCACTGGACTCAGGTCGCCCTGGTCGGTGTAGTAGTTGATTGCGCCTTGCGCCCAGGTGAGCGGTGTGCCGGTTGTTCCGGCGTTGAAAAAGCTGACCCCGGCGACGTAGCGGGGACCTCCCGCATGAACGAATGGGGAACCTAGCAGCAACATGACCAACCACATGCCGCCGATTCGCGCCGTCCTAGGGTGGATCGCGGGCGACATGGCCTACTCTCTTCCGGCCAGTTCGACGGCGCGGGCGAAGTCCTGACCACTCACCGAAGTGCCGCCGGGACGGAGAATTAGGGTCACGGGGAACGGCCGTAGGATATCGAGCTGGGTTTGCCGCAGAATGACTTGGCCCTTGCCATCCATGCTAAACCGCCCCATGGGGCCGCTCACGGTGCTGGTGAGTCCCAATCGGCTGGGTGGGTAAAGAAATAGAAGGAAGCGCTCGCCCAGACGATAGCGGGGGCCGGATTCCCACAAGCCAGCCCACTCGTGAATGGTGAGCGTCTGGCCGTTTTGAGCTCCGCGAAGCGCTTGTTCCACCCGGAAGGTGATCCGCACGGTTGCCACTTCGTTGCCGTCCGGCGGCGCCACTCGCGCGATGGAGCTGACCATCCCGGCGAAGATGTAGCCGGAGCTACGCACCAACTGGGACAAACCCGGCGCGACGGGGAGACGGGCTACTGGGCGTGCCTGAGCGGCGGCAAGACCAGGGAAGAGCAGGCAGATGGGCGCCAGCCAGCCAACCAGAAGCTTCTGAGGGCACGCGTGCATTACAAGCCTCGGAGCAAGGATTGAGGCCAGCCGTTGACGGGCAGCGGAACGATGCTAGAGAGACGAAAGCAAATCGGATGTGCCGGACGTCACAGAGCGACTGTGACGATTGAACAATTCCACCGTGTGGGTCGCTGATGTTTTTGACTTTGCGGTGTCTTGCCTCGAGGCAAGAATCAAAGGCGCCGGGCAGGAGTGTCCGACTCACAGCTAACGCGAGGGGTGCTTTCTCGCATGTTGCAAGGCTGACAGATTTGCCCCGGTCAGCAGGAGCAATCCCGAAAGGAAGGCCCAGAACATCAGGGTCACGGACAAGGCAAACGGGCCGTAGACCTCCTGGAAATTGAGCCGGGGAAGGGCCAGGATGTAGGCGTACTTGAGACCCTCCGACAGAAGACCCATAATCACGGCGGTGGACAGTACGGCGCGAGCGGGTACCTTACCGTTGGGTAACAGCCAATAGATCAGGAAAAAGATGGCAATGCTGGCCGCCATGGCGGTGAGCTTCATCACCACAAAACCCACGAGGTGAACGATAAACATGGCATGCCCGCGCAAGAGCGTTTCCACTAGCGAGTCGCTCTCGGCGGTCAGCGCGATGGAAAGCAGAGCCAGCATGCCGCAAGCGAAGGCCAACCCGAGCGAAATGAGCTGGTTTCCTAGATAAGTACGGTTGTTGGGGAAGCGCCAGATGCGGTTCAAAGCTACTTCCAACGGCATGAAGATGCCTGTTGAAGTTACCAGAAGTATGAGTAGCGAGGCGATCTGGGCTCGCTGCCGAGCTTGCACCAGCGCATTCAGATTGCGAATTAGGAAGTCTTGCCCGGCGGGCACCGAGTCGCGGAGCAATTGCAGCACCACGTCATACATCACGCGCGAGTGCAAGACACGCCGGATAAGAGTCAGCAGCAGCAACACGAACGGAAAGAACGACAAGATCGCATTGGCGGCGACTGAAAAAGCGAAGGTGTGGACTTCGGTGCGCAGCAGGTACTTCACCGTCGAAACGACCAGCCCGGAATAGGCTCCGGCACCCCCGGCTGGAGGGCTCGCCGGAGGCGGGGCGGTCGCAGGCGACGAAGATTGCGTCAAATTGACCACGTCGAGTTGCCCTATCTTATCAAAGAGTTGCAGGCTAGCCCGCCGCGCGAGGACGAAACCTCGCCGACCCTTGGCGTGCGCGAGTTTACACTTCTTTACGGAGGCGCGGCATAAAAGTTTGAAGGAAGAACTATTCTTCTCTTGCCAGCAAACGTTTTCATGAATATTATCTTGTGCTCGCTGGAGTAATCGCCAGTTGAGATGTCTAGTAGTTCGGGTCCATGGTTTCGTGTCCAGAGGGTCAAACCCGCGTTCTCATGACAGGCTCCGTAGCTTTGCGCCGCAGTTTCCGCAGGCGGCACAGAACTGAGGAGCCTTTCGTGCGTGCGCTGGTTTCGCAGCAGACGAAACTCCGGCCTTTTGCACTTCCGTGTTCTTTGAGGGGGTAATTCGAAGCATGCGCTTCACGGAGGACCGGAAGTTTTAAATCACAGAGCAGAGTCGAAAGGAGTTTTTTGTGAGAGAGAAAGGAACAGTAAAATGGTTCAACGGGGCTAAGGGGTATGGTTTCATCCAACGTTCCACCGGAGAGGATGTGTTCGTGCATTTCTCCGCCATCCAGGAAAACGGATACCGTACGCTGAATGAGGGCGAGACGGTGGAGTTTGATTTGCTGAAGGGACCAAAAGGGTTCCAGGCGGCAAACGTCGTCCGCGCATAAACAGCCCGTTCGCGCCATTGACCAACCCTCCCAAACTTCCCCTGGGAGGGTTGGTTTTTGAGGAGTGGTAAGACCCGGCAGCCTAACGGAGTTCCAGGGAAACCAGGTCCCCGTTTCCTTTTCCACTGGCTTTGTAGTTCACCACCACGGAAACGCCTTTCCATTCGCAGGAAAACTCATCGGCTCCAATGAGCAGCAGTGATTTGTAGTCGCCGGTTCGCAATCGCATGATCTGTGCGCCTGCAGCAATCTTCAAAATGGCCGCAGGCGGCTGCGAACAATCGACGCTCACCAGTTTTCCCTGCACGAATTGAACTTTACGCCGGTCTGGGCCGGCATCGACGGGAACCGCCCGGGTGTGTTCCCCGGTGGACGCGTCGGCATCCTCAGCTTCGGCCGTACTCTCGACTAGTTTTGAAGCCTGCGCGGAACCTTTCCGCTCCGGCGGTATGCCGTACTTGCGGAGAGTGGGGAGATCCTCAAGGTCTTGACGCGCGGTCGCCGCGACTTGCGCGTCCTCACCGTCCTTAAGGCGGTCGAGCAGAGCTGTGGCGTCGTCCCACTTCTTGGCCTCCAGGTCAATGTGTGCCATGTTCAGCAGATAGGTTTGGCTGCGCGGATTGAGCAGAATCGCCGACCGCATGCTATCGGCGGCGGCATGCACGCCGCCTCCCTCCAACTGCGCCATGGCGAGCATGTTGTAGGCCTCGGCGAAATCGGGGTCCCAGTCGATGACCGCGCGCAAGCTCTGGATCATGTTAGACAGCCCCTCCACGTCGCCTCCTTTGGACTGCGCCGCCTGGTACTTCACCAGGGCTAGGTAGTAGTTCACCCAAGGATCGTTGTGGTTGAGATCGAATCCCTTGCCCAGTTCTTCCAGTGCGTCAGGGTACTCGCGATTCTGCAAGTCGACCCAGGCCAGAGCGCGATGCGCAATGGACGTCTCGTTTTCCGGCTGGTCGATCAGAGCGTCCAGGTCTTTCACCGCTTGCTCACGCCGATCCGGGAGTCGCGCGGCCATTTCCGCCACCAGCGCCTGGGCTTCGGCGAGCGGAACGGCCACATAGCTCGTACCGATGTCATCGGGCACAACCGGCGCGAGTTGATGAACCGGACCCACGTCAACCGACGCGGCAGCCGGAGTCTGCACCGCGCCCTGGGCCTGTAGCGCCGGAGCGATGGAATGAAAGTAGCCTTTTACCGACGGTTCGAACTGGGCCGCGCTTACGCCGTAGGCCCGCTGGATGGCTTGCCCCACCGGCACTTTCTGGTTCTCCACCAAGCCGAAGTAGGTTCCGGTCTCGGGCAGTTTTTGCTGGCTGAGCAGATAGTGCATGACGATCCATGATTCTGCCTGGAAGAGCGGCGATCGAATCGTCACCTTGTCATGCGCGGAGTTCTGCCGTACGCCGAATAACTCTGTTACCGGCAGCCAAGGCTGTGCGTTTAATAAGTCGACGAGCGAGGCTGGGTCGCCGCCAATCTTCTCCTGACTGTCACTCAGGCGAAGGCTGGAGAAATACTGGGCAACGCCCTCGTCAAACCAGGGCTGGGTGGGGGGATAGTTGTAGTTCGAATACAGAAGCGCAAACTGGCGGGAAACCGCGCGCCAGCTTTCCTGGTCGGATGAATCCAGCACGATGTAACTGCGGTCGTCGCCTGGCAGGAAGAATCCCGACGATGAAATCGGCTGGCCGCCGCTGCGCGGCGAAACTTGCGCGTATTCCTCCCGGGTTTCGAAGGCAATGACGTCGATCGGTTCCGGCATGGTCAGCTTCGGCCGCATCAGCAATTCGCCAAAGGCGGCGCGCATCTGCTCCAGGCGCAGGATGACCTCTTTGCCGTTCTTTTCCCCGGCATCAGTCAGAATGGCAAAATGGGCCGAACTGAGCCGTATCCATTTTGATTTCGGCTTGGCATCTCGCGCGAGCGCGCAGGAGCAGCATAAGAGGACGGCCACTGAGGCTCGCCAGCATGGGCAAGATCGGAACATCGCGATGTAACTCACAATCTAACGGATGCTAGTTTACTGGGTCTCCGATGTAGAGACCAGGGCTGGCTCCCTAGCTAGTGGTGAACGCTACGGTTGATCACGTGCAGTCTACGATTCGTCCCAATCGTGTTTCCGCGTTTACACAAGTCACTG
>CAVZMC010000063.1:0-65859 GCA_963776125.1 uncultured Acidobacteriaceae bacterium | reverse complement strand
CCAAATCTCCGGTAGCGTGCAGCTCAAGGTCAAATCCGCCATGATGGGCAAATAGCTCCAGCATGTGATCAAAGAACCGTATGCCAGTGGAAATCTTGTACCGCCCGCGCCCATCCAGATTGAGCGCAAGGCGGATCTGTGTTTCTTTGGTGTCGCGCTGAATCGCCGCCCTTCGCAAGCTAACGACCTCCGTGGTTTGTTTCGTAGCGCCGGCGTCTCGCCGGCTGTCTTGTGCGCGTCTCGCCAACGCGCCCTGCAGCCTTCGCGTTACCGTGCCTAGCTCCCCGCCGCACTCAGAAATTGCTTGCTCTCCAGAATCTGCCCCAACGCCGCAAACAACCTCTCATTCTGCTCGCGCGACCCTAACGTAATCCGCACGCACCCATCGCAACCCGGATCTCTCGAGCGATCCCTTACCAAAATGCCGCGTTCCCGCATGGCCGCGATGAACGCCGAGTTCAACTCTCCGAAATACATCAGCACAAAGTTTGCCCGACTGGGCCAATACTTGATCCCACGCGCCCGCAATTCTTTCTCCAGCCGTTCCCGCCCTTGCAGCACTTCGTCCACATAAGCCCGGACGTAAGCCTCGTCGGCCAGCGCATCCGGCAAGCAAGCCAGCGCCACACTGTTCAAATTGTAGGGGGAACTGACCCGCCTCACCATTTTCACCTGCTCGACGTTTCCCCCCAACACCCCAATGCGCAATCCCGCCAGCCCATACGCCTTGGAGAAAGTCCGCGACACAAAAAGATTGGGGACGGCCCTCCATTGTTTCATCAGCGTCTCGCCGGCAAATTCGAAGTAGGCCTCATCCACCAGCAAAGCCGCTTCCGGAGCGGCTTTTGCAATCCGCAGCAAGTCTTCGGCGGGGGCGAGCGTCCCCGTGGGATTATTCGGATTCGCCACGGCAATCAAACGCGTGCGCGAGTTGATCCGCGCCAGGATGTGTTCCGCCGGAAATCGAAAATCCTCGCCGGCTTGAACCGGAATCACGCGCGCCCCGGTTGCCCCCGCATAAATCTCATACATGGCAAAGGTAGGCACGCCGATCAGCGCTTCATCACCCGGTTCGAGGTAAGTTTCGCAAATCAGATGGATGGCTTCATCGGTGCCGTTGGTCAGCAAGATCTCTGCGGCATCAATTCCAATACGCGCGGCAACCACCGCTTCCAGCGGATCGCGTTCCGGATAGCGAGCCAGATCTTCGTAATTAATTCGGCGCAACCGCTCGAGCACGCGGGGCGAGCACCCAACCGTGTTCTCGTTAAAGTCCAGACGCAGTCCTTCGCGATTGTCCAGCGGCGGGTGGTAAGACTTCAATCCATGGACCGCGGCTCGCGCTTTAAGCATGACGGTCCCTCACTCGTATCGATTCGGCATGCGCGGTCAGCCCTTCGGTCTCCGCCAGCCGCTCGATCGCCGGAGCAATTCCACGCAATCCTTGGCGTGAAAGATTCTGCACACTAATCACTTTGACAAAGTCCATCACGCTCAAGCCGCCGCGAAAACGTGCCGCCCCCGCCGTCGGCAGAACATGATTCGGACCGGAAGCGTAATCGCCGGCTGCCTGGGGGGAGTAATCGCCCACGAATACCGACCCCGCATTGTGGATGAATGGCACGTCCTTGGCCGCCACCGTGATGTGCTCCGCGGCGATCCGATTCGCCCACTCCATCGCCTGCTCCCGGGAGTCGGCAATCAGAATCGCGCCTTGGCGGAGCAAAGATTCCTCAGCGATCGCATTGCCGCGCGCCATTCGTTTCACGCTTGCCGCGACCGACTTGGCCAGAGCCTTCGCGGTCGTAATAAAAACCGCGAGCACCTCGGGGTCATGCTCCGCCTGCGCCACCAAATCCGCCGCGATGAACTCAGCCTCGCCGTCGTCGCTCACAATCAAAACTTCGGTCGGCCCTGCCAGAAAATCGATTGCGCAGTCGAACGACACCAGTTTCTTGGCCGCAGTCACGTAAAGATTTCCCGGCCCAACGATCTTATCCACGCGCGGAACGCTCTCGGTGCCATAGGCCAGCGCGGCAATCGCCTGCGCTCCGCCCACGCGATAGAACTCGCGTATGCCGAGCATGCCAGCGGCCGCCAGCACTCTCGCCGCGAGGCTGCGGAGAAACCACGCGAATATTCTTCACTCCCGCGACCTGTGCTGGGATCACCGTCATCAGCAAAGTTGAGACCAGCGGATAACGCCCGCCTGGAACATAACATCCGACCGAGTCCAACGGACGCACCAGTTGCCCGAGAGACATGCCCGCGCGAGTGCGTCGCCACTCTTTGGGCTTCTGCCATGCGCAAAAGTTGCGAATGTTTGCCGCGGCCTGCCGCAATGCGGCGCGCAACTCCGGGGCCAAGGATCTCCACGCCGCCTGAAGATCGGATTCCGGAACGCGAAGGTTTTCCTTCGCGCCCAGGCCGTCCCAACGCTGCCCATATTGGCGCAGGGCGCGGTCGCCGCCACGCCGCACCTGCTGGATGGTGCGCCGCACACGCGGCTCAACCTCGTCAAACTGCGCGCTGCGCGCCGCGATCCTCGCTACTTGCGCCGCGGCGGCACGGCCCGAGAATACGCGCATCACAGCACCACCTTGTTCAACGGATATTCGACAATGCCCTGCGCCTTGGCTTCCTTCAAACGCGGAATTACTTCCCACGCCGTGTGTTCTTCGATCACGGTGTTCACCGCCAGCCAGCCCGGCTCGCTCAAGGTCGAAATAGTTGGCCGCTTCAACGCGGGCAATACGGCCAAGACCGCATCCAGATCTTCCTTGCGCACGTTCAGCATCAGGCCCACTCGTTCCTTGGCGGCCATGGCGCCCTGCAGCATGAGCGCGAGGTTCTCAATCTTGCGGCGCTTGTCACAGTCTTGCCATGCGAGTTTATTGGCGACGATCTGGGTGTTCGATTCGAGAACGGTGTCGAGAATTCGCAGGTGATTGGCGCGAAGCGAGCTGCCGGTTTCCGTGATCTCGACGATGGCGTCGGCCAGCATGGGCGGCTTGACCTCGGTCGCGCCCCAGGAGAATTCCACTTTCACTTCGACTCCGCGGGTGCGGAAATAATTCTTGGTTACGTTGACCAGCTCGGTGGCGATAATGCGGCCGGAAAGGTCTTCCGCTTTCTGAAACGACGACGACTCCGGCGCAGCCAGCACCCAGCGCACCTTGCCGCGGCTCTGCTTGGCGTAAATGAGATCGGTGACGGTAACCACCTCCAAGCCGCTCTCGACCACCCAGTCATAGCCGGTAAGGCCGGCGTCCAACGCGCCGTGCTCGACGTAGCGCGCCATCTCCTGCGCGCGAATCAGCATGCATTCGATCTCCGGGTCGCCGGTCGAGGCGAAATACGACCGCGAATTGACGTGAATCTGCAGGCCCGCCTGCGCGAAGAGCTGCAGCGTAGCTTCCTGCAGGCTGCCTTTGGGGATGCCGATGCGCAGTTTCATTGCGCTGTCTCCTTGGCGCGCGCCACCGGAATGGCTTTTGTAAAGCAAGACCGCGTGCCCTCGTGGCAGACGACGCCCGCGCCTTCAACCTCAACACGAAACAGCAGCGTGTCGCGGTCGCAGTCGGTGCTGGCGGAAATCAGCCGCAGCTTGTTGCCGGAAGTTTCTCCCTTGGTCCACAGTTCGTTGCGGGTGCGGCTATAGAAAGTCACATAACCGGAGCTGAGGGTGCGCTCACAGGCTTCGCGGTTCATGAACCCGAGCATTAAGACCTCACCACTGGCGTCGTCCTGCACAATGGCCGGTGCCAGCCCGCGCATCTTTTCGAAATCGATTTCTGGACTCATTGCCATCCTCTTCATCGTTGTGATTCCGCGCCGGTTTCGTCGGCGAGGAATCCGCTTTGGTTCACACCCCACAAACAAAAAGCCCGCTGAGTGATTGTGCCTCAGCGGGCCGGATCTTGTGGGTGCTGTCTAATGCTCGACTGGCTCAGCCACACACCCTCACCGGCACGCTGTGCGCGTGATGATGATGGTGATGATGGCGGTTGCTGAGCATGATTTGAAACTACAGATTATGGGAAGGCGCGATTTCTGTCAATGGCCGCGACGCCGGCGAACCCGGGCTTCTATGATCCGGTCAGCGAGGGCAGCGCATTGGCCGAGCCGAACAGGAATACTAATCCGACCACCACGCTATAGACCGAGGTCAGCGCGGTCACGGTGCGAAATACATACGGCTTGTTCATGCCGCCGATGAAGATGCCGGCGGCGGAAGCGCACATCAGCGTGTTCATGGCTACCAGGCCCACGATGAACATCAGCAGGCCGAGGAAGCCTTTGGCGGCGCCGCCCAAGTTTGCCGCAATCAGAAACAGAAGAAGTTGCGTCGGAGTTTCAGCGCCTACGCCATGAATCACCCCGATCAGAAATGTCGAGCCTGAACCGTAGCCTTGGCTGAATACTTCGGGGCGAGTTTCCGCACCTTTGCCGAACACGCGCGCGAGCTTCCAATACAGCCAAAGGATTCCGTTGAGCAGCAGGGTCAGTCGCGTTTTAGGATGGAAGTGGCCGTGGTTGGTTTGGCGGACCAGGCTGCCCAGCACGTAGATCCCCAGGATCAACAGCGTCAGCCCAACAGCACGCTCCGCCCAGCGGTCGCTGGCCTGCGGCAGCGACATGCGAAAGCCGATGGCGGCCGCGCCGAGTAGCGCGACGGTCAGGGCGTGCCCGGAGACGTAGAACAGGCCGTAGCGCATGGCATCCTTCATGCGGTTCTGTACGCTGGTGATGTCGGAGATGGCGGCGATGTGATCGTAGTCCAGCCCATGGCGGAAGCCGAGGATGGCGGCGGAGGCCAGGGCCAAGTTTAGGTTTAGCGCGGTCGACATGACGGCTTAAGCCAGTTTACACTCTGCGCCGGGAGGCTTGGGCGCTCGAAATCTGCCTCGCGGGGACAGTCGCGGCGACCTTCATGTAGAATCGAATGCGGCGAGTATCGGCATCGGACGGTTGCGTTTTGACCAGCCTTAACAGGGTCCCAGGAAAATCTCACGGCTGACTCCTCGGGGAGCTCAGCTCCCATTGGTGACATTGTCATTCCGAGCCGAGCGAGGAATCTGCTGTTTCCGCACCCGGCCGGAGGTCACTCCCAAATTTCTGACTTGCAGCCGCGAGCCGCAGCCCGGGCCTGCGTTTCCATAGGAGAAATGATGAAGATTGCAAAGACGGCAGACCGCAAGAAGGTAATGGACACCACCAAGAGCACCGACTGCCCGAAATGCGGTAAAGCGACGCGCATCGTGAAGCGAGTGAAGGATCGCGAGCGCGGAATTCCGGGGGGGATTTTTATCTCCTGCTCGGCCTGCGAGTTTTACGAGAAGCTGTAGACGGCGGCAACTCCAACAAACAAGACCACTGCGCGTCTCAGTGGTTGGCTCTCAACGCCCATTCAAGACCTCGGGATGGGGGTCGGTGAGCGTAATGGGGATGTTACGTCAACTAACCCCGTGGGCGGTAGGAAGACTCGTTTTCAATCGCTGCGCGGCGACATACCCAAAGGAAAAGAAAAGGACTGTAAACCCCAGTGGGTCCAAGATATTGGGCGGACTCTGGAAACCCAGGGGGAGCGACAAATTGCCATACAACGCTTCAATCGCGAAAAGAAATATGCCCATAGCCGGAACGCGGTCGGGCAGGATTAGGAACGTGCGAGAGAGTCTTGGCACGGCGACCACGGTTGCCAGGACAGCGAGCAAACAGGCGGCGAGGAGATGGTTGTAGGGCATCACTTTGTTGGACGAGCCAGTAAATACGAAAAAGCCGACACCCGCTAAAGCTATCGCTAATCCCACTAAAGTCATTCCTTGCAGAAGGAGCCGCAGTTTGCCCTGGCTTAGCTGCAAAAAGGCGAGCACAGCAACAACCACCACCAAGTACGAGAGAACCTCGCCCAGATATGGAAGAGTGACGTGAAGCCAGTGCGGCAGAAGTCCCGCGCCATCCAACATAGGAAACAGAGGTCGGGCCTCAATCGCACTCAAAGCTCCCAGCCAGATGAGGACGCCCACTCCGCTCCGGCGGCGCATCAGGGCGATGCCCCAGGCGACCAATGCAACAAGCAGGAAAAGTATTCCAAAAGCGACATCAGAGGTTCGGTCGCGGAGCATTGTCAGAACTTGATCTGTCAAGACCAACACTTCCCGTAGGCCGTATTTCAGCCATCAGCATCCTGCACCACCACCTTTTACCTGTCAGTGACCAGCATCACGGCTCAAATGGCGAAATCAGGCGATTTACACTCAAAACCCGGAATTCAGGCTCCCGCCCATCGAGCCGCCAGCCGTTGCGATCCGCGCGGGCCGACGCCGCCCGCATCCTAGGCATTGGCTGGCGCTGGCGGGGCTGGTTGGGGTGTCGGCTTGACGGTCAATGAGTGTAATGGCGATTTATCAACAGTTAGGGCCGTTCAGACAAATCAGTGGTGCGCCAACTCGAGCAGCAGGAAGAAGATGCAGAGCAACAGAAACGAGAGTGCAAACCTGTTCGGGTTGCGTACCTTCTTTCGTCCCGCTATCGCGTAGGCAATGGCTCCTGGTATTACGGCAGCGGCGAGGGCATAGCCGAACACTTCCGATGTGAATGCGCCTTTCGACCAGACTAGGGCCTTCACGACCGCCAGAAGGACGCCGACCACGATCCCGGCAGAAGCCAGAACGCTAAAACCCTGAGCTTGGCCATTGATAGGTGCTCGACTATCCATTCAAGAGGACTATACGACGAAATGAACGGCTAGCGAAGAGGCTGTCCGCCCGGTCAATGCGTGTAATCGCGATTTATCAACAGTTAGGCCTCTAGCGCCGATCTAGTAGGAATGCAACGTCTTCTACCCCAGCAGAACGGACGCTTTGCAGTACCGCGACGACCGTGCCGTATTTCGCTCTAGCGTCGGCTCGGATATATACCTTCCGCTCCGTTCCTTCTGTTAAACGCCCACGAATGGCCATCGCCAAGTAATCGGGTTCTATTCGGCTGCTGCCGAACCAAACGTTACCATCACGCTGAACCGCAACCAGCAAAGCATCTTCTCGAAGTGCTCCGCGCAAATCCGTCGGGTGGGACACCTTTGCCACGTCTAGCGAGGTATGCGCTGCATCTCTGGGAGAATCGACGACAATCGAGGCGCGGAAAAGGAATACTGCGACCAGCGCGAGCATGATGGCCGCAAAAGCGGTAACGTCAATTCTGCAAATGAGACTTGCCGACGTTAGCTGTGTCTTGCGCACAACATATTGTTACGCTCACACCCAACCGGTGAAAGGTAACTGTTGTAATCAACTCAATGAGCGTAATCGCAATTTATCGCCAACGATCATGGAAGCTGGAATGCAGGATTGGCTATAATGCCGTCGTGTGGCAGAGGTTCCGCATCCTCGGACGAGTGCAGGTTTTTATTTTGTCGTCGGTGTGTGCGGCCATTATTGCGTCTCCCTTTGCCCTTGCATCAATGGGCCGCTACGGGCGGCCGTTTTTGGGCTGGCCGCATGAATTCGATCCCTTAATCAACTTCGGCTTAGGGTTCGTGTCGGTGCTTCCGCTGTTGCTCGCTTATTACCATTTGGGTCGGCTTGGGGCATTACTGAGCCTTGCAGTGTCAGCTCTGATGTATTATGCGACCCTACTTTGCGCCGCTTTCCTTTTTGTTTTTCTTGGTGCGTTAGTTTTCGACGCCGTCGCGTACATGTGCTTTTGTTTGCTGCTCAGCACGTTGGTGTTCACCGTGCACACGAAGTTGTTCAATTCCCGCGCCATTCGGGAGGCACAACGCTCGCTCTCCCTGATCCGCGATCCTCAGATCCCATAGTTGGCGCAATCGGGCGATAGCACGCTTTGACCGCTGGTCATTGAGTGTAACGGCGATTTAACAGCAATCGTTGAATACCCGCGCGGTACTGTTTGCGTTAACGAATGGGTTTGCTGTCCTTGGGCTTCTTGGCCTCGCTGTCATTACCTGCAGGTCCCCAATCGAAGGGCTTCGATGGCCAATAGCCCCCGTTCGCACGCCCCTTGAGAAAGTCATCGTCTAGGTAGCTTAGGACTACGAGACACAAGCCCCCAACCACAATCGAAGCCGCGAACAAAAGAATTCCTGTGTTTGTGGTCAATCGAGAGACCCAAAACGTGGCCGCAGCGACGATGCCAATTGCCTTGACGATCAAGATGATGGCACGTTTCATCCCACTGATCCTTGCAGAAGTCTCTGCGGAGTCGGAGGGTATTAACGAGACAGGAGTTTTTAGACCTGCCCCGCATTTCGCACAGAAGATGCGGCCAGTATCAGCAGGCGCGCCACATTCAGCGCAAGCCACCGGAGGAGTGCTCATTTATAAGCGTCATCATACTCGCTTCCCCGATTGGTTGACGCTAACAGGCGTTAACACTCATTGACCAAAGCAGACCTGTTTCGGTCGTCCCGCTCACCTCTCACGCCCCCCGCTTCGGACTGGCCAGGGTTGGGGGGATTTGGGTCCCAGAGGGGGTGGAGCCGTTTTTCCCGTCGCCACATCCTACCCTGATCTGCATTGACACTCAATTCGCACCTCCCTAGACTGGTGTGGGCTTGCCAGGACCAGTGCCTGGCTGGGCGCGTATATCTAGCGGTTTGAGGTCACGCCATGCCATGGCTACAGAACAAGTTCGAAAAGAACTTCATGATCACCACGGTGGACTACGTGTTCAACTGGGCGCGGAAGTCCGCGGTGTGGCCGATGACGTTTGGCTTGGCGTGTTGCGCCATTGAGATGATCGCTTCGTCGACCGCGCGTTTCGACATCGCGCGCTTCGGCTCGGAGGTCTTTCGCCCCAGCCCGCGGCAGAGCGACTTGATGATTGTGGCCGGCACCGTCACCCTGAAAATGGCGCCGGTGGTGAAACGTATTTATGAGCAGATGCCCGACCCGAAGTGGGTGATCTCGATGGGCGCATGCTCGTCGGTGGGCGGGCCATTCAATACTTATGCGGTGCTGCAAGGCGTGGACAAGATTGTACCGACCGACGTTTACGTGATCGGGTGCCCGCCGCGGCCGGAGAATCTTTTCTACGCGCTGCTCAAGCTGCAGGACAAGATCGATCAGATGTCGCTGGCCAAGCGTCCTACCGAGGTTCGCCTGAAGGAGAACATGGTGGAGGCGTTCAAACGGCAAGTGATGATCGCGCAGACCTTGCAGCCGAAATAGCTTTTTTGCACTTGGCGGTTGGCACTTAGCATTTGGGGTTCGTGTTGGGAAGCGCCGTAGTTTGCGTGGGGATTGTTCCTGCCAGCTGAATGCCAAGCGCGAAATGCCAGGTGTTCATTTCATGCCCAGCTTCGTAAAGCTCACCACCCGACCCGAACTTCCCGCCGAAGGCCAGCGAAGGAGTTTCACTGTGGCAAGAGGATCATCTGTGTGGCCAACATAAGCGGAACAATTAGTGCCATGGATAACGTTTGCCTGCACCGCGGAGGTCCGCTGGGCCAGGGTGTCATTGAAGGGAACAAAGTGGTCTGCCCGTGGCATGGCTGGCAATGGGATCCGAAGAGCGGCGAGGCGGCTCACAGCCCTAGCCTGAAGGTCGCGGTTTATCCGGTCGAGGTGGAAGGCGAAGAGGTCTTGATCGAGGTGTAAGCGCGATTCTGCGGATTCGACTACGACCTGAATGAATGCATATAAGCGCAACAATCAAATGGGTTAAGTGAAGCATTCCCCCTGTTTCCTGCGGTAAACCGAAGGTCATAAGAAGAGGATTTCCTGCTTGACTGGGTGGCCAGTCCGATCAAGAATTAGCTAAACCGCCCGATAGACGAACTTAACGGCCGAAAAGCTGGCTGCAGCGAGTTTGTCCGCTTCCCATCGAACCCACTGAAGGGAAGGCAGATACAGACACCCCCCAGGTGTTTGTCATGGAAGTTTGGTGGAGGCTTAAGGTTGGAATTAAGTTTGGGAGCGATGCTGACCGGTTGGTTCGGACCGGCGACTCTGAAGTTGCATTCGGTCGGAGGAGTTTTCTCCGGCCGAGGTTTTTCCCCATCCGACCTTCCGGCCATCGCTTTCTGCCTACTGGGTTTGAGCTGCATTGGCCTGTGGGCCATATTGCCGGGCCGCTGGCGAAGCAAGAGAGAATCAGAACTCAAAGATCGCTATCGCGGCATGATCGAAGAAACCAGTGACATTATTCATATTGTGAGCCCGGAAGGGAAGTTCCTGTACGTCAACGGCGCCTGGCGCAAGACTTTCGGCTACAGCGAGGATGAAATTGCCCACCTGACCCAGATGCAACTCCTCCATCCCGAGGAGCGGGAGAAAGCGCAAAAAAACATTCAGCAATTGATGGCGGGCAAACAAGTAATCGAGATTGAGACGCGCTTTGTCACCAAAGACGGTCGCACGATTTGGGTGGAAGGGAACTCAACCTGTGAAATGGCGCGTGGCAGAGTGGTTTCGCGGCGCGGCATTTTTCACAACGTAACCGAGCGCAAACAAGGCGAGGCGGAACGCGCCCGGCTGATGGCCCTGCTGGAAGAAGCGCCCGACTTCATCGGAAGCGTTACCCCGGATGGCGGGATTCTTTGGGTGAACCGGGCGTTCCGGAGCCTGCGCAATCTGAAGGCAACCGGCGATTTCAGCGGGATGAAACTTGGCGATTTTCATCCGCCATGGGCGAAACAAGTGCTCGAGAAAGCTTTTCCCATGGTGCTTAGTTCCGGCATATGGAATGGGGAAAGCGCCGTGCTTGGCGCGGATGGGCGGGAAATCCCGGTATCACAGATGATCGTGGCCCACCGCAACGAGGGCGGAGAAATTGTTTATCTTTCCACGCTGTGCCGGGATATTAGCGAAAGCCAACGGGCGGAGGCGGCTTTGCGCGAAGCCCATAACCAGATCAATCTGGTGCTGCAACGCGAAAAGGAATTGGCGCGTACGGACGCGCTGACGGGATTAGCCAACCGCCGCGCTTTCTACGAAGCCCTGCGGGCCGAGCGTTCGCGCGCCTCGCGCTACGGTCGCCCGATCACCCTGGCCTATGTTGATTTGGACAACTTCAAGCGAGTGAACGACACGCTGGGACACGCGATCGGTGACGAGTTGCTGGTTTGCGTAGCCGATCTGCTGCGCAGCAACCTCCGGATGAGCGATTCGGTCGGCCGCCTGGGAGGCGATGAATTCGCCTTGCTGCTGCCGGAGACCGGTCCGCAACACGCCGAAGGCCTGCTGAAGAAGCTGGCGGCGGTTCTGAACGCGGCGATGCAGGCGCAAAAGTGGCCGGTCACATTCAGTATTGGCGCCGCCGCTTTCTTGGACAACCCACCTCCCATGGAGGAAATGATCCGGACGGCGGATGAACTGATGTATAGCGTCAAAAAGAGTGGAAAGAACAGAGTCTCGGTGGCGTTAATGGGCGGAGCGTGGCAGGCTTCGGCGGAAGATGTGATGGGCGCCGAGGCGGAAGGTTAGCCTATCCCAGCAGCTGCAGGAAGTCGGCAGCTCGGCCGTCGAAGCCGGGGAAAACCTGATCGAGAGCAGCGTTTCCCAAGTGCCGCGAGACGGCTTCGCCCAAGACCTGGCGGAAATCCGTGGTCAGCGCCAGATCGCGGCCCTCGTAGAGTTGGGACTGGTCGAGCCCTGGCCATTGGCCATAGACCCTGCCGCCTTTGACGGGGCCTCCCAGCACGAACATCACGTTGGCATGGCCGTGATCGGTGCCGCGGTTGCCGTTTTCGCGCGCGGTGCGGCCGAATTCGGACATGGTGACCACGACCGTGTCTTCCCCGAGATCGCCCAAGTCCACCCAGAACGCCGCCAGTGAACGCGAAAAATCATTGAGTACATTGGCGATTTGACCCTGAGTGCTGCCTTCGTTGACATGGTGGTCCCAGCCGCCGATGTCGGCAAACGCCACCTGCACCCCGACATTCGCCTTGATCAGCTGGGCCAACTGCCGCAAGCTGTCGCCAAAACGTCCGCGAGGATAGTCGGCGCCGGCTGCCGGTTTGTATTTTGAGGGATCGGCGGACTTGAGCAGCTTCACTGCGTCGAAAGTCTCCTGCCCGGAGCCGTGCAGCACGGAATCCACGGATTGGTCGTACATAGCCTCGAACGTATTGGCGACGGGCGTGCCGTTGGGGTTGCGTCCTCCTACTCCGAAGTCGCTGATGTTGTTCATGGCCACGGCGGGCTCGCTGCCGGAAAGGATGCGCGGCAGGGAAGGCCCCATGGCGACGGCGCGAAAGGAGGATTTATCGGCCGGTTCCGGCAATGCGCGCAACGTACGATTCAGCCAGCCGTCTTCCGTGGATTTGACCCCCGGCGTGCCCGATTCCATGAAGTCCTGCGCATCGAAATGGGAGCGGCTAGGGTCGGGAGAGCCTGCGGCATGAACAATTGCTAAATGGCCCTGTTGCCACAACGGCTGAAAGGCGGACATGGAAGGATGTAAGCCGAAAAATCCGTCGAGATCGAGCACCTGATTGCGGGGAATATTGATAGATGGCCGCATGGCGTAGTAAGCCGGCTCGGCGTGCGGGACCACAATGTTGAGCCCGTCGGCGGCGCCGCGCTGGAAGATGACGACCAGTCGCTTATTCTTGCCGGCAAGCTGCTGCGCGCCGAAGGCGGCGCGAGTCAAGAAAGCCGGAACGGCGGTTGTGCCGACGACCGCGAGGGCGCTGTTGCGAAGGAAGACGCGACGCGTGATGGACATAAGAAAGCTCCTAGCTGTTAGTTTCTAGCTTCAATTCTCCGGTCCAGCGCGCGGCTTCGGCCCGCTAGCTAGAAGCTAGCAGCTACCTTCTCTGAAACTCGGGCGATCCCAGTAACAAGCCAGAGATAATTCCCACATTCGGCGGGCCCGCCGGGTCGTCCAGACGCCGCTGGGTGATCTTGGGATCTTGCAGCCTGGCGGCGATGGTATCGTTGGTCTGCTTGGAGACACCTCCAACCAACAGAGTGCTTTCCAATGCCGCCAACGTTTGCTGGGGATCGGAAGAGGCGCTCGCGTTGCCCAGCATGATGCTGTTATTCACCTGCACGCCCTTGAGGCGGCCACTGGTGAGGGCCAATGCAAAGTTCATGCGGCCCAACAGCGCCGACGAATTCACCCAAGCGTCAGCTTTCATGGAGTATCCGGTTGGCGGCTGCGCGCCATAGAGCTGCATTCCCATGTTCTGCAACTGGCGAGCCAGCGGCAGTGCGTCGCTCACATCGGCGCCGCTGGCGCGCACCGAGGAAACGACAAATTCCAGCGGAGTTTTCACTTTGGCGCGGTAAACGTCAGGCGCCCAGAACTCGGGCGAATCGAACATCGCCTTCAGTACCTCGCGGATGTCGCCGTCTTTTTTTAGGAATATTTTCGTCATGCGATCCACCAGGGCAGGGGGTGGGTCGTCGGAGACGAACCGCGTGGCCAGCTTGGTGCAGATGAATTTTGCCGTCGATGGATTGTGCGCCAGAAGATGGAGCACCTCGAGGCCTTCTCTTTCGCCCTTCGGCTTGATGCGGTGCCCAAGCACGGTCTTATCGCCGGGTTCGTGCTTGCGCTCATCGAAAAAGAAGCCGCCGCCTTCGCGCGGTTCTTTCAGCGTCCAGCCGGTGAAAACGCGCGCAACTTCGGTGACGTCGCGCTGGGTGTAACCGCCGTTGACGCTGAGGGTGTGCAATTCCATCAGCTCGCGGCCGTAATTCTCGTTCAGGCCGCTGCGGTTGGCTCGTGGCCGTGGAGGCGGCTGCCGCGTGGGATAGCGCCAATTGGCGTTGCCGGGGCGCTTTGGGATGCCCAGCGCAAAATCCGAATCCGGGCCAACGCTGAGCCAATTGTCGAGATAAAACAGCATAGCTGGGCTGTGGGCGGTTGCGACCAGCAGATCTTCAAATTTGCCCAGGGCATGCGGACGAATCACGTCGCGCTCGTAGCTGGTGAGCATGTAGCGGTCCGCGCCCTTGCCGATGAAAACATTGAAGTGGTTGAACCAGAAATCGGTCATCACTTCCAGAAGCTGGCGCTCGCTGTAGATGTCGCGCAGCAACTTGCCTTCGACCAATTCTTCGCTTACTACTTGCTGAGGGTTGTTGATCGCCAGGAGCATTTCCTGTTGTTTCGCGGTCAAGCCCTGCATAAGTTGATCGCGCTGGTTGTCTCGCAGCGCCGGCCCTAAGGCGATCTGGTCTTCCGTGGACATGCTGAGGATGGCCTTCATTCGCTCATCGGCTGGCAGAGGAATCAGCTGTTCGGCTTTAAGGTCGGCATACAAGCGATCTTCTCGCTGACGCGCAGCGGCATCTTCGTCGGCGGCAGCTTGGCCGCCATTCTTGCTGGCCGCGGCGTCCGTGGCGGTGGCATCCTGCTTGCGTTCCAGTCGCTGGTTGTAACGCTCGACCTGCGCCTCATACACTGCTCGCCGTTCTGGATCCGAAGGCATGGTTTGCCGGTATTCCGCAACCGCCTTGATCACTTGCTGTGGCGGGAAATCTTCCACCATTTCGCGGGTATCCATGCGAAGGGTGCGAAGCGGCTGCAGGCGTGCGTCGAGGGCGCTGTCATCGATTCTTTCCGGGTGAAGCTGTTGGTTGATCCAGTCATCGACGCCCATGGACGCAACCCGCTCCACGTCGCCAGGTCTGGGGCCGAAGGTCAGCCGGTTGAGCGCGTGCACGGCGCGCCTTTGCTCGTCTTCGGTGTTTTGTTTTTCCTTTTTCTTGGCGAGGGCGAGCTGCACCGCGGCAGTCAGCGTAGCCAGCACGAGCGCGGCCGCTATGGCAATAGTCCGGCGTTGGAAGCGCATGCCCACTCCACGGGAAATTGGACGTCCTGTAGATTATGAACCCGGCGCGCGCAAAAAGTTGCTCGCCCCAGGCTCGGTCACCCAGTTTTCCAGCTTACGGTGCATACCGGCAAGTTACGTAAGGTAAAGGCGCCCGTGGCTGAGCTTGTGCTGCAGGTTGGCGGCGAGCAGGTCCACGTCGCCGGGGGCGATGTTGACCACGTGGGGCTCGTCGAAAAACGGCGTCCGGTTGCTGCCCGCAGCTTCGCGGCGAACCTGCAATAGCAGGGCCTGCACGGCGTTGGGGTCGAATTTCTGCGGCGAAAGATGCACGATCTCGCTCAACGCGGCGCCGATGGACATCGACTCCCGGTAAGGGCGCTCGCTGGTCATAGCGTCAAAAGTGTCGGCTAGGCCGACAATGCGCACCGGCATGGACACATCGTCCATGAGCAGCCCGTCGGGATAACCGGAGCCGTCGCCGCGCTCGTGGTGCGAGCGCACCGTCTCTGGGATGCGGGGCCAGGGGAATTGCACCCCGCTCACGATTTGATGCCCGACCACGGTGTGATCGGCCATTTCCCGGAATTCTTCGGGATCGAGCGCCGTGGGCTTGCCGAATAGCCGCTTATCGACCACCACCTTACCAATATCGTGCAGGTAGCCGGCAGATTTGAGCGCCGCGGCCTCGCCCGCATCCACGCCCATGGCTTCGCCGATTCCGGCGGCGTAGCGGCCTACACGCAGCGAGTGGCCGTGAATGTTGACGTGCTTTACGTCGATGGCCGTGGCAAAGGCCTCGAGCGCATTGTCATAAAATCCGTGCAGCGAAGCCAACAGGCGCACCTTCTCGGAGACGCGCTGTGCCAGGGTCTGGGTCAGCGCATGATTATGTACGGCCAGCGCGACGTAATGGCACAGCAGGCCCAGTGCGGCCAGTTCCTCGTCATCGTATAGGGCGTCGCCCTCGCGGCGCCCTAGGCCGACGACTCCCACCAGCCTGCCCCCAACCTTCAGGGGAGCCACACACTTGAAAAGTTCTGGGGCGACGTTTCCGTTAGAACTCAAGAAATTTTGGTAGGAAGCCGAACTCAGGATCACGGGTCCGTGGGCAGCGGTAAGCGCGTGAACTTGCCGGGGCAGAAGAGGAATGACAGCCGGCTCCGGCATGAGCGCAAAGCCATCCGCGGCCACCGAATTAAGCATGGGAGGCTTGTCGCTGTAGGTGAAAAGCACGACCTCGCGCGCGCCACCCGCCTGCTGCAGAGCGGAGACCATGGCACGCGCAGTCTGCGGAAACTCTCGCTCGGCCGTCATTTCTGGGCCAAGATCGGAGAGCGCTTCCACCATGCGCAGAAGCCGCCGGAAATTATTTTTTTGTGCCGCCACTCAGCGTGGGAGCAAAAACCAGAGCAAAACGAGATTAACACGCGGGACGAGGCGCGAACGAGGCGCGATTGTTAGTTAGTTTGGTGCGTAGAATTTGCCTCTAGAAGTGGTTTCGCAACTGCTCGAAGCTTTCCACGATCAGCAGGCGGCTTGGCGGCTGCGCCGGAATAACTTCTTCATCCTCGAGAATCCAGGTATCGCCGTGGGGAACGAGCACGGCGTTCAGGCCGGCCGCCAGCGCGGGATTGATATCCGACTTGGGGCTGTTGCCGATCATCCACGTGCAAGCCGCTGCGAGTCCGCGCTTGGCCGCCACTGCCCGGTATGCCGGCGGGTCTTTTTCGGCGACGATTTCCACGGCGGAGAAATGCTGCCGCAATCCTGAGCGCTCGAACTTGCCGGACTGCTCCGCGATTGCGCCCTTGGTCATGAGAATCAGGCAATGTCGCTCGGCAAGGTACTGCAGCGTTTCCCGAACGCCGGGGCGGATTTCTATGGGCTGCTCGGCAATCGCCCGCGTGAGCCCGGCGATGGTCTCGTGCAGCGCGGGTGTGATGGGTTCGACTGCCAGGCGCTCGAAGGTTTGCGCCAAGGCGTGGGCGAAGCTGTGCAGGCCATATCCGTGGCTTAGGATGCATTCCCGCTCCACCTCGTTCAGCACCTCGCGCACTTGCTGGGCGGAGTATTCCTGGTGATTCAGGAAGGAAATGAAATTGGCGATCGCGCGCTCGAAGTAAATGTTGTTTTCCCACAGCGTATCGTCCGCGTCAATTAGCAGGGTCTGGGCTTGGTAACGGCGGGGCATCATCAGCATCATAGCGCGCGGGCCGCCTAGCCGATGACTCGATGGCGCCCATGTTGCTCTGATAAAATCCTCAGCGTATGAAGAATTTGGGATGGTTGTTTTCCCTTTTGATTACCCTCGCCATGGCAGGTTCTTCCCCAGCCCAGCAACATCACGAGGTGATGACAGGTTCCGCCGCGCAGGGTCCGGAGACAGCGCATCTGCGGGTAACGCAGGATCTTGACCAGCGGCTGGCCAAATTTCGCCAAGTGCGCATGCCCTTCCACGCCGCGGGATTGACGCAGCGCGAACGAGAGTTGGTCGAAAAGCTGGTGGACGCTTCCCGCTATCTGGAAGAAATCTATTGGCGGCAGAGCGATCCCGACGCTCTGGACCTTTATCAGTCACTCGCTGGGAGTACGGATCCAAGAGATGAGAAGTTGCGCCGATATTTGTGGATCAACGCTTCGCGATTCGACCTTATTGACGACAACAAACCCTTTGTTGGGGCAGCGCCGATGCCGCCGGGCCGGGGATTCTATCCCGAGAGCCTGACACGCGACCAGATCGAGCAGTTCGTGAAGGCCAACCCCGGCAAGAAGGCGGAGATCTACAATTCGACCACGCTGGTTCGGTGGCACCACGATCAGCTTGAGGGCATTCCCTACAACATCGCGTATCGCTCGTTTTTGGAGCCAGCCGCCAAGGACCTGCGGGAAGCGGCCGAACTGAGTGCGGACCCGGCTTTTGCCAAGTTTCTGCGTCTACGCGCCGACGCTTTGCTCAGCAACGACTACTTTCCCAGCGATCTCGCGTGGCTCGATCTGAAAAATCCAAAGTTCGACATCATTTTCGCACCCTACGAGACCTACCTCGACGACCTGCTTGGGGTGAAGGCCAGTTACGGCGCGGCAGTGCTTATCCGCAACGAGGAAGAGAGCCGCAAGCTTGAGATGTTCCAGAAATATGTCCCTGACATTCAGGATGCTTTGCCTCTCGCGCCCGAAGACCGTCCTTCCAAACGCGGCCTGCAGAGTCCCATGGAAGTGATGGATGCGCCTTACCGCGCGGGTGACCTGCGCCACGGCTACCAGGCTGTTGCCGACAATCTGCCGAATGATCCGCGCATCCATGAGCAGAAGGGCAGCAAGAAAATCTTTTTCAAGAACTTCATGGATGCGCGGGTGGAATACATCATTCTGCCGCTGGCACGCTACGTGATGCAGCCGGAGCAGGCGGCGAAGGCTTCAGGCGAGGGCTACCTGCTGGCGACCATCATGCACGAGATTTCGCATGGATTGGGCCCAGCCTATGCCCGGACGGCTTCCGGCAAGGTGGATGTGCGCGAGGCGATTGGCCCGGTCTACGGTGGCCTGGAAGAAGCCAAAGCCGACGTGGTGGGCATGTTCGGCATGAAATGGCTGGTGGATCACGATGCGCTGCCGAAGGACAAAGCTCGAAGAATACTACGCATCGTACGTGGCGGGAATCTTCCGGACCATCCGCTTCGGCACCGGAGAGGCGCACGGCCAGGCGGAGATGATGGAGTTCAACTATCTTTCCGAGCGTGGCGCCATCAAACGCGAGGCGTCGGGGAAGTACGCGATCGACTATTCGCTTATGCCGGGGGCGCTGGCCGACCTGGCCAAAGAATTGCTCGAAATCGAAGCCACCGGCGACCGCCAGCGGGCGGAAGACTGGTTTAAGAAATATGACGTGATGCCGACGGAACTGACGGCTGCGCTGAAGTCTGCGTCCAAAGTGCCGGTGGACCTCGACCCGATATTCTCGTTTAAGGAGACTGTGAGATAGGAGGTGTTAGCTTCTGGTTCTTTGCTAAGAGCTAGCAGCTAGGAGCTAGGAGCTCGCTACGCCACAAACTCCACTCTCGCCTCGTGCGGAATAATCCCCGCCTTGTGCCCTAGCTCCAGCAGCCGCCGCACCGCTTCGCGCCCATCCTGCCCGTAATCCAGGGTGCGCTCATTCACATACATGCCGACGAACTTGTCGGCGAGCTGGCTATCCAAATCGCGCGCGAACTGAAGCGCGTAAGCCAGCGCCTCCTCGCGGTGATCAAGCGCATATTGAATACTTTCCCGCAGCGTCGTCGAAATGCTGGAGATGAGTTCCGGTCCCAGGCTGCGGCGAATCACATTTCCGCCCAGCGGCAGAGGCAACCGCGTTTCCTCATACCACCACCGGCCCAGGTCTACCACGCGTTGCAGGCCAGACTTGGAATAGCTTAACTGGCCTTCATGAATAATGAGGCCCGCGTCATACTTTCCTTCAATGACTTGCGGGATGATCTGGTCGAAGGGAACGATCTCCGTTTCAATGCCGGGTGCGAACAGGCTCAACACCAAATACGCAGTGGTCAGCGCACCTGGGACGGCAATGCGCTTGGCCTTGATCTCCTCCTGCGTGTAGGGATGCTTGGCCACGATCATGGGGCCGTAGCCCTCGCCCATGCTGCCTCCGCTGGGCAGCAGAGCGTAGTTCTTCTGAACATACGGATAAGCGTGAAAAGAAATGGCCGTGACGTCGTACAGACCCTTGCCTTCCATGGCTTTTTGGTTCAGGGTCTCGATGTCGCAAAGGGTGTGAGTGAATTTCAGGCCGGGCACGCGAACCTTGTTGGTGGCGAGTCCGTAGAACATGAATGCATCGTCGGAATCGGGGCTGTGCGCCACCGTGATTTCGCGCGGTTGAGACAAAGTGCCGCTATGCATGAAACCTTTACTTTCTCCAGCCGGGACTTGCGTGGTTGTTGGTCGCGTGGGTACGTCTTCCGAGGTTGCGTCAGCCAGATTCATGGCAGAGCTTTGTCAATGCGCTGCCAGCTTCGCGCGATGGCGGCGGCGGACATAATCTTAATGACTTCGGCAAAAACAAACCAATAGAGTCCGAAGCGCACCGCTTGGGCAAAAGAATGAGTGAGCACCGCGAGCCAGCTGATGCCGCCCGCAAACAGCAGGATCTCGGCCAGCACGCCGGCAGTGGCGGCACGCGCGAAACTCTTGGCGCCGCGCTCCATGACCCATCCCGCCAGGGCGGCGACAAATGGATAAGCGATCAGGTAGCCGCCGGTCGGACCGAGGATCTGTGCGAAACCCACCAGCCCGGTGGGGCTGGGAGCGAACACCGGAAGGCCGATGGCGCCCTCCGCCAAATACAACGCCAGCGCGGCAAAACCGCGACGGCTTCCCAACATCAAGCCAACCATCAGCACGCCGAAGTTGCCCAGAGTGAGCGGCACCGGTGTCCACGGCAGCGGGAGAAAGAGCGTTACGTGGGCGCATAGAGCTACGAACAGGCTGGCAGCGACGACGATCGCCACTTGCCGCGCCGCCTCGAGCGCGCGGTCGTTAGCGGTGAGAATTTGAGTTGTGGTTCTTGCCATCGGCTATTCTCCGAATCGATTTGTCAAAAGCCGGCCCTCAGTGACTCGTCTCTCGCGATGAAGCTTTCATATGGCGGCGCACCCGCAGATAGATGGCGATGCCGGCCCATAGGACCGCCCCGACGCTGCAGGCCAAGATCAGGAACCACCACAGCATCCGCACGGAGGCTAGCATATCAAAACCAGGCGCGGCGTGCCTCCAGAACAAGGCAGAGGCGCTACTTCGCGGCCATGGCGCGCTCCACATCGTCGGCCGTATGCGGCAGCGATTCCGTCAAATCGATGAGCTTGCCACCGGCATCCACATAGAAAATGTCTTCAATGCGCACACCCAGCTTCTCCTCCGGAATATAAATTCCGGGTTCGATGGTGAACACCATCCCCGGCCCGAGCGGAACCTCGTAATCGTCATCATCGTGCACATTCAAGCCCACGTAGTGACTCAAGCCGTGAATGAAATATTGACCCAAGGGCTGGCCGTGCAAATCTTTGCCATGGGAGTTGATGTAGTCGTAGGCCACTTGGTAAAGAGAATTCGCCCCGGTTCGCGTAAGGGTGGATTTTCCGGACTGGAATGCCGCCATGGCCGCGCGCTGCGCTCCCAACACGATGTCGTAAATCTCCCGTTGGCGAGCCGTGAATTTCCCCGAGACCGGAAGCGTGCGCGTAATGTCGGAAGCGTACATCGAGTATTCGCCCGCCACGTCGATGACCACGACATCTCCCGCTTGCATGGTGGCCGAGTCGTCCGAGTAGTGGAGCACGGTCGAATTGAATCCCGATCCGACAATGGGAGCATAGGCCGGCCGCTCGCAGCCGCGCTTCCCATACTCGTATTGCATGAGCGCGGCAATCTCGCGTTCGGTGACGCCGGGCTTTACCGCTTGCATCGCGGCGAAATGGCCGGCAATAGAAGCATCCGTCGCCTTGCGAATCAGCTCGATTTCCCCCGCATCCTTGTAGGTGCGGAGCGAGGACAACAACGGCCGGACATCGCGAAACGAAACATAGGGAGGGAAAGTGTTGGTGCGCGTGAGCCAGTCCAGCCCGGCGACGGAATTCGACGGTTCCTCATAGTCGGGAAGGTCGGTGTAAATCGTGGATTGCTCACGCGTCAGCAAATGGGCCAGCTTTTCCGGCAAACTGTCCAACCGGGCAACTTGATCGAATCCGGTGATCTTGCCTGCATCGGGATTCTCCGGGCCCAGCTTCGGTCCGGTCCATTTTTCCTGGTCAAAGTTGCGGTCGGGAAGGAAGAGAATCTCCCGGGTAGGATTCCGCGGCTGAATTGTTCCCGGTGGCGGCCGCCTGCGTGACTAGCAGCGCCGCTCCCGGCTCAGCCCAGCCCGAGAGATAGTAGAAATTTTCGTCGGGATGATATCCATACAGGTCGTTGGGCCCTTCCGCTTCGTTGGGCGCAAAAAGAATCACCACTCCGCCGTCGGCCTTGCGGGCTAGCGCTTGACGTCGGGCGCGGTAGTCGGCATTGGGCTGGCGGTCCAGGGCCCAGCCCAGTTGTGCGGCCAGAAGAACAAAAAAGATGAGTTTGCGCATTTCAAGAAGAGCTGCTGGCAGCTCACACTCCCACGGGGAACGGTTTGTTATGGGTCGAGGGCCTCAGTGAAATCCCCGAGAATCGTCCCTGCAACAACGACATAAGGCCCGTGTACCAGTAACCGATCACAAACAGAAGCAAAAACGGCACGGTGATGTAGTTCTCGTTGTCGATCGCATAGTAAACGGTGAGAGCAAAGTAGCCGCCGATCAAAAGCTCGATCCACGGCACCCAACCCAAGCGGCGCCGGTACTTTCCCGCGTGCACCTTGTCTTTCTTCGACTCCACATGGTATTTGGGCGTGCGGGCGAAGGGAGTTTTTCTTCCCACTAGCGCTTCCAGCACCGCAATCGTATTGGTAACGGTCAGGCCAATTCCCAGGGCCATGAGAAACGGCACATAGAGAAGCGCGCGAGGCCAGTTGCGGGGAAACAGTTCCCGCTGCGAGGCCAGATAAAAGCTGGAAACGGAAAAGGTCGAAGCCACGAACAGTGGTAGGTCGATGTAGAGCATCTGAAACCAGCCCTGGTAAAAACGGATGATCATGGCCGGCAACAGCAGCACCGAAAGCACGATCATCAGCGGATAACTCATATTGGAGGTCAGGTGGTACCAGGCTTCCAGTTTCACGTGAAGGCGCTGCTTGCTTTTCAGCACCGGCGGCAGAATCTTTTTTCCGGTTTGGATCAAACCTTTGGCCCAGCGCCTGCTGAGTCTTGAAAGCCGTCATTTCGACTGGCAATTCGGCCGGGCATTCCACATCCTGCAGGTAAATGAATTTCCAGCCTTTTAGCTGGGCGCGGTAGGAAAGGTCGGTGTCTTCGGTCAGGGTGTCGTGTTGCCAGCCGCCCGCATCGTCAATAGCGCTGCGCCGCCATACGCCGGCCGTCCCATTGAAATTGAAGAAGACTCCGCTGCCCGCGCGGCCGGAATGCTCGAGGACAAAATGACCATCCAGCAGAATCGCTTCCACCTCGGTCAGAAACGAGTAGTGGCGATTGATGTGCGTCCAGCGAGTTTGCACCATGCCAATCTTGCGCTCCGTGAAGTGGTGGATGGTGCGCGTCAGAAAATCTTCCGGCGGAACGAAGTCAGCATCGAAAATGGCGATGAATTCGCCTTTGGCCGTCTTCATGCCCTCAGCTAACGCACCTGCCTTGTAGCCGTGCCGGTTGGTGCGATGGTGATAGGTGATCGGGCATCCCTGAGCCGCATAGTGTTCGACCAGGCCGCGCGCAACCGGCTGAGTTTCGTCGGTCGAATCATCCAGCACCTGAATGTCGAGCCTGTCGGCGGGATACTGAATGCGGCAAATCGCCTGCAATAGCCGCTCTACCACGAATTGCTCGTTGAAAATGGGTAGTTGAATCGTTACCCGCGGCAGCTCGGAGAAGGTAGCCGCCGGATCGGTGGTGCGGTTCTTCTTATGTTTGTAGTAGAGATAAACCAGTACGTAGCGGTGCACGCCGTAGGATGCCAGCAGCACCAAAACTACAAAATAAGGAATCAACAGCGCCATATCGAAAGCGTTGACTTGGTACAGGCCCTTGAAGGTCGTATCCAGAAAATGCTGGCGAATGTAGGGACCAATGCCTCGGGCCGCGAGAAACATGGCGGACGGCGGCGGCGAAATGGCGAAAACCGGCAGCGTAGGAACCTCTTTGGCGGACAGTGACGTGTCCCTGAACCAACCATTGTACCTGATGGGTGAATACCGTGTTTGATGAAAACCAGTACCTAAATGGTTGTTTTTGTGCGGGTTACGTTATTTGTGAACGGAATGGGGACATCGCGACGAAAGGCAATCCCACTCGCGATTCCCGGATCGGTCCGCAGCTCACTTTATTGTGACGGGCGAACATGCAATTCCATCGTGGGCACACTAGGTTTGTTCCCGTGGGCCCGTGGTGTAACCGGTAGCACGGAACCCTGTCAAGTTTCAGGTGCGGGTTCGAGTCCCGCCGGGTCCATTCCTCAGGTTTCGAGGGCGGCAATGGAAGTGCCAAGTTGGGAGAACCTGCTTGACAGGGTTCGGGTTCTCCTTGCTTCCTAGCGTTAGATTTCAGATAATACAGTTGAAATTAGACAGGGTTCCGTGCACTTCGAGATCGGTCTCAGGCGACTGAGGCCGTTTTCATTTTTGCTTCAGTTCAAGAAGTACTGCCGGTACAGCGTGTCGCGCTGCGCTGGCCTGAACCCCGCATCGCGGATGATCCGCCGCAGTTCTTCTTCGGTGGTGCAGTTGGTCACGCCCGCGGCGCGAACGACGTTCTCTTCCAGCATCACTGAGCCAACGTCATTTCCCCCGAAGCGCAGTCCCATTTGGCAGACTTTCAATCCTTGCGTCACCCAACTCGACTGCACATTAAGGAAGTTGGAAAGATAGAGCCGCGAAATGGCCAGCACCTTCAAATATTCGACCGATGTGGCCTCATCCCAATGGCGCCCGCCCAGCGCCGTGTTTGCCGGCTGAAAGCTCCAGGGGATGAAGGCGGTGAACCCGCCTGTTTCTTCCTGCAGTTCGTAAAGCCGCTGGAAGTGGTTGATGCGGTTCTCGTAACTCTCGCCCACCCCGAACATCATAGTCGCGGTCGTCCGCATGCCGAGCTGGTGCGCGGTGCGGTGCACATTAAGCCAGTCGTCGGTCAGGCATTTCAGCCGCGCGATCTTGTAGCGGACTTCGTCGTCGAGAATTTCCGCCCCGCCGCCTGGGATGGAATCGAGCCCGGCGTCCCTCAGCCGCGCAATGGTGTCGCGAATGCTCAGCCCGCTGTATTCCGCGATGGCGATGATCTCGGAAGCCGAATAGCAGTGCAAATGAACTTGCGGAAACCGCTGCCGGATGCCGCGCAACATCTGCTCGTGCCAGTCAATCTTCAGATCGGGATGCAAACCGCCCTGCATCAGCACGCCCGTTCCGCCCAGTTCCACCGTCTCGCGAATCTTCTCGTAGATCGTCTCGAAGTCGAGGACGTAGCCTTCTTTGGCCTTCGGTCCCTTCAGAGGGCGATAGAAGGCGCAGAAAGTGCAATACTCGGTGCAGTAGTTGGTGTAGTTGATATTGCGATCGATGATGTAGGTGACCACGCCTTCCGGATGCAGCTTGCGCCGAACGGCATCCGCTTCCATGCCAATGCCAATGAGGTCGTCCGAGCGGAACAGGTCGAGGGCTTGGTCTTTAGTCAAGGACATAGGAAATCAGCGCTCAAGCTCGATTCTAGCGGAGGCCGGGCCGATGCTCCAAATCCCTGGATCAAGCCGTGCGAGCCTTGGGGCTGGTGTGCAGCTTGGCAGCAGCCTTCTTCGCCCGGGTTCGGTAGTACTCGGCCAAGGTCATCGCCGTTCCCAGAACCGCCAAACCGATCAGGATGGCCAGCGCCGGTTTGTAGTAGTGCGCGAAGAAGCGCACGATGTGACTGCCGTACCACGCTCCCAGTCCGGCGAGGATGGTGTAGCGGATTCCGCGGCCGAGCGTGAGCGCGGCTAGAAACTTCTTGCGCGAATACTGCATGGCTCCGGCAGCCAGCAGGAACGGCACAATTGGAAATGGCGGAGGCAAAACCGCTGACACTGCCACGGCGGAAAATCCCCAGCGCTCGAGCGCCCGATAAACCTGTGCGGCCCTCTTTCTGGAAAGCTTGTGCTCCATGGCCTCTTTGCCGCTTTTGCGGGCCAAGCTGTAGGTAATGTAGCCGCCGGCCACCGCACCAATCGTCGCCATCAGCGCGTAGTACGGCCAAGGCTCGCGATGATGAGCCGCCAGCCAGATCGTCAGGACATCCGTGCTGCCCGTGAGAGGAATGAGAGAGTTGTCGGCGATCCCCAGCAAAATCAGACCGGGACCGCCGAGCCGGCGCAGCCGTGTCCACGTGGATATCGCGAGTGAGAATTGGGGATGAAGAAAAAGTTGCATGCCTGTCGGCAGTCTACCAGCTTAGGAACAGCCGGAGCTTCCGGGGCAGTCTGGGAAAGAATCGAATCGCCAAATCACTTTCGGTGAGCGATCTCCGGCAAGTCCTTGTTCAGCAATCCTTCAATGGCCGATTGTGCTCATCGACCAGAACCACCCGCCCGCGATGCCGGCGAGCCACGTCCTCCTCCAACCAGCAAAAACTAGCGATAATCACCAGGTCACCGGGCTGGGCTAATCGTGCCGCCGCGCCGTTGAGGCAGATCTCTCCAGAGCCGGGTTCCGATGGAATGACGTAAGTCTCGATCCGCTGTCCGGTATTGATGTTCCACACGTGGACTGCCTCATCCGGCAGAAGGCCGGCCGCCTCGATCAATTGGCCATCAATCCCGATGCTGCCTTCATAGTGGATGTCCGCCCGCGTGACCGTTGCACGGTGAATCTTCGACTTCATCATTTTCAGCAACATATTCCCGGCCTCTTTCGAATCAGATCGCCCGTACTTGTACTTTCCCCCAGGCACAATGATGTGGGTTTGGCTGGTAGCGGCCTCTCAAGTGAGCGCGAACTTGGTTACATCCAGGAAGCGCAGTGGCGGCGGGGCGGGCAAACATCCGCATTCCTGGGCATAGCGAAAGAACAGCTCCATCCCGCGCGTGCTCTCCGGGTCGAGGTAGTAGTGAATATTTTCGGTGAGATATTCTTTCACCTGAATCTCGGTCAAGCCGGCGAGCGGCGCCCAGACGCGGGCAATTTGCGCCAGATTCTCCGGCCGTAACCCGTGATCGCGAGACCGCTGAAATATCTCAGCCACGTCCAGGGAGGGTGCGGCCTGTTTAAGCGCGTCTCGGCGTACGGCCCAGAATGCAAACACAAAGGGCTGACCCGTCAGCCTCACCCATTCTTCCGCCAAATCGTAAGTCAAATAGCGGGAACGGTCCACCCGTAACGCCGGATCGCCGATCACCAAGCCGGCATCGTGCTGCTGCAGCATCCGCTCCACATCGGGTTCCATCGCGGTGAATGTTCGGCCCTCGCCCCACCACTTCGCGAACAGCACTTTGATCAGTGCCACGGAGGCCAGCGAAGAAGCATCGAGCGCGACCGTCTTGATTTGTTCTAGCGGGACCTTGCTCACCAACAGGATGGAACGCACGCTTCGGCGCGACGCAATTGCGACTCCGGGAACGATAAGGAGGTCCGGAATCGTGGTGTAGGCCGCCGCCGGAATGATGCCAATGTCCGCCGATCCCTCAGCCAATTGCGTCGCACAGCGCGAGGGGACGGTGTACGAAATATCGAATTCCGCGCCTGCCTCGGCATGCTCAAAATCCCACATCAGGGGGGCTGTGTTGAGGTAGGAAATGGCGGAGATACGAAGACGTCTCATTTTGCTGACAGACAAGATTTTAACAAACCATGTGTCATCTGACCTTGACAGTGTTTTTTCACCATGTATAGAGTCCGGCGTGAAGGTCATCGGAGGTGGCAGTGCCGCAAGCGGTTGCCGTAGCTCATCCAACGTCGGACACGCCGGCACTGCAATGGCTCGCCTTGGCGCTCACCCCCGGTTTGGGACCCACGAGGGCACGGCGCCTGGTCGAGCGTTTTGGGAGTATCCAGTCTGTTTTCCATGCCTCACTCACGGAGTTGGAAGCAGCGGGCATTCAAGCCGTTTCCGCCCAGTCGCTGGGGACCGGGCGCTCCCGCGAACTGGCCAATGACGAAATAGGACGCGCCACTGCCGCTGGCGTCAGTATTGTTGCGCTGGGCGACGACGCCTATCCTTCCAATCTCGCCCAGATCTACGATCCGCCGTTGGTGCTCTATGTGCGCGGTGATCCGGCGGTGCTATGCCGCCCCGGAATCGCCGTCGTGGGAACGCGGCATCCCACCCCGTATGGAACGGGGATGGCCGAGCGCTTGTCCTGCGATCTTGCTGCCCGCGGATTGGTCATTCTCAGTGGCCTGGCCCGCGGCGTGGATGCTGCCGCGCATCGGGGTGCAATCGCGGCCAAGGGCAAGACGGTAGCCGTGTTCGGCACCGGCGTTGACGTCACGTATCCCAAAGAAAACTCCCGTCTGACCGAGCAGATTCTCGCTCTGGGAGGCGCGCTCATCTCCGAGTTTCCCATGGGCACTTTTCCCGCACCGCAAAATTTCCCTATCCGCAATCGCATCATCAGCGGAATTTCTGTCGGCGTGCTCGTTGTGGAAGCCGCGGAATACAGCGGAACCCGCATTACTTCTCGCTGCGCTTTGGAGCAGAACCGCGAAGTCTTCGCGGTGCCCGGCAACGTCACCAACAAAAACTCCTGGGGACCGAACACCCTCATCAAACAGGGCGCGAAGCTGGTCGCTACCTGGGAGGACGTGTGGGAGGAACTCCCTGTAGAAGTTAGACTTGCGCTGCAGCCGGCGGGCGGCGCTGAATCGCAGAGCCCGGAAACTGCATCTCTATTCGCAGACGACAGCCCGCTGGGACCCCACGAAAAGAAAATTCTGGCCCTGTTGAAGGCGGACGAAGCCACCCAGATCGACGAAATCGTCGAGCGCCTGGAGCCGTATTTATCGTCGTCCGAAATCTTCGCCGCCCTTTTCGAACTAGAACTGGCGGGGAAAGTGAGGCAAATGCCGGGGAAGAATTTTGTGAAGAGCTTTTAGCTAGCTGTCAGCTTTCAGCCATCAGCTCTCAGTGGAAGCCCTATGCAGAGTTTTCGCAACCTAAAAGTATGGGAAAAGGCGCACAACCTGACTCTGGACGTATACAAAACGAGCAGATCGTTTCCCCGAGAAGAACTCTACGGTTTGACCAGCCAAATGCGCAGATCCTCGGCCTCGATCGGAGCAAATATTGCCGAGGGATGCTGTCGAAAAGGCGATCACGAACTCGGTCGGTTTCTACAGATGGCTATGGGGTCGGCGAGCGAGCTTGAATATCATTTGCTTCTGGCATCGGACCTGGACCTGCTGAAAACGCATGACTACCAACGGTTAGTGGACGAAGCTACGGAGGTCAAGCGCATGTTGACGTCGTTGATCCATAAGCTGAAAGCTGACGGCTGATAGCTGATAGCTGCAACAGCGTTACTTGTTCATTCTCTCTCTTTCGTGCTAGCTTCAAAAAAAGAACGTTCGGACTGAGGACATATTGCCAAAGGGTTTAGTCATCGTCGAATCGCCCACCAAGGCGAAAACCATCGAGAAATATCTGGGCAAAGGCTTCACCGTCGAGGCATCGCTCGGCCACGTGAAGGATCTGCCCAAAAGCACCCTCGGTGTGGATACCGACAATAATTTCGAAACGGAATACGTGGTCATTCCCGGCAAGGAGAAAGTTCTCGCCAAGCTGAAGAAACTGGCCCTTTCCGCGGACACCATCTACCTAGCGCCTGATCCGGACCGCGAAGGCGAAGCCATGGCCGCCCACTTGGCCGAGGAACTGGGCAACGGCGCCAGGGGGAAGAAGAAAAAGAAGAAGGACGGCGAAGGCGAACGCATCCGCCGGGTCACGTTCAACGAGATCACCAAACGCGCCGTGCAAGAGGCTTTCGAGCATCCCCGCGACATCGATCAGAATCTGGTCGATGCGCAACAGGCGCGCCGCGTTCTCGACCGGCTGGTGGGCTACCAGGTTTCGCCGCTTTTGTGGGACAAAGTCCGGCGCGGATTGTCCGCCGGCCGGGTGCAGACCGTCGCGTTGCGCTTCATCGTCGATCGCGAACGCGAGATCAAAGCTTTTCAAAAACAGGAATATTGGACCATCGACGCGCACCTCGCCGCCAGCAAACCGCCAGCCTTCGATGCCCGCTTCGTCGGCAAAGGCACGGAAAAAGTCGAAGTCCCCAACGGCGAGGAAGCGGAGAAGATTCGCGCCGCCCTCGAGAAAGCCGACTGGATTGTCCGCACCGTCGATCGCAAGGAGCGGCGCCGCAACGCCACTCCGCCCTTCACCACCAGCAAGCTGCAGCAGGATTCCTCGCGCAAGCTGCGCTTCAGCGTGAAGCGCACCATGATGATCGCACAGCGTCTTTATGAAGGCGTGGACATTGGCGAAGAGGGTCCGGTCGGCCTGATCACCTACATGCGTACCGATTCCACCCGGGTTTCGCCCGACGCCATTGCCGAAGTGCGGGAATTCATCAAGACGCAATACGGCGCTGAATATCTTCCAGAAGCGCCCAACACCTATAAAGAGAAGAAGGATGCGCAAGGCGCGCACGAGGCGATTCGCCCCAGTTCGGCGGTGCGTCATCCCGACCAGATCAAGCAGTATTTGAAAGAGGATGAATATAAAGTTTACAAGCTGATCTGGCAGCGTTTCGTGGCTTCACAGATTAACGCCCGCGGTCTTCGACCAGACCAGCGTGGACATCGACGCAAAATCCGGATCGCAAGCTTTCTGGTTCCGGGTAAGCGGTTCGGTGCTGAAGTTTGATGGTTTCCTGAAAGTGTACGAGGAGTCCAAGGAAGGCAAGGACGAAGAGGAAGAAGAACTCAAGCACAAGCTGCCTCCGCTCGAGCCGGGCCAGAAGCTGACGTTGCGGGAACTGAAGCCCGAGCAGCACTTCACCGAGCCGCCGCCGCGCTACAACGAAGCTTCACTGGTGAAAGAACTGGAAGAGCGTGGCATCGGCCGGCCCTCCACCTATTCCGCGATTCTGAGCACCATCCAGGAGCGTCAGTACGTGCAGAAGTTGGGCGGCAAGTTCTACGCCCACGGAAATCGGCCTGGTAGTCACCGATCTGCTGGTCGAAAACTTTCCTGACATCTTCGATGTCCAGTACACCGCACGCCTGGAAGAAGAACTCGACGAAATCGAGGAAGGCAAGCAGACCTGGACCGATGCCCTTGGCGACTTCTACAAGAAATTCGAGAAAGACCTCCGCTACGCCTCCAAGCACATGGAGAACATCAAGCGGATGGAGAAGCCCACCGACGAAAAATGCGAACGCTGCGGCTCGCCGCTGGTTATCAAGTGGGGCAAGCACGGTTCGTTCTATGCTTGCAGTTCCTACGACAAGGAAGATCCCAATAGCTGCACCTTCACCAAGGAAAACCCGATCAACCTGCCGGACCTCGATTCCGCCGACGTGCAGGAGACCACGCAAGAAGAGTACTGCGAGAACTGCGGCCGGGTAATGGTCCTCAAGCGCGGCCGCTTTGGCCAATTCATGGCCTGCACCGGATATCCGGATTGCAAAACCACGCGCCGCCTCGATCAGGGCAAGAAGGTTCCGGATATTCCGCTCGATGAGCTTTGCCCCAAGTGCGGCCGCAATATGATGATCCGCCATGGGCGGTTTGGCGAATTCACTGCCTGTAGCGGTTATCCCGAGTGCAAGTATGTCAAGCAAAACTATATAGGCGTGAAATGCCCGCTCTGCAAAGACGGCGACTTGGTGGAGAAGAAGGCGCGCAAGGGAAACACGTTTTACGGATGCGGCAACTATCCGAAGTGCAAGTTCACTTCCGCCCACAAGCCGCTGGCCGAGAAATGCCCCAGTTGCGGCAGCGAGTACCTGGTGGAAAAATACTTGAAAGCGGGCCCGGTCATCGCTTGTCCCAACAAGGAATGCGAGTTTGAGCGGCCGATTCCAGGGGAGACTCCACCGGGAGAAGCCGCCACGGCGGGGTAATCAAGACTTTTCAAATCGAAACAATCCAGGAGAAATGCCATGGCCAAAAAGCCGACCGCCGCAGATGCCCAAATAATCCTTCAACTCTACGATTTCCGCCGCGAGGCCGAGATGCGCAAAGCCCGCGCCTGGTGGAGCGGAAGCTTCTGGCCGCAAAATGCTGACGACTACATCAAGATTGCCAGCGCCTTCTCCATTCCGGAGAACGCCTGGGGGCGCCAGGTGATGGGTTATTGGGATATGGCTGCTTCGTTGGTTCTGCGAGGCGCGCTGAACGAGGATCTTTTCTTCGATTGTTGCGGTGAGATGTGGTTTACGTTTGCCAAGGTGAGTCCTTTTCTCAAGGAAATTCGCGCCAAGCTCAACTCGCCAAAGTTGCTGCTGCACGTCGAAACCCTGGCTAAGAGGACGAAACAGGGCCGTGAGCGTTTAAAGACCATGGAAGCGCGCGCGGAAGGGCTGCGCAAGACTGCGATAAGAGCGACCTAGCCAGCGGAACCGAACGCTCAGCTGGCGCGTCGCGTTACGAGATGTATTCCCGAATGTATTCGTCTTTGGTTTCGGCCAGCTGGTGGGAGTCTCCGTCGAAAATCACTTTACCGTCGCGTAACACCAGAAAGTCAATAGGAACTTCCGTGTGTCCGCCGGGCGGCAGCGGCTGCATGTGATTGGTCTTGCGGTCAAAGTAGTGAGTTGCCATGGTGAAGGCGTCCTGCAGCCGATGCGTGACCAGGAGCGAACTGGTTTTGTACACGTCGCGCTGCTTCACGATCAACTCAATAATGGTCGTGGAGGTAACCGGATCCAGGCCGCCGGTCGGTGAATCGTAAAGCAGCAACTCAGGTTGCGTAATGATCGCGCGGGCAATGGCGACTCGCCGCCGCATGCCTCCCGAAAGCTCCGAGGGAAGCATGTCGACCGTGTGCTCCAGCTCTACGAAGCTCAGCGCCTCGCGGACTCGGCGGTCGGTCTCTTCCTCGGAAACTCCACCTTCCTCCATCAGCCGGAAAGCAACGTTGTCCCGGACGGTCAGCGAATCGAATAGTGCGCTTTCCTGAAACACGATGCCGATCTTGCGCCGCAGCTCGAACAGATCCTCTTCGCGCATCGCCGTGACATCTTCACCGAGCACGAGGATGCGCCCGCTATCGGGTTTCAACAGCCCGAGCGCGAGTTTTAGGATCGTGCTCTTGCCCGCGCCGGCTACGCCGAAAATTGCCTTGGTTTCGCCGCGTGCCAGCCGAAAAGAAATGCCATCGAGCACCGGCCCGCGATCAAAGCTCAAATGAACGTCGTCGAATACCACCACGTCGCCAGCCGGTTCCGGCTCGGCGGCGGTCGCGTGTTCCAGCGGCAGGGTCGGTGTCGGCATTCTTCAGCGATATCCCATAAAGCGTCTTCTTGAACGCGCTCCCAGGAGCGCTAGACTCCAAGCAAAATCATCAGGACCCGGGTCACAAAAACGTCAACCGCAATAATTAGAATCATGGCCGTGACCACGGCTTCGGTGGTGGCGCGCCCCACGCCCTGGGTACCGCCTTTGGTCGACAATCCGTAGTAGCAGCCGACAGTCGCGATAATAAAGCCAAACACCAGGGGCTTGGTCAGCCCCATGAACACGTCGGAATAAACCAGGTTCTGCCAGGCGTTGCTCCAATACTCATGCGAGTCCATGCCCAGCAGCATGCTCGCCACAACGTTCCCGCCCACCAAACCCATCAGATCGCCGAGGATGGTCAGGAAAAACAGCATAATGATGGTCGAGATCACGCGCGGTGTGACTAGCTTTTTCACCGGATCGGTGCCCAGGGCGCGCATGGCATCGATCTGTTCGGTCACAATCATCGAGCCAAGTTCGCTGGCCATGCCGGAGGAATTTCGTCCCGCCACCACCAATCCTGCCAGCACCGGCCCCAGTTCCCGCACAATGCCCAACGAAACCAGTTCTCCGATGACGGTCTCGGCGCCGAACCGGCTGAGCGTGGTGGCGCTATTGAGCGCCAGCGCCGCCCCGGTGAAGAAACACGCAGCTAACACGATCGGCAGCGACCCAAAGCCGATCAGATCGGCCTGCTGAACCATGTCGGCCACATACAGCGGCCGCTTGAACAGATTGGCCAGCGACTGTACCGCCAGCAAGGAGTATTCCTGGATAGATTGGACCTTGCCTTTGGCCCAGTCTGTGGGTGAGATCAGTTCCACACGGCTTAGAAAGTCTCCCGCTGCCATGGATCGTCGCCTCTACTCTGACCGACTATAGCAGAGAAGCTTTCAGCTTTCAGTCGTCAGCCATTGGTCGTCAGACTTTAGCTAGCAGGCGGGTCTTCTTGTGGTTGCGGAAGCTGAGGGCTGACGGCTGATAGCGAGTGCCGAGGGACGACTGAAGACCAACGACTGAAGGCAGCTACTCCCGCACTTTTTTCTTAATCTCGATATTGAGCCGTTTGATCTTTTGGTTCAGGGTGGAAAGCGGCACGTGGAAGCGTTCCGCCGCTTCGGTCTGGTTCCAGTTGCATTTCTCCAGCATGTCCACAATCACGTGACGCTCGCAATCTTCCATGATTTCGAACAGGGAGGCGTCCGCGCGATGTTCGAGCAGAGGAAGCGTAGTGCCGCGGCCGGTGATCTGTTCGGGAAGCAGTTCGGCGCCGATTTGCGAATTGGAGGAGAGCACCACCGCCCGCTCGATCACGTTCTCCAGTTCGCGCACGTTGCCCGGCCACGCATAGGCCAGCAAAGGCCGCAGCGCTTCCGGAGTGATGCGCCGCAGCGGGCGTTCATTCTCTTCCGAGTATTTGCCGAGAAAGAAATCCACCAGCAGCGGAATGTCTTCCTTGCGCTGCCGCAGGGGCGGAAGCTCGATGGTGATCACGTTCAGCCGGTAGAACAGGTCCTCGCGAAACTTGCCTTCCCGCACCTGCTGTTTGAGGTCCACGTTGGTGGCGGCGATAATTCGCACGTCCACTTGCACTTCGTGTACCCCGCCGAGATGCATGAATTTCCGGTCCTGCAGTACGCGCAGAATCTTGCTCTGCGTGTCCATGCTCATGGTCCCGATTTCATCGAGGAACAGCGTGCCGCGGTCAGCAATCTCGAACAAGCCCTTCTTGGAGGCGATGGCGCTGGTAAACGCCCCCTTGACGTGCCCGAACAGCGTGGATTCCAGCAGGTCCGGCGGCATGGAGCCGCTGTTCACCGGCACAAACGGCCGGTCGTGGCGCTGCGAATTCAAATGAATCGCCTTGGCGATCAGTTCCTTGCCGGTTCCGCTTTCGCCTTGCAGCAGGACGGTGGACCGGCTGGGCGCGACTTGCGCCACCAGGTCGAAGATCTTCAACATGGGATCGCTCTTGCCCACGATGCTTTCGAAGTTATAGCGCTGCTTCAGGGCGCGCTTGAGCTGGATGTTCTCTTCTTCGGCGCGGTGGCGGGCGATGGCGGCGCGCACGTCGGCCAGCAGTTTCTCGTTGTCCCAGGGTTTTTGGACGAAGTTTACCGCCCCGGTTTGCATCGCCCGCACCGCGTTTTCCACAGTGCCGTAAGCGGTGATCATGATGACCGCGATCTGCGGCGCCTGGCCGTGCAGTTCCGCCAGCAGGTCGAGGCCATTGCGGTCGGGAAGCGCAAGGTCCAGCAGTACAAGGTCGAAGGACCGGTCTCCCAGGCGGTTCAGGCCTTCCTCGCCGCTCCCGGCGGAGTCCACCTCGTAGCCGTCCATTTCCAATAACGTCTGCAGCGACTCGCGGATTTCCGCCTCGTCATCGATGATTAACACTGACCCGGACGGCGAAGCCGAGGCTTCCCCTGCACTTCGGCGCGAAATGACGGCGGCTTCAGACATTGACCGGTTTCCTCGTCAAGGGAAAATCCAGATAGAACGAGGTGCCTTCGCCGGGGCGGCTTTCCACACGGATTTTCCCCGCATGTTCCTGAATGATGCCGTAGGTTACCGATAGGCCCAATCCCGTCCCGCGGCTCTGCTGGGCTTGTTGGGGCGAAGCCTTGGTAGTGAAAAATGGATCGTAAATGCGCCGGATGTGCTCCTGCGCAATGCCGGTTCCGGTGTCGGAAACGACCACGCTCACGCTGTCTCCATTCGAGGTTGCTACCCGCAGTGTCCCGCCGTTGGGCATGGCGTCCCGGGCGTTCAAAAACAAATTCAAGAACACCTGCTGCAATCGTCCGGCATTCCCGTTGATCGGCGGCAAATGGCCGCTCAGTTCGGGTTGCACGCGGATCTTCGTGGTCTTGAATTGATGCTCGAGCAACGCCATCGTGTCCCGAATAATCCGGTTTACATCCACGTCGGCAAACTCGGTCCCGCTGGTCCGCGAGAAGTTCAGCAGGTTGTTGACGATCTCCGATGCCCGGAAGGTTTGCCGGGTAATTTTCTCCATCAGCGCGCCCTTCTGCGGATCGCCCTGCAACTGCTTGGAAAGCATCTGCGCGTACGACGAAATGACGGCCAGGGGCGTATTCACCTCGTGAGCGACACCTGCGGCCAGCAGGCCAATCGACGACAGCTTGTCCGCCTGCGAGAGCTGCGCTTCCAACTCCATGCGCTCCGTGATGTCGTCCATGATGATCAGTCGCCCGATCACGTTGAACTTCTTTGTGACCAAGGGAGCGATGGCGACATTCACCGTCCGGTTTTCTCCGGCCGGAGTTTTCAGCCGGAACTTATACAGGTTGTGTATGCCAGGATTCTGCCGCATCCGGTAGAACTCTTCCACGAAAGCCGCCGGGAAGACCTCGCCGAGCGGACGAGTCAGCGCCTGCCAGCGGGGCAAGGCGTACATCGCCTCCATCTGCGAATTCCAGGATTCGATACGGTCCGCCAGATCCACCGCCAGCACGCCCACGTTGATGGACTCGACAATGTTTTCGTTGAAGTCCTTCAGACGCTCATACTCCGCGGCCTTCTGCTCCAGCGACGCGTACAAGCGCGCGTTCTGAATGGCGATGCCCAGGTTGCCGGCCAGCGTTTCCAGCAATTCCACATCCTCGCTGGAGAGGAAATCGCCCGCCACAGTCTTGCCCAATCCGAGGAACGCAATCACCCGTTGCTGGGAGTGGCACGGGATGTAGTAATTCAAATCCAGCCTGGCGATGGCCTCCTGCGCCGTCGGCGCCTCCCGCGGAACTTGGTGGGTGTTGTCGAAAAACAGGTGGCCCGCTTCCATTTCCGGACGCGGCTTGCTGAGAAAACTCAAATCCATGCCGCCGGTCTGCGCCATGCCAAAAGACTTGGCCAGCTGAATGCGCCCCCCGGCCTCGCCCGTGGACAGAAAGATCGCCATGCGGTCGACCATCAATGTCCGTGATAGGCGGTCCACCACCGAACTCAGCATGCGGTCCAAATCCGTTTCCGAACTCAGTTCGCGTCCGAACTCGATCAAGGTCTTGCGGAAGTCGTAGCGCGTGCGATAGAAGAATTGATCGATGCGCTCCTGAATCCATTTGCGGACGGGATCGAAAAGCACCGCCGTCACCACGACCGCCAGTATCAGCCCCTTGGGACCGGAACTTGGCACCTGGCGTTGCGCCAATTCGGCCACGGCGGCGACCACGGCAAAGTAAACTCCCGCGATGGACGCTGCCGCCAGCGTGTAAACCATGCCTCGCTTGAAGATCAAATCCACATCCATCAAACGGTAGCGGAAAATGGCGTATCCGAAAGTCAGAGGCAGCAGGCCGAGCGACAAAACGGAAATCTTCATGGCCGGCGTCGTCATCACGCCAGCCATGTACGGAATCGCATAGAACAGCGTGTAGGGCGCGACCGCGACGATAGTTCCTCGCGTAATCCAGTTCAGTTGCTGCCTGAGTACGGGAGTACGCGCCCGGCGATAGCAATGCCAGAGCACGCCCGCCGCCGCAATGAAGAACGCCGCCAGATAACCCATCTGCAGCCGGTCGAGATCCCAGCGCAGCCGCTCGCTCGCCTTCAAATACTGCAGGGCAAAAATCTGCATGCCCAGGAACAACAATCCCGGAACATAGACGGCGGGGATTGCCCACTTGTGTTCGCGAACAAACTGCCGGCGCTCGGGAAAGGTGAGAACAAAATGCAGAAACAACGCGGGCTGCAGCAATCCCGCCACAATGCTGCCCCAGTAGATGGTCCAGTCAAAGCCATTGAGCTTCCCGGTGTACTGGAAGGCGTACAGAACAAACGATGCCAGGCAAAAAATGTAAAAGTGCAGGGAACCGGGCGCAGTCCAGCGCCGCAGCAGCACGTAGAGGCCGATCCCCAAATAGATCAGCGCGATCAGCCGCAGCCAGGTGTTTTGCGATTTCTCGGCCGGGACCAGCACCACGTCGGTGTCGACGGGAACCGCCTGCCGGACCAGGGAATACGTCGCTTTGGACCAGACCCCGGCACGGTAGAGTTCGCGCGACAATTGCGCGCCGTCATTCACCGGCCGCTGATTCACCGCGACAACGCGATCCCCTGTTTTGATGCCTGCTCGCGCACCCGGGCCGTCGGGCTGCACCTGATCGGCGACGAGGTTTCCGCTATGCTCCAGCCACCACACTCCATCGTAAGGGACCTGGAACTCGCGTTCTTTCTGGAGGTTGATTCCGGCAAAAGCGATGGCAGCGGCGGTCAGCAGGGTCAGCAAAACCACGGTGAAACGATTTTGGAAGTCTTTGTCCATGGACCGCTGCGCCATCCCTCGCTCTGGGATGGGATCCCCGTTCGTTGGCTTAAGCACGTTCACTGCCACCCCTGTTGACATTCTCGATCTCACAAGTGGCCACAAAGAAATGACTTCCTCGATTATAAAAGCAGCGCCTCGCGCGTGCTATGTTTTTTGGTAGGATTCTGTGTGATTTGGTAACTACTTGCCGGAAATGAAGTTAGCGGTGCCATTCTGGAACCTACCGTCCAGTCGGTCGTGCGCTCACCCAGCCCTTTTGAATTTCCGCCTAACCTGAAACCGAAGCGGGAGTGGGCAAGTATCGCTGATTCCGCCTTCTGCGAAGACCGGGTAGAATTGGCTTTCCGCGTATGACCCAGCATGCCGTACCAAACACCGCAGGAACCCAGGATTCTGTTGCGCGTCAGGAATCCGGCAGCCCACCATCAGGAAAAAAGGGGGAAGCCCGAGCTTCCCCCAACACAGAAGCGACAGAGACGATACATTAAGTAAGAGTCCAGGCGGGGTCGAAAAGTTGTCCAGGCCGGGACGGAAATCCATCAGACCAAGTTCGGATTGACTTCGGTGAACCACACACTCAGCCCGGAAAGTATCGCGCAAGCCGCATGCTCCATTGAAGATCACTGGATCACTTTGGACGGCGCGCGTATGCGTTATCTGCGCGCCGGTTCGGGTCCGCCGTTGCTGCTTCTGCATGGCTTGCTGGGCTATTCGTTTTCCTGGCGATACGCTTTGCCGTATCTGGCTCGCCAAGCGACGGTGCACGCCGTGGACATGTTGGGCGTGGGTTTCTCCGACCGCCCCGCTGGACTCGATGGTGGCTTGCGGGCCAGCGCCGCGCGCCTGCTGCGGTTCCTGGACGCGGTGAACGTGGAATCCTGCGATCTGCTGGGCACCTCGCACGGTGGAGCGGTGGCCATGATGGCGGCCGCGCTGGCTCCGGAGCGTATTCAACGCCTAATCCTTGTGGCGCCGGTGAATCCCTGGTCCCATCACGGCAAACACATGGCCGCTTTCCTCAGCCACCCGGTGGTGGCGGCGTTCTTTCTACGGATTGCGCCCAATTTGCAGTTCATGCACGGTTACCTGCTGCGCCGTCTCTACGGCGATAGCCGCCGTGTCCGCCCCGGCACCCTCGAAGGTTATTCGGCGCCTTTCGCCCTACCCGGCGCCTTCGCCCACGAACTCGGCATTCTTCGCACTTGGAAACAGGATCTTCTCGATCTGCAATCAGTGCTGCCGAGGATCGCGGGCATTCCCACGTTGCTGATATGGGGAGCGGCGGACGCCGCCGTCGACCCCGTGTCGGCGCAGCCACTGGGCCGGCAATTCAAGGACTGCCGCATTCTCACCTTGGACGGCGTAGGCCATCTTCCGTACGAGGAGGTCCCGGAGGAATTCAACCGCGCGGTAGCTGAGTTTTTGGCCGCCCGCCACGCTTCGGTAACCTTCCATACGGCGGAAGCTTAATAGATGCTCAGCATGGAAGGCGCTATGCTTGAGACGAACACATCGCAGACATGACCCATCCTGCAAAAGCAAAGCCCGAGCCCGCTGGATTTCCTCATTTGAGGATACCGGAGGTTTGGGCGCGGTTCCTGCTGGCGCTCGCCGGCTTGACCCTGGCGTTTGCCGCCGCGCTGTTTTCGACCGTGTCGAGGGAAGCAGGGAACCTGTGGGCGACCGTTGCCCTGGCTTCCATCGCGCTGGTGCTTGCGACTCTCGTGGGCCTGACCTCGGTGCCCTACCTGGCGCGCCGGGTCGCACTGGCGCGGGTGGGAAATGTTTTTGACTACGACGTCACCCGCGTAGGCATCCTCTACGTGGTGGTCGTGGTGCTGATTGGAATCGCGGCTCTCAACACCGGCAATAACCTGCTCTACATTGTGGTGGCCGCCATGCTGGCGGCCATTCTCGTGTCGGGCGTCGCTTCCGCGCTGGTGCTCGGCGACTTGCAATTAGATGTCCGCCTGCCGGAGCACGTCTTTGCCGGGAGCCCCGCCAGCGGGCGAATTATTTTGCGAAATCCCCGGCGCTGGCTGGCTTCGTTCTCCATCAACGTGGCTTCGCTGCGGCGGGAGAAGCCCGCCCGGCACTGGCGCTGGCTGCCCGCCACGTTTTCTTTTCCGCCGGGACGCCCCGCGGAGAAGCGCTGGTTCAGACTGCCCGACCGGCAGCTGCATCGAGTGGCGGAGAGCACGGCTCCTCCGGAAATCTTCCAGGGCCCCGCTTATTTTCCCTATGTTCCGCCGCGCAGCGAACTGGCCGCCGACTTGGAGTTGAAATTCAACCGTCGGGGCTGCTACCAACAGGAGAGCTTCGGCCTGACCACCCGCTTTCCCTTCGCTTTTCTTACCAAGAAGCGGCGTGTGCGGTTGGCTCGGGAGATTATCGTCTATCCTCCGGTCGAGCCCGCCGACGAGTTCTTTGAGGTGCTGCCGCTCATCACCGGCGAGCTTGAAACCTTTGTGCGTGGCCGCGGTTCGGATCTGTACCTCATTCGCGAATATACCCAGGAAGACTCGGCGCGCCACGTGGATTGGAAGGCGACCGCCAAGTCAGGCTCACTGAAAGTGCGCGAGTTCAGCCGCGAGGACGAACGCAAAGTGCGCATCGTTTTCGACAATCCCGCGCCCGGCGCCGTTTCCTCTGAAGCTTACGAGAGCGCGGTGGCGTTGGCCGCGTCCCTGGGCTGGCACTTTGCCGCAGAGGATGCCGAGGTATCCTTCGCCGCGCCGGGCTACGATGGCGATGCGGATGTTTATCGGTTCCTCGCCTATCTGGCGGTAGTGCAGCCGCTGGTTGCGCCCTCGGTTTTTGCGGATTTGCGAGTTACCGGCGATTACAACATCATTCTGACCGCGCGCCCGCGCGGGAGCGTCCCCACTTCTCTTTGGGGCTGCTCCTATTTCGTGTTTATCGGCGAAGTCAGCGCTAAGACCGCGACACCGAGTTCTCAACGATAAAGAAGCACGCTGGGTTGTCCGGAATCTGCCCGCGTTGACCGGGCGGGCGAGTGCTGGCAGCCCCGACCGGGCTTGTCGTTCCGCGTTACCTTCGTTCATTGACCACTGAGTGGGAACTGCTAAGGTTGTACTTCGAGGGTCCAGTCTGAGCGTTGTAGTCTGAACCTGAGCTTCCTGCCCATAGGACACTTGATGAACTCCGGGATGCTGTCGCTATGGATTGCCCATCCTGTGCTGCACCTCGTGCTTGCGGGGTTCATGCTCCGGCGCAAGCTGCATCGCCAGTTTCCAGTGTTTTTCGTCTACGTCTTGTCACAGATTCTGATTTTTGCGATTCTCTATCCGGTTAAAACGCTAGGGTCCTACGCGGCCTTTTTTTACTGCTACTGGGCGGCGGCGGCGATCAGCCTGTCGATCGGATTCAAAGTTATCCACGAAGTCTTTCTCGACGTTTTCAGGCCGTACCACACCTTAAAAGACCTGGGAACCGTGCTGTTTAAGTGGGCTGGTCTGGTCATGCTCATGGTGGCGGCGGTGGTGGCTGCCGCCAACACGGCTTCCGATCAAGGTCCCTGGGTGCAAGCGGTGCTAACCGTGCAATGCTGCGTGCGGGTGATTCAGTGCGGGTTGGTTTTGTTCCTGGTGCTATTCGCCCGCTACCTGGGAGTTTCGTGGAAGCAGCAGAGCTTCGGGATCGCAGCGGGTTTCGGGGGTTATGCCGGCGTGGAATTGATCGCCTTCAGTTTGCGGGCCAGCGCCTCGATTGGCGAAAACGCGGTTTCTCTGGCCAATATGACGTCTTATAACCTCGCCATCCTGGTTTGGCTTGCCTATGCGATAGCGAAGAGCAGCGCCAGGAAGTCTGCCGTGACCCTGCTAACCTCGCAGCGCTGGGACCAGAGTCTCTCGGAACTCCAGTACCCGGTGCCGGCTGATTCGCTTATTCCCATGTTCGAAGGGATGGTGGATCGGGCTTTCACGCGGGCCAACGAAGCTTCGCTTGGGGAAGACGAACTTGACGCGCTGGCAGCCGAGCCCTCCGATTCGCCCCTCGCCTCCGGCGAGACGCACAAGCTTGCCAAGTCCGCCTCGGCATCGCCGGGAACCTCTCCGAAGACTTAGCTGTACCCGCCCGGCCCAGCTCCATCCGATCCCCACGCCCAGGCTTGCTGTTCCTGTTCCAACCAGCCGGGGTAGTTCCGACCTAATTGCAGGCTTGCCGGTCCTTGTCCGGAATATGGAACACAGCCGAAGAGGACGAAAACCTGCCCTTGAACCATTGATCCATTAAGTCAGGTATTTGCATTTATATATATGAAAAAAATGCTGATGCGTAGTTGCGGTGTAGATGTATTGCAGGTTTCTGCCTGAAGTGACGAAGTTACTTCGGAGCCCGGACCACAGTTACCAAAGTACTGCCGCCTATAATCCGGTGGCGACCGGTTCCCGCTCCCAGGGGAGTCGGTGGCAAGGAGAAAAACAATGAAACGTGCGGTCAGGGTTATGATCCTGATGGTAGGTTTGGCTTGCACGTACGTGGCGGTTGCCGCCACCATGGTTCCGGCACCCGATGGGGGCCCGGCTCCAACGTGTAATCCTAAAACGGGTTGTGGACCCGGTCACTGAAGTAAGCACTTGTGCGATCAAAGCCGTGCAAGCGGCTCGGATCATGAGGGGGGCTGAAGGCAGAGGCTAAAACGCCGCGTCAGCCCTTTTTTATTCTAGCGATTGCTGGCTGCTTTCCGCAGCGGTTGGGCCAGTTCCTCCACCTCGAAGATTGGCGGCTGGCAAGTAAAGCCGGTGCATATCACTGCGGCGGTTTTTCCATCCTTGATGAATGGCAGGAGGGGAATCGTCTCCGCCAGGGCGGGCGGCAGATTCTGCGGGACCGCGTTTTCAGCGGATATCTTCAGCACGGCCTTGGCGAACGCGAAGTCTCTCATCGCCGCTCCATACAGTTGGTCGCCGATCGCCCCGCTCCCCGCGACCACCACTTGCGTGTGTGGCCGCGCGAAATGCACGGCGGCAATTCCATACGTGGCGGCAAAAAGGCCGTATTGGCCTGCCATGCCGGCGAGCACTTCGAGCGTCTGTTCAGCTTGGTCGCGATAGCTCGCGGCGTTGGTGTAGCCGTGCATCCGCGCCAACGCAATCGCTGCCATTGAATTTCCAGCCGGCGTGGGGGAATCCTGAAAAGGCTTGCGGCGTGCGCCCAGCACGCCCAGCATCTTCCGATCGCCTGCGTTTTCCGTATCGAAGAAGCCGCCGGCCACGGGATCAAAGAATCGTTCCAGCATGCGATCCACAATCCGCCGCGCGAACTTGAAGTAGGTAAGATCCGCAGTCGCTTCGTAGGCATCGAGACAGGCCACGGCGGTGAAAGCGTAGTCGTCGAGCAGCCCAGCGACCTCGGTTCGCTCGACCTCGGCCGCTCCTGGTTCGGAATAGGCGATGACGTGACCGATGCCGTGATCGTCGCGCCAGCCCTCCCCAAGAATCCTGTCCAGTGAGCGCAGCGCAAAATGCTGGACTTCGTTTAGCCCGAGAACTTTGGCCGCTTCGAGATAAGCGGAGACACAAAGCGCGTTCCAGCCGGTGTATACCGTCTTGTCCACGTAAGGCGTCGGGCGCTGCAAGCGGGCTGCATACATCTTCTGCTTTGCCGACTGCAGCAGGCCCTGCACGCGATCTGCGCTCAGGCCCATGCGCTTGGCAATTTCTTCCACCGGCGCGCGCTGATAGAGCACATTTTTCGCAGGATTGTGATGCATCTCGCCGATTTCGTTGATGTCGTAGTGCAGGCTGGCGACGGCCGCTTCTTCTTCCGTCAGGACTGCTTTCGCTTCGTCCAGCGTCCAGGTGAAATAGTCGCCGTCGTCATCCATCGAGTAGTCGGCATCTTGCGACGCGTAGAAGCCGCCCCGCTCGCGGTCGCTGAGCCATTCATCCATCCAGCGAATGATGTCGCGCGCCACGGCGGCGAAAAACTCCGAGCCGGTGGCCTGATAGGCGTGGACGTAATTCTTCAGCAGCTCCGAGTTGTCGTAGCACATCTTCTCGAAGTGCGGCACGATCCACCGCTCATCCACCGAGTAGCGATGGAAGCCGCCCGCCAGTTGGTCATACACGCCGCCCCGCGCCATTTTTTCGAGCGTAGTCACGAACACGCTGCGCAGCTTTGCGTCGCCCGAGTGCGTGTATTGGTCGATCAGCAGATCGAGCGCGGCCGAGTGAGGGAACTTGGGCGCGTTGCCAAAGCCGCCGTTGTTGGGATCGAACATGCCCAGGGTTTTCTCTACGATGGCGTCGATTACGGCGGGAGAAAAATCGGCGCTGCGCCCGACGAATGATTCCGACTGCGCGAGGGCGTTCTCGACCATCTTCGCCTGCTCGATCACGTCGCCATTTTTTTCCTGATACGCGCCCGCAATCGACAGCAGCACGCGCTTGAAGCTGGGCCGCCCGTAGCCGTCGTCGGGAGGAAAATACGTTCCACCGTAAAATGGCTTGCCTTCCGGCGTGAGAAAAGCGGTGAGCGGCCATCCGCCCTGCCCGCTGATCGCGCTCACCGCGACCTGATAGCGGCTGTCGATGTCAGGTCGCTCGTCGCGGTCCACCTTGATGGCAATGAACTTTTCGTTCACGATCTGCGCGATTTCCGGGCTGTCATATGACTCGCGATCCATCACATGGCACCAATGGCACCACACCGCTCCTATATCAAGTAAGACAGGCTTGTTCTCGCGCTGCGCGATGGCGAAGGCCTCCTCGCCCCACTGCCGCCACTGGATCGGCTGGTGCATGGCCGAGCGCAGGTAGGCGGAGGAAGCGCGGGAGAGGGAGTTGAGGGTCGGGGAGGACATGCGTTCCAGTGTATCGCGACGGTCTGGGAGATTGGAGAAGTGTTCCAGATGGAACATAGCGTGATGACGGAATTGTGATGACAGGTAAGCTATTGAGCGGGTGGGGATTGCGGGTGCGTGCGGGTGGGGTTTCGCTTTTTGTTCAGAAGCTCATCAGGATTCGTTAAGGTCCCCTCCGAGACTGCGAGCACGGATAAGGATTCCGCGCCTAAGGGCGCAATAACCGAAGGCCGAATTTAGGAGTGATCGCAAAGTATTCGTCAAGGGCCGAGGGCGGGACGCCCCCACGACAGCCGGCGGGACGCCGGCGCTACGAAAGACAGAAAGCGGATTCCTCGCCGATAAGGCTGGCTCGGAATGACAATTTGTAGGAATGGGCTTGCCAAGGCCGCGCCGCTATGCGGCCAGCAGCCGCTTGGCCACCGCGCAATACAACTCGACCGCTTCCTGCAACTGCTTTTTCTCGACGTACTCGGCTTCGGTGTGGGCGGTGTGGATGGAGCCTGGACCCAGCAGCAGCGGCTCGCCCCAATTGCTGAGCGCGGGGATGTCGGTGGTGAAGGCGGCGACCATGGTGGGCAGCGCGTCTACCGTGCGCAGGCGGACGAAAGGAATTTCCAAAGTGAAATCGACTCTGACCAAGTCGCCCACGGTTTCGCGAATCTGTTCGCGCAATTTCTCCGACGGGCCAACCAGGCGATAAAGCAGCTGCGCCCGCGCCTTGTCGGCGACCACGTTGGGCGCGCGTCCGCCTTCAATCACGCCAATGTTCATGGTGCCGGGGCCGACTTCGGCGTCCACCGGCAAATCCATGCGGCGCAACCGCGCCAGCGCCTCCACCAGCTTGTCGATGGCCGAGTCGCCCAGCTCGGGATAGGCAGAATGGGCCATCTTTCCCCGCGCGTTCACCTCCGCCCGCAGCGCCCCCTTGGACGCGACCGCAATCTTGTTGTCCGTAGGCTCGCCGTTAATCAGAAACCGGTTTCCCGGCGCTTTCTCGTTGGCCACTTTGGCGCCGATGCTGTCGCGTTCTTCCCCCACCAGAAAAAGCAGGCCGACATAAACGCCTTCCGCGCGCAGCCGCTGCGCCGCCGCGATCTGGGACGCAATGATTCCTTTGGCGTCGCAAGAGCCGCGCCCGTAGATGCAAGTGGCATCCTCCCAGGAAGGAATGAACGGCGGCACGGTATCCATGTGGGTGGAGAAGATGACTTCGGGCTGCGGTTGGCCAGGCGGGGTGGCGTAGATGTTGCAGCGCTCCATTTCCGCGGTCATCTTCTCGACCTGATAGCCCATCCCCGAGAGTTCGCGGAATAGGAAGTTGCCCACCTGGGCTTCATTGCCGGTGATCGACTCAATATCCACCAGTTGACGGGTGAAGGTGACCAGGTCGATCTCTGGCGGGCCGCTTCCTGGCCGGTCCGCGCCCAGCCGGTCATTCCCAGGTCGATCATCTTCACGTCGATCTGATGCAGGCACGCCCATGCCACTGAGGATACCCTAACCCTGACCGGTCCGAAATTCGTTACTATGCTTGCTTCCATCTGAAACAACGATGCCGAATCAACCGAACACGATCCGCTCGTTCTTTCTTGACGGCCCGGCCGGCAACCTGGAGGCGGTGCTCAATGTTGGCGCGGAGAATGCCACGCATGCCGCTGTGGTCTGTCATCCCCATCCGGTTTATGGGGGCACGCTGCATAACAAAGTTGTTTTTCACGCCATGAAGGCGCTGAACGGTTTTGGGTTTCCGGTGTTGCGGTTCAATTTCCGGGGCGCGGGCCTGAGCCAGGGCGAGCACGATCACGGCCACGGCGAGGTGGATGATGTTCGCGCGGCGCTCGACTGGCTAGAGCGCGAGTTCCATTTGCCGGTGATCTTTGCCGGGTTTTCTTTCGGCGCCGCGGTGGGTTTGGCGGCCGCTTGTCCTGACCCGCGCGTGACGGCGCTCGCCGCTTTGGGTGCGCCGCTAGCCCCCATTGACGACCGAAGCTACGACTTCAGTTTCTTGCAGACCTGCGACAAACCCAAACTGCTCGTCAGCGGCGCACGCGATCAGTTCGCCTCGCGGGCGCAGCTCGAACGAATGATCGAGAGAATTCCCGAGCCGAAAAAGCTCGTGATCATCGAGGGCGCCGACCATTTCTTTGAAGGAAGACTACGGGAATTGCGGGAGACGATCGAAGCCTGGGTCAGGGAAGTGGTGATGGTTTGAAGCGCGCGTCTGGCTAGGTTCTTCCGCGATGTCACGGTATGGATGCTTTTACCTCCTGTGAGTAGCGGCTCTCCTTTTGGTTGCGGACCGAGGTCACCACGTAGTAGAACACCGCGCCGCTGGGCAGCGGAGTGTCCACGTAGGTTGGGTTCAACGCAATGCCAATTCTTGTGTAGGGCCCCCGGCTGACCGTGCCGCGGTACACGTTGTAGGACGTTGCTCCGGCGACCGGCAGCCACTTCAGGGTTGCGGAATGGGCAGAAGCATGCGCGCTGATCCGGGAACGGCCCCAGGTGAACAGCAGAACCCCACTCAGCAGCAGCCCCAGCGCGACCACCACAACCCGCGGTTTCATTCCTGCCCTCCTGGCGCGCGCCGGAACCACGTGCGTGGAGATTGTATCCAAAGAATCCCTGCCGGAAGCTCAAAAATGAAGGCCGCGAGCGCCGCCGACCCTATAATCCCCCCATGTCTTCGTCATCGGGGCGGGAATGCTTGGCCGCGGAGATGCGTCTGACCGCCCGCAGATTGTTCGAGCATGCGCTCGCCGAAGCCAGCATTGACAAGGCTTTTGAGCGGCATGTGAGTTGCGAGCGCGGTGTCTTGCGCATCTGCGAGGACCTTTATGATCTGAACTCCTTCGGCCGTGTCTTTGTGGTCTCCATGGGAAAGGCGGCGCACTCGCTGCTTTGCGCTTTGGAAAAAGCTGCGGGCAGCCGCTTTGAAGGGATTGTCGCCAGTTCGGTCGAGCCGGCTTCGCAAGTGCGCGGCTTCCGCTATTTTCTGGGCGGGCATCCCATGCCGAACCACGAGTCGGTGCTGGCGGCGCAGGCCATGTTGAAATCGCTGAATGCGCAGAATGCGGCGGCGCTGGTCATTTATATGATCAGCGGCGGCGGGTCGTCGATTGCCGAAAAGCCGATGGACGACGAGATTTCGCTGGACGATCTGGTTGCCACTTATCGTGTCCTGGTGCACTCCGGCGCGCCCATCGCGGAAATCAACGCCCTCCGCAAACATCTCTCGGCGATCAAGGGAGGGCGGCTGGGGCAGGCTGCGTATCCGGCGCGGCAAGTCTCATTGTTGATCTCGGATGTTCCAGACAACAGGCCCGACGCGCTGGCTTCGGGGCCAACCATGCCGGATTCCACCACCGTCGAGGATTGTTACGCCATCGCCGCAAAGCACGGAATGCTCGAACAATTTCCGGCTTCCGTGCGCGAGCTGTTTCAGCGGCGCGCGCTGGAGGAAACGCCGAAATCCGACGACCCGGCATTTCACCGCTCGCGCTGGTGGACGGTGCTGTCTAACCAAACCGCGGTGCAAGCCGCCGCAGACGCCGCAGCCAAGGCGGGTTTCACCGTAGAGATCGACAATAGCTGTGACGATTGGGATTATGCCCGAGCACGCGACTACCTTCTAGATCGCCTGCGCGAATTGCGAAGGAAATCGCCAAGGGTCTGCCTGATCTCCGGCGGGGAAGTCACGGTGAAAGTCACTAACGGCGGAGTGGGCGGCCGCAATCAGCAGTTCGCGCTGGACTGCGCGGGGAAGATTGCCGGGGAGAACATCACCGTGCTCAGCGCGGGAACAGACGGCATCGATGGCAATAGCAACGCTGCGGGTGCAATCGTTGACGGCACGACGCTGGCGCGGGCGAAAGGCGCCGGGATCGATCCAGAAGCCGCGCTCGCTGAATTCGACGCTTATCCCTTCTTCGAGAAACTGGGGGATGCGATCATCACCGGGCCGACGGGCAACAATCTGCGGGATTTAAGAATCTTGCTGGCGTTATGGGGGAATCGGGGCCGCTACTTACACTGCCAGCCAGCCTCTGTTCGCGTGCTGCTCGGACATAGCTCTTTTGTAAGCTTTATGAATCTAGGATCGCTGAAGTAACGCTCAAACGAATCATCTTTGGCCGGGTAGGAATCCTTCACCGGGATTCGAGTGATCCAACGGATGCCAGAGCTGATCAAGCGCGCCGTCCAAATCTCCAGTTCCGAGTCCGCGCAGGCAAGATTGTAGCGAAACATCGGATATGTGGGGCTTTCGTATATTCCATATTCAAAGACACCCTTCGCTTTGGAAATGTCGCCAGCCATGCCATAGGCCATTCCCAAGTTGTCCACAAGTACAGTCCGTTGTGTCGGGCTCAAGACGGGTCTCTGCTTTTCCAGTTCCAGTGCTCTTTCGTAGTGCGCGGCAGCGGTCTTCCAATCCTGGCGAAGATAGAAAATACTCCCGTAGCCAAATTCCGTTCCACCGTCGGGTTTGTAGTCTTCAATGATGCGTACGCCGCTAAGCAGCGAATCCAGGAAGTTGTCATCATTGGCAGAATAGGAAATCTTCGAAATATGAAAATCAAATCCCATGTCGCCGCTAGTGATGTATCCAAATACATTTTTTTGATGTACCGGCTGGCCGCGAAACTCGGGAATTAGGTATTCCCGCATAGAAAAGCCGGCTCGCTCGTAAGTTTTCATTTCATCGAGCTTGAATCCATTTTCCGCAGCCGTCTTGCGAATGGTTGAGAACGCCTCCTCCCTCAATTCTGTCGCGTTCTGTTTTTTGTCGAGCGGGTACATAAAGGCCGAAAACACCCAGCCCTGCCCGTCTGAGGCCTGTATCTTTCTGCGGGTGGCACTCTTGTCCAGCTGATTGTCCTGCACCTTTAGATGAAGAAGGTCGATTCGCAACGCGGCTGGCTTGTCTGGCACGCTAAGGGTAACTAAGTTGTGGGGCTCGGGAAATCCAACCGTCACTTGCGCGAGACCAAGCTGCGCTCCAGCGGCACACATTAGCAATAGAGAAAGCTTCCGCCGCAACAGGGGTTCCATCAGCAATGAAGTCTACAACATACGTTTGGTGGTTCCTAGAAGAACCGCGTCACGCCTTCTTCCAACACCATCACCCGCGTCTTCGATCCCCGCCGGCTTTGGCTTCTTCCTCGCAGCAGTTGCAAAGGCTCCTCCATCGGCTCATGCGACAGGCGGAACGTCCCGTAGTGCATGGGCACCATCCAGCGCGATTTCAGATCGAGGAAAGCCCGGGTCGCATCGGCGGGGCTGGCGTGGACGTTGCGAAACGATGGGGGGTTGTAGGCGCCGATGGGAAGCAACGCCAGTTCCGGCGCGAGGCGCTGGCCGATCTCGCGGAAGCCGGTAAAATACGCGGTGTCGCCGGCGTGATAGACCGAATGCTCCTGATCGCGCAGCACGTAGCCGCCGTAGCCGCGATGCGAATCCTTGATGATTCTCGCGCCCCAGTGCCGCGAGGGCACATGGGTGACCGTCAACCCGCGATGGCGGTAGCTGTTCCACCAATCCAGTTCCACCACGTCTTCAAATCCCAGATCGGAGACCAGATCGAACACCTGCCTGGGAACCACAATGATGGGAGGCTTTCCCTGCCGGCGGCGCGTCTGCTGCACGATGGCTCGCAGCGATGGACGGTGCAGGTGGTCGAAGTGCGCGTGCGTGACCAGAACCAAATCAATCGGCGGAAGATCGCGCAGCTGCACTCCGGGCTGGCGCAAGCCGCTTCAGCACGAACAACCAGCGGGCAAAATTGGGATCGATCAGAATGTTCTGTCCGCCCATCTGCACAAAGAAGCTGGCGTGGCCAATGAACGTCACGCCCAGCTGTCCATTGGCCACCAACTTTGGTTTGTGGGTCTCGCCGGTTCGGGGAGTGACCGCGGAATGCCGCACCAGGCGGCCAAACTGCTGCGCACGCTTTCGCAGCACCGGATTCTGCAGCGTGCTCTTTAGCGTCGGTTTGCGGGGTCCCAATGACTACCCTCGCCCGTGGCCGTGATCTGCAACCTTCCCGGCGCGGGCCAATCTGCGGTGATTCTAGAACATTGCCGCGCCGATTGCTTGACCCGCATCGCGCCGTACGTTCTAATCTTAGTTACTTTCGGAACACAGGAGCGTAGCTAGATGCGGGTTGCATTCCTCGGGTTGGGAATCATGGGGCGGCCGATGGCGGCCAATTTAGTCAAAGCCGGTCACGAGGTCACGGTGTGGAATCGTACGCCCAGGGACGTCGAAGGCGCGAGCACTGCGGCATCCCCGGCCGACGCCGCGCGTGGGGCCGAAGTCGTGTGGATGTGCGTCTCCGATACTCCCGCGGTCGAGAGCTTGCTGTTTGGGCCGCAAGGCGTGGAAGCGTCGTTGGCCGACGGCATGACGATTGTGGACTCCAGCACCATCTCGCCTTCCGCCACCCGCGCCTTCGCGGAGCGCGTGCGCCCGCGCGGAGTGCAATATGTCGACGCGCCCATGACCGGTTCCAAAGTCGGCGCCGAAGCCGGGACGCTGATTTTCATTGTCGGGGGCGATGAACCCGTTCTCGCGCATCTCAAGCCGTTGTTTGACGCCATGGGCAAACAGATTTTTCGTATGGGAGAAACCGGCAAGGGCCATGCCGCCAAGCTGGCAATGAACCTGCAAATCGCCCTCATCTATGAAGGCTTCGCCGAAGGCCTTACGCTCGCCACCAAGCTGGGGGTGGATGCCGCCACGCTGTTGCCCGTGGTGCAGGCTTCCATGATTCGCTCCGGCGTGGTGGAGTACAAAGCGCCCTTTGTCCTTAAGCGCGATTTCTCCGCCAATTTCCCGCTGCGCCTCATGCACAAAGATATCCGCCTGGCCCTGAACGCCGCCAAAGAGGCGCGGGTCAAGCTGCCCGCGCTGGAAACCGTGGAAGAGGTCTACGAACTCGCCACCGAAGACGGCCACGGCGATCTCGACTACGCCGCCACCATCACGCTGCTGGAGAAATGGGCCGGCGTGGAAGTGAAAAAGGCCTCCGCCTAGCGCGACGGTAACCAGGTTCGAGCCGCCACGGACAACCGTCTGTCCCCTCCGCCCGTCCACCGAAGTTTGGCCCGAATACCTAAAGTAACCTACGATTCCGGCCCAAAAACACTATGATCGATCTGTGTAGTCCATGAAAAGCAATGAGCGCCAACAAAAAACTCAATATTCTTGTCTCACTTATCACGCCGGAGAATGACTACCAGCGCGAACAGGCCACGGTTGCCGAAGCGGTTTCTCACAAACTCGACCTCACGGTTAAAGTCGAATACGCCGACAACGACGCGGTTAATCAAACTTTGCAACTTCTGCGGGCGATTCAGGCCAAGCCGGAATTGCGTCCCGATGCGATCGCGGTCGAACCTGCCGGAACGAGCATGGAGCAGGTGGCCACGGCCGCCGCGGCGGCGGGCATTGGATGGGTGGTCCTCAACGGAATTGCGGACTATCTCGGCAAGCTTCGCCAGAAACATAGCGCCCCGTTGTTTTGGGTAGCGACCGACAACGAAGAGGTGGGACGAATTCAGGGAAAGCAGTTCAACTCGCTGATGCCGCGCGGCGGTTCCATGTTGTACATCGAGGGTCCCTCCGCCAGCGAAGCCGCAAAGAAGAGAACGGCTGGGATGTTGGCGAGCCGGCGCGCCGATATCGACATAAGGACCGTGCGCGGCGGCTGGACGGAAGCAGGGTCGCATAGCGCCGTCCGGTCCTGGCTGCGTCTGCCTACTTCCAAGGAGCTGCACATCGGCTTGGTGGGGTGCCAGAATGACGCCATGGCAATCGGCGCTCGCAAGGCCTTCGAAGAGTATCCCGATCCAGCCGAGCGCGCCCGGCTTCTAAATCTGCCCTTCACCGGGTGTGACGGGGTTGCCAACAAGGGACAGGCCTGGGTCCGTCAGGGCCTGCTGGCCGCCACTGTAGTGACTTCGCCGCTTACCGGGACGGCGCTCGAAATGCTCGCGCATGCGCTGCGCACGCACATTCAGCCGCAGGAACAAACCTTGGTGGCGCCAAAATCTTTCCCGCCGCTGGAGGAATTGCGCAGTATGAACTTGGAGAAGCGCGCCTAGTTTCTGCGGTCGGCTCTCCAGTGCCAATTCGAATTCTTCCGGTTTTTGCTGCGTTCATTACCCTGGTAATCCCTGCTATTACAGAACTATTACAACCGGCTTTGGCCGGGGCTGCTAAGTTAACCATCGGAGTCGAAACCAGCCAGGGAAACGAGCCCGCGCCATGGAACTCGAAGCACTCAATCGCAAACAGGCCGCTGACGGCGAAGTTAATTGGATTACCGCAAGCTTCATGCTCGCATTTCACTTGGGCGCGATCGCGGCCCTGTTTTTCTTCACCTGGAAAGCCTTATTTGTCGCCATGTTTTTGTGGTGGGTTTCGGGAAGCCTGGGCATCGGCATGGGTTACCATCGCCTGCTGACGCATCGCGGCTACAAGACTCCCAAGTGGGTGGAGTACTTCTTGACCGTCTGCGCCACTCTGGCGCTCGAAGGCGGCCCAATTTTCTGGGTCGCCACGCACCGCATTCATCATCAGTATTCCGACCACGACGGCGACCCCCACTCTCCCATCGACGGCAAATGGTGGGCGCACATGGGCTGGATTCTGATGGGCAAGTCCATGCATCACGATACGACCACGCTGGCCCGCTACGTTCCCGACCTGGCCAAGGACAAATTTCACGTCTGGATTACCAAATATCACTATGTTCCCATGATCGTGCTGGGAGTCATCCTGCTCGCCATCGGCGGGCTGCCATTCTTGCTGTGGGGCATCTTCCTACGCACCGTCGTTGGCTTGCACGCCACCTGGCTGGTGAATTCGGCAACTCATAGCTGGGGTTCGCGCCGCTTTACCACTCGCGATCTTTCCACCAATAGCTGGTGGGTTGCGGTGCTCACCTTCGGGGAAGGCTGGCACAACAATCACCATGCCCACCCGGTCTCCGCTCGCCACGGCCTGCGCTGGTACGAAGTCGACATGAACTGGTACGGCATTTGGGCGCTGAAGAAAATCGGCCTGGCCCGCAACATCTATCGCGTAAAGCTCTCCGAACTGGAACTTCAAGAGAACGAGCCCTCACAGGAAGAAGCAGTCGCCGCTACCGTCCAACAAGAGTTGGCGTCGGTTTAGCCCGCCGCTGTAGAGACGTAGCTAGCTACGTCTCTACGGAAATGACGGACGAGAACTGCATAGCGCACAAAGTCAAAGGCCGGCCCTCTAGTCGAGGGCCGGCTCTTTTTCATCCCACCTATTTCTAGTGCTTCTTGCTATCGTCGTGCGCTGGCTGCGACTTCGGCTGCGGCGCCGGCCGGCTCTGTGCCTGCGGCGCTGGCCGCTGAGTCTGGCGCTGCTGCTGCCAGCTATCGAATTTCTGCTGCTCACTTCTTTGCAGGTCCGGGCTTTGCTGCACGGGAGGAGCCGGCCTGACCAGCGGCCGGTTGGTGGCCGGAATCTCCGTCGCCTGCGGACCGGCCGGCCGTGGCACCGAACGTCCTTCGCCTGGCATCATCGCAGTCGGACGCGCTGCCGGCTCTGGTCGCTGCGGCTGGATGCTGCTGTCCTGCGGAGCCGCGGGCCGCTGCGCCTGGTAGCGAGGGCTTGCTGGTGGTTGTGGCACATTCTGCATACGTCCCGCCGGTTGCGCCTCGGCCGGAGCCTCCGCGCGCACGTTCATCGCCGGCCGCGACTGCTCATACGACGTGAGTCTGCGGAATTCTAGTGGCGATCACCTCGCGGTTTGCCACTGCGGCTGGAGGCCTTACCCTCGCCGCCGCGCCGGCTCCCAGCACGCTGGCGTGGCCGGGCTGAGCTGCTGGCTGGTAGGTGCTGGGAGCTGCGGCGATCTGGCCCTCGTTAACCCGCACAAAGCTCTTCGCCACCGGCCGCGCGTTCACGAACGTGTCGCGCGAAACCGCCGTCACCGCGAAGGAATGCTGATTGACGTAGGTGATCCGCGTATCGCTGTTTTTCGATTGGTAAACGTTATAAACATTGTTGACCTGCACCACGCTCACGCGTGCGTTCGTGATGTTCACATCGTTCACGTACGCCCGGCTGGTGCGATACCAAGGCACGTAAACCTCGCCCGGCCCCAGCGGGAACCACGCGACCCCCGGGCCGCCCGCCGACAACGCGAAGTTGAATCCGCCGCCGCCCACGAACGCCACCAGTGCCGGCGCATAAATCGGGCGCACGAAGGCGCGCCCCGGAACCCAATACCAGCGGCTAGAGACGAACGCCCAGCGTCCATAATGAAACGGCGCGAAGCCCCAGGGTTCATCGTCCACCCAGGTCCAGCCCCACGGCGCAATCCAAACCCAGTGGCCGAGCCGGTAAGGCGCCCAATCGACGGCCACCGCCGGCGCCCAGCACGGCCCGTACCCAGCCACATTGCTCCAGGTGCCGTTGCCGTCGAGATCTTCGTAGCCCGTAACTTCTTCCGAAACGTAATTGCCGGATTCGCTCCGGTCTTGATTCTGATCGCGATTGGCCGACCAACTATCGAAGTCGTCGGACGCCGACAGCTGATCGATTTGGTGATCGAGCTGATCGGTGCCGGTAAAGCGCGCCCGCTGTCCGGCGACCACCAGGTAGGAAGCGCCTCCGCCGGTGGCTTCGCCGCTGCCTTGCCAAACCGCCGCATCGGTCTCGGTGCCGTCGGCGTTCACGTCAAAACGGTATTCACCGGTGCGCTGAATGTTGAACGCCAGATTCGGCGTGTCCACTTCGAAAAGATCTCCGTCGTCCAGGTGCCGCACCCGCACGATGATCGATCCCATCGACAACTTGATCTGCGTGTTGTTGTCGTCAAGATCGAGAAACGTGACGCTGGTTTCCGCATCCATGCGGATGGTGGATGAGCCGATGCTCAGCTCCGCCCGCGAATTTTGATCGGCCCACAGGTTGTCGCCCGAAGTCAGCGGACGATTGTTCACCGCCTGCACCCAATCGCCCTGGCCTCCCGGCTGAAAGGAAACCGAGCCGGAAGAGTAAGCCAGCTGCGCCACTCGCCCCGGAGGATCTTGCGCCGGCGCTTGGTCCTGCCCGCCCTGATCGGGTCCGGCTTGGCCTTGTGGTGGTTGGGGCACCTGATCTTGCGCCATGGCGCGAGGCGCCACCTGCAGCCACAGCAAGATTCCGGCCAGAACAATTCCCACCGCTAGGGCTCTGTGCTTTTTCATAGTCTTGGAATCCTCGCATGTGGCGAGCAACAGCCACTATTGTAGTTAAACCCGGTTAAGCTCCGGAAGTTCCATGTGCCCGGCAGAGCTTTTTATATGTTGGATCAAGAAAGAAAGCCAGTCCCGCCGCCAAACGGCTTAGAACTGGCCCCCAAGAAACCGACGACCGTCAACTCAACTAACTTACCGCCTGCTCGCTCAACACTTTTTCCCGTTCTTCTTCGTACAGCTTCTCTTCACGCGGCGAGGAAGGCAGAGCAATCTCCAGCACTTCGCTAATCGTCTTCACGTAGTGAATGCGAATGTTCTCCAGCTGCTCGAGCGTAAGGTCCTCTTCGAGGTTGGTTTGGTTTTCCGCCGGCAAAATCACGTCCTGCACGCCCGCCCGTTTGGCCGCGAGAACTTTTTCTTTGACTCCGCCAATGGGCAGAACGTTGCCGCTAAGCGTGATTTCTCCCGTCATCGCGGTCAAGGGACGTATCGGACGTCCGGTGAGCAGCGAGACCAGCGCCGTCGCCATGGTGACGCCCGCGGAAGGCCCGTCTTTCGGAATCGCTCCCGCCGGCACGTGGATGTGAATGTCGTGCTCGGCGAAGAAGTCTTCCGAGATCCCAAGGTGGGCGGCATTCGACCGCACCCAGGTCAGCGCCGCCTGCATGGACTCCTGCATCACCTGGCCGATTTGCCCGGTCATGGTGAAACCACCCTTGCCCTTCATGCTGTTGGCTTCGATGAACAGAATGTCTCCGCCCGATGGCGTCCATGCCAGTCCCACAACCACGCCGGCCCGTTTGGTGCGTTCGGCAATCTCGCCTTCGCTGCGCACTTTGATCCCACCCAGAAATTCCTGGATGATTTCGTTGGTCACCACCAGCTTTTCGGTCTTGCCTTCCGCCAGCCGCCGCGCCTGCTTGCGGCAGATGGTCCCGATGTTGCGCTCCAGGTTGCGCACTCCCGCTTCACGCGTGTAGTGACGGATCACGAAGCTCAGCGCCTCCGGCGGAAATTCAATCTGCTCCGCGGTGATGCCGTTTTCGTCAATTTGCCGCGGCACCAGATACTGGAACGCGATGTGCATCTTCTCCTCTTCCGTATAGCCCTGCAGCTCGATGATCTCCATACGGTCGCGCAACGGCTCCGCAATCGGATCCAGCATGTTCGCCGTGGTGATGAACAACACTTTCGACAAATCGAACGTGACGTCGAGATAGTTGTCGCGGAAGCTCGAGTTCTGCTCCGGATCGAGCGCCTCGAGTAGAGCCGATCCCGGATCGCCCCGGAAATCGCGCCCCACTTTGTCGATTTCATCCAGCATGAACACCGGATCCTTCGAATCGGCCCGCCGGATGCCCTGAATAATTTGCCCCGGCAGCGCGCCGATGTAAGTGCGCCGATGCCCGCGAATCTCCGCTTCGTCGTGCACCCCACCCAGGGAGATGCGAACAAACTTCCGCCCCAACGCCCGCGCAATCGATTTGCCCAGCGAAGTCTTGCCCACGCCCGGAGGTCCGACGAAGCAGAGAATCGGACCCTTCATGGTCGGCTTCAGCCGGCGCACCGAAAGGAAATCCAGAATCCGGTCCTTGACCTTCTTCAGGTCATAATGATCGGCATCCAGAATCTCTTTCGCCTTCAAAATGTCCACTTCACCGCCCGAAGTCTTCGCCCACGGCAATACCGCCAGCCATTCGATGTAATTACGCGTCAGCGAATAGTCGGCCGCCATGGGCGACATGCGCGAAAGCCGGCCCAATTCCTTGAGCGCTTCTTTCTTCACATCATCCGGCATGCCGGCGGCTTCAATCTTCTGCCGCAGTTCTTCCGTGTCCCGCGCGCCTTCATCCTGCTCACCCAGTTCCTTCTGGATGGCTTTCATCTGCTCGCGCAGGTAGTACTCGCGCTGCGTCTGCTGCACCCGGTCCTGCACTTCCGACTGGATCTTGTTGCGGAGTTGCTGCACTTCCAACTCCCGCGCCAAATGATGATTGATCTTGTCCAGCCGTACCCGCACGTCGGTGGTTTCGAGCGTGTCCTGCTTGTCCGCGGTCGAGAGCGAAGGCAGATTGGAGCCGATGAAATCCACCAGCCGTCCCGGCTCTTCAATATTCATCGCTACCGTCGAAAGCTCATCCGACAAGGTCGGCGACCCGGCGATAATCTGCTGGAACAGCGTCAGCACATTGCGCTGCAACGCTTCCAGTTCGGAATTCTTCGGCGGTATCGCCTCCGGCACCGGATCGACGAATGCCCGCATGAACGGCGTGAGCTGGGTGAATTCGCCGAGCCGCACACGATCCAGTCCCTCCGCGAACACGAATAGACTCTGGTTGGGCATCTTCACTACTTTGTGGACCACCGCCAAACTGCCGACGGTGTAGAGGTCGGAGGGCTGGGGGGCGTCCACGCGCGCCTCGCGTTGCGCCACCACCACAATCGTCTTGTCCTCGCCCAGCGAATTAATCAGCTGAACCGAACTCTCCCGCCCCACCGTCAGCGGCAAAACCGCATGCGGAAACAGCACCGTGTCCCGCACCGGCAGGATAGGCAGGGCAGTCCGTTCTTCTTTTTTTTCTTCCACTTTGGAGCCACGCTCCGCAGTTACTTGCTTTGCCATAGATTCACCTTGAGTGTAGTTTGCTCAAGTTTTGATGACGTTGGGCCCAAGGAGGATGCAAGCCACTCAATCTCGTGGATTCTAACCCTTAAAGGCCGGTCTCGAATAAATCAAAGGTTCCGTCCGGGCGTATGCCGAATGTACCCTCAAGGTTTTAACTTGACTCCATTACCCCAAGGCCGCTGGATAGATTCCCAGCACCTTGACCAAATCCGCTACCTCCGCCAAATGGCGCAAAGCCTGCCGCGCCACGGCATCATCCCCGCGAAGAAAATCGGCATAAAAGACATATTCCCAAGGCCGGCCGCGCATCGGCCGCGACTCGATTTTGCTCAGGCTGATGTCGCGGGCGGCGAACACGCTCAGTGCCTTATACAGCGCGCCGGGAATGTTCTTCAAGCCGAATGCGATGGAGGTCTTATTGGCCCGGCGCAGAATTTGCCGCGTTCTGCGAATCAAAAAAAAGCGCGTGAAGTTTGCTTTGTTGTCCTCAATCCCTGCCGCGAGAATCTTGCCCTTGTACACCGACGCCGCACGTCGCCCGGCAATGCCCGCGGCATCGCGCAACCCGGCCGCGATCACATGCTTCACGCTCCCCGCCGTGTCGTAGAAAGGAGTCGCCACAATCTTCGGGTTGTGGGAAAAGAAATCGCGGCATTGCTCCAGCGCCACCGGATGCGAATAAGCCCGGGTTAGATCCCGCTTCTTTACCCCCGGCGCCGCGATCAGGTTGTGCACGATCCGCAAACGGAATTCGCGCTGGATGAAGACTTCGCGGGCCAGCAGCAGATCGAAATGCTCCAACACCGACCCAGCCAGGGAATTTTCGATGGGAATCACGGCTATGGCGGCCGATCCTCGCTCCAGCCGGTCAAACACCTCAGCCGAGCGCGCGCACGCCACAACGCTGCACCCGCGCACCATGCGCCGCGCGGCTTCGTCGCTGAACGAGCCCGCTTCTCCCTGAATGGCAACTTTCATGGCAAGCAACTTAGCTGGCTTGCGCCGCGGAAAGCAAATCCTTTTGCAGAACCAGCGCGTCCACTTGGTTGGCGTAATACCGCGGAACCGTTTTCACCAGAAAGTATTGGTGCCGCTTGTAGAAAGCCAGCGCGGCATGGTTATCCACCGCGGTCTCCAGGTACACGCTGCGGCAATTGGCGAGCCGCAGACGATCCTCCGCCGCATTCAACAACTTCGACCCCAGGCCTAACCGCCGCGCCTGGGGGAGAACATCGATGGTGATGATATGTCCAACGCCTCGCCGTCCGGCTGTCGCAACCAAAAAACCCACGACGCCGGAACCGGCTGCCGCCTCGGACCGGCTTTCCCGCGCATCTTTCTCCGCGGCCGTCGCCGGCCTCGCGACCAGAGTGAACGATCCCCATTGCCCCATGTAGACGATCAATTCGCGCTGCGTGTAGGCAATTCCCGGTGCGAAGCATTGCTGGTCAATGCTCCACAAGGTTTCAAAATCTTCGCGTTCAGAATCAGCCAGCAGAAATTCCACGGCCTTATTGTAGTCGGCGTACCCGGAACTGCCCGGTGGTTTCCTGCACTTCTCCTGTGGATAAAGCTGCCAGAACTCGCGGCTCCTTAACTCCTTGCCCTACGATGAAATACATTGCTTGCCTTCGCACTATCACCCGACGTACCATCCGCACAGGGGGGCGGGGCCGGTGCTCAGCATGCTTTTTATCGACGCCGCGATTGCGGCCTTCGCGGCTGGGGCTTGGTATTTCGCCTTCACCCGCTACAACTACCGCCGGGGCGTTCAGGCGCTTCGCCGGGTCAGCGCCGCCTGCGCCAGCGAGGGCAGCATTGTGCAAGCCCGCTGGCAGGGCTCCTCGCGTTTGCAGGCCAATCTTCGCTTTCCCACCCAATGGTTTGAGCGGGTTCGCGTGACCTTGCGCTTGTGTCCTCGCCCGGTTCCTTTTCAATGGCTGCTCTGGATCGCGCGCAAGCAAAAAGAGACTTTCACATTTGAGGCCGACTTGGACTGCGCCCCCGGTTCCGCTCTGGAAATCTTCCGGCAAAGCTGGTTCACCCACGGCAACATGGCGCTGGCCGCTGACTCCCAGGATTGGCTGATCTCCCAGCTCGGCCCGGTCGTGTTCACCACGCGTCCGCAATGGACGCATGAACTCCCGCCCGTGGTTCACACTTTCATGACGTCCACCGGCCGCAGCCTGCTCAGTGTCCGCCTGCGCTCGAAATCCCCGCACCTGACCGCTACCATCGCTCTCGACGCCCTAGCCGACCAGGAATCCGCCGCCGGATTCTTGACCGTGCTGCGCGACCTGGCCGCCGACGCCTCAACGTCCCGGCAGTAATTCCTGCACCCATGTGGGTGCGGACACTCTTGTCCGCTGCTTTCGACTTTTATCTTTCTGCTGGCCGCGAGACCACCCATTTTTCGGTATAGGTGAGCATCGGGATGCCAGCCAGAATGCGGACAGGAGTGTCCGCCCCACACGGGCCTGCCCGTCAGTCTTTCTCTGGATCCTTTCCACCCGGCTCCGTCACGAACCGATACCCGACGCCGCGCACCGTCAGCAGATACTGCGGTTTCGCCGGATCGTCCTCGATGTACCGCCGCAGCCGCACGATGAAGTTATCGATCGCGCGCGTGTCGGTGTCTTCGTGCAATCCCCACACCTCTTCAAGAATAGATTTGCGAGACACCGCTTTTCCGCTGTTGCGAATCAGATGCCGTAGCAATTCCGCCTCCATCAGCGTCAGGTGGATGGTGTTGGCGTTGACCCGCAATTCCAGTTTCCCAAAGTCGATGGTGCGCCCGCGGAACGAGAAGACATCGTATTCAGCCGTGCCGCTGTCCGGCGTCGATTGCCGAGATGTTGCCGCGTTCGCTGGCTGGCTTTGCCGCATCCATTCCCGCCGCCGCAGCAATCCCTGCAAACGAGCCAGCAGGATGGCCAGCTCGAACGGCTTGGGTAGATAGTCGTCGGCGCCCGAGGCAAAGCCTTTTAGCACATCTTCCGGCCGCCCGCGCGCTGTCAGCATGAGCACCGGCACAAAGTTCTTCGCGCCGCGCAACTCCGACGCAACCGCGAAGCCATCTTTGCCGGGAAGCATGACGTCGAGCACCACGGCATCAAATTCTTCCCGCGCGCCATTGCCCGCCTTGCCTTTGGCTCCGTTGCCCAAAAGCAATTTGAGCGCGGACTCGCCGTCGGCCACCACCGCCACCGAATGCCCTTCGGCCTCCAGGTTGAATTGCAGGCCGGTGGCCAGATGCGCCTCATCCTCGACAATTAGCACCCGGCTCATGCCACGCTCCGAGGCAGTTCCAGCACCACCGTGGTGCCGCGGCCCTCGCCCTGGCTTTTGGCGAAGACCCGTCCGCCGTGTTTATGCGCAATCGCCCGCACAATAAACAGCCCCAGGCCCGTCCCTTTGACGCCGCGTAGATTGCGCCCAGGGACGCGGTAAAATCGCTTAAAGATTCGTTTCAATTCCTCCGCCGGAATCCCCACGCCGTTGTCCTGCACGCTCAGCGTCACCCGCTTGGCATCGGGTGTCTCCAGCCGGACCCGAACATCCACGCTTGTGCCGGAATATTTGATCGCGTTATCGAGCAGATTCGCAACCGCAGTGCGCAACTCTTCGGAGTCGCCGGCGACACGCGTCTCTTCGTGGCCATTCGCGGACGGTTCATAGCGCACCGCCTCGGGAGGAAGGTGATAGCTGGTCAGCGCCACGTCCACGCACTCCCGCACCAGCCCGCCAAAATCCAGCGGAACTCGTTGCCGTGGGCGCTTATGCCCCGCTTCGCCCGCTTTCAAGACTTGCTCAACCGTAGTTTGCAAGCGGTCGGTATCGTCCAGCATGAAGCGGTAGAATTCGCGCCGCTGCGCTTCGTCCACATCGCGGCGCTGCAAGGTTTGAAGGTAAAGGCGGATGGACGCCAGCGGCGTCTTCAGCTCATGCGTGACCGCATTGATAAAACTGTCATGCTGTTCGTTGAGGCGAATCTCGCGCACCAGGAAGCTGGTATTGAGGATCAGTCCCGCCGCGATGGCCCCAAAAAAGATTATCCCAAGAAAAATCTTGATGCCCTCGCGCCAATTGAGAATAATCCAGCCAAAGCCCACCGCCACCACCACCGCCGCCAGACACACCCCCAGCGAGAGAAAGAAGATGATCGCTTTACGGCGCCCGGTCGTGCGCATGGCCCGATTCTACCGCTTTGCGCCTACCCCGGGTGCCCGTAACCCGTAGCGCCGGCGTCTCGCCGGCTGTCCAGAGGCCGTCCCGCCCTCGATTTGCGACGGGCGACCAAAAGATTTCCGAATAGCCCTCAGAAAAAATATCGATTTCCCTACCGGGGTACGCCAGAGAGACAATTAAGACACAACCCAGGTTTCGACCACGAACGGTGAACCGATAACCAGCTAAAGGAGTGAGGCATGAAAAAGGGAATCGTTCGCACCAGCAGCGTAAGCCTTCGACGGCGTTCGGTGATAATCGACATCGCCGGGCACCGCGCGGACAATCTGCAAGGCCAGCCATGCCAATCGCAAGCAGTCGCCAGCGAGGGACAAGATAGGAGCCGGGCAAAGATGCCCGGAAGTGCGGCGCACGAGAATCCGCCGCACGAGAACCCATTCGACCGAATCCTGCTCGGCTAAGCGGGAGGAGTCCGCTTTGGGTCTGTCCTACCGGCTAGGGCAGACCCCTCCGATTTTCCCTCCGGCAATTCTCAGTCAGCGTGTGTCAGAACTCATCGACGCCCGTCGATAGCCCGCCATCCTCACAAAACTTTACGCGCGAACGTGACTCGGCACACAACATGCCGATTGATTTCGTGTTTTGATTGATCGAAGCGTTTCGCACGAAGGGGCTTTGACCGGGAAGATTCTTCCATTCTTCCATCGGTGAAGACTCCTTCGGAAGCGTGCCCAGGGCGCACTGCGGCATTGTCCGCACGAGCTAGACAGCGGAGTGCAATCATGACCAGCTTCAAGTCCCGAACCTTCTCAGCTTTGATGAGCGCTCGCTGGGCGGCCTGCTTGGCTTTGGCCTCTCTGGTTGCGTTGAGTGGGTGCACATCTTTGAAGGTCAAGCTGGGAATGAAAGTCTATCTCGACAAAATCCCGCTCACCTCCATGGAGGCCAGCCTGCCCAAAGGCCCAGGCATTGCGCCGGGGCAGAAATCGCCGCTCGTGGTCGTATTCACCCAGCCCGACGGCAAGGTATTACAGACGGAAGGGGCAGGCAAGGGCAAGGTTCTCTGGCAGGACCTCACGGTCACGCCCACTCTCGTGACCGTCGACAAGAAGGGCGTCGTGTCGCTGCGCCACGATCCCAGAATCAGCGAAGGAAAAATGGCGCATGTCACCATCACCGTGCCCAGCCATCCCGACCTCCACGACGACCTCGACATCCCCCTGCGCTACGACTACCCCTTTGTCTCGAATTTCTCCGGGAAGAGCGGCTCCAACGGTTTCGATGGCAGCGACGGCATGAACGGCACCGACGGCAGCCCGGGCTCCATGGATCCGGATAATCCCTCCGCGGGCGGAGACGGGACGGACGGCACTGACGGCTCCAATGGCGGGGATGGAGGGCCTGGCGGGAACGCGCCGCCCGTGCAAGTGCAGGTGACGCTCAAGTCAGGGAGTCATCCTCTTCTCCAAGCGGCTGTCTCGGCCTCGGGGCACAGGAGGCTTTACCTAGTCGATCCCCAGGGCGGTTCCTTGACCGTGATGGCCGATGGCGGCCCGGGAGGCTCCGGCGGAAAGGGCGGCCGCGGAGGCCGCGGAGGCTCCGGCGGTATCGGATCGCCAGATGGAAACAGCGGCAACAACGGCTCCGATGGACTGGACGGCTCCGATGGGCCGCCAGGGAAGGGCGGGAGCATTACCGTAACCTACGATCCGCAAGCCCAGCGCTATATGGCGGCGATCCGCCTCTCCAACAAAGGTGGCCCTGCGCCGGTGTTCGCGGAGCAACCAGTGGCTCCGCTGTGGTGAGCCGACGTACCGCCGAGAATCTCGACCATCCCCTGGAGTGCTCCGCGATAGACTACGAAGAACCCAGAACCGCCTATGCAGCTTCGCATCCTATTTTTCGGCGTGCTGAAAGAACTTGCGGGGCGGGACACTGATTCCCTCATCCTGCCCGACGATTCCACGCTCGCCGACGTCCTGAGTCACTACCAGAACAACATGCCGCAGCTGCGAAATTTTTCCGCTTCGATTGCCATGTCCATAAATCAGGAATACGCCGGCCCCGAAGCCAAGCTGAAATCGGGAGACGAAATCGCCTTGCTGCCGCCGGTCAGCGGAGGATCGACAAATCACGCCGCCATCACGCGTGATCCCATCAGCACTCAAGAAATCCTAAACCAACTCAAGCGCCCCGAAGACGGTGCCACCGTCGTCTTCGAAGGCATCGTCCGCAACCACTCCCGTGGCCGCCGCACTCTCTATCTCGACTATGAGGCCTACGAAGAAATGGCGCTCAAGCAGATGGAGGGACTTGTCGAGCAAGCCCTGGCGCAATTCGAAATCCGCGACGTGCGCATGGTTCATCGTCTGGGCCGATTGCAAATCGGCGAGACCAGCGTGCTCATCGTGGTCGCCTCCGCCCATCGCGCCGCCGCTTTTGACGCCTGCCGCTGGCTGATCGATACTCTCAAACGCACCGTCCCTATCTGGAAAAAGGAGTATTTTGAGGACGGCGCAGTTTGGGCCGATGGCGAGCCTTTTCCCGCGGAACTCTCCCGCGAAGTCTCGCGGGAAGTCTCCGGTACCCCAGGCACCCCCGCCGGAGGGCGTGCATCTAAGTGAAGAGAACACTGATGAGAATCTCGCGCCGCTTCTGGCTGGTCGCCGTATTTTGCGTTTTGGCCGCCGCCGTTTCGCTTAGTCAAACCCCCAACGGTCAGACCTCCAACCCCCAGGTGCCTAAGCCTCCGTGGGCCAGTGGCGGCGCGGGCACCGCGAAGCCCGATTCCCATTCCGCCGCCGATTCCAAAGAGAATCCAGCCGACTCGAGCACGACGACCATCAAAGTGGACGTCAAGCTGGTCAACGTCTTCGTCACCGTCGCGGACGACCGT
>CAVZMC010000062.1:0-49813 GCA_963776125.1 uncultured Acidobacteriaceae bacterium | reverse complement strand
TCATCGAGCGCGGCGATGGCGCATTCGGCCTGATCGTCCGTAGGCGGTTGAGTCGTGATGCGTTGCAGCCACAGGCCGGGAGCAGTCATGAGCGCGAAGAGCGAGCCGCGATGCTTGGCGGCGAAGCGGATGATTTCATACGATAAGCCGGCGATCAGCGGCAGCAGCGCGATGCGCACCGCGAAACGCGCCCAGAACGTGGTCACCGGAATCAGGGTGTAAGCCACGATGCACAGAATCATCACCGTCATCAAGAAACTGGTTCCGCAGCGCGGGTGATAGGTCGTGTACTTCTGCACCAACGCGACTTCCAACGGGTCACCATTCTCGAAGGCGTAAACCGTCTTGTGCTCGGCGCCGTGATACTCAAAGACGCGATGAATGTCGTTTATCCGCGAGACTCCCCAAATGAATAGCAGGAACAGGCCCAGGCGGATCACGCCATCCACCAGGTTGAAGACAATTTGTCCGCCGAAGATGGGGTTCACGCGCTTGAGTTCGGTGGCCGCGACCAGCGGCACGAACTTGTACATGAAAATGAAAAAGCCGACGGAAAGAATAATGTTCGCGGCTGCAACCCGGCCGCTGATTTCCAGCCTTTTCTTGCTGGAATTTTCCGGCTCGCCGGCTTGCAGCTCTTCCAACGCCACATTTCCGGAGAACTTCAGGGCGCGGAAGCCCAAAGTCATGGCATGGCCCAGAGTTATCACGCCGCGGATCACCGGCCAGCCCATCCAGGGATGCTTTTCTGAGAGGCGCTCCAGCGGCTCGCTGTGAGTCGTGATCTCGCCCGACGGCTTGCGGCAGGCGATGGCCCAGGCGTGCGGCGAGCGCATCATTACGCCCTCAAGCACGGCTTGGCCGCCGACCAGGGTCTCCTCGCCGCCTTCGAGCGCGGGCAGGAGTTGGACCGCGACCAGGAAACGCCACATTGTGCGTAGAAAGCGCATGGTGATTAGATGATTCTGGTTGCCAATTGGCACCTGCGTTTAAGGGTACCACAGGCAGTTGCAGGGATCTGCGTCCTTGGGGAACTACGGTAGTGGTCCAGTTTGATTGTCATCCTCAACACGCGTTCTTTACGCAGCGAAGGATCTGGGCGAGCCGCGCGAAGCGTCGCGTTTGTGCGACGCAACAATCGCGGGTCTGGCTCGCTTCCTTATCAAACTGCACGACTACCGGAACTACGCTGCCGGGGGGACCGGCCACAACAGCTTGACCACGGCTTCTGCGACGATGGTAATGAGAATGACTGCCAGGAAGGGATGGGCGGGCCAAGACTTTTGCGCCAGGCCCGACAGCCAAGCCCAAGTGCCTATCACGGACGCAATGAGCGTCGCCATTAGGGTGACCTTAAATGAATGCTTCATGGCCCGCCTCCACGTATACGATACGCGGAAACTCGTGTTTTGGTTCCTTGGGGGCAGTGTGAGTAGGCCGCGCCTCAGTTCACTGGGGACGGCGCCGCTTTGCGGTTTGTGAGATGCGGACTCAGGCCCGGACTCTTCGGCGAACCAGTTTATGAAATTTTTCGCGCAAATATCGGAACGAGTCGCTGCCACCACCAAGAAGTTGGAGAAGACCGCCATCGTGGTGGAATATCTCAAATCATTGCCTCCCGAAGAGGCCGCGGTTGCGGCGGTGTTTCTTTCGGGGAGACCATTTCCTATGTGGGAGGAAACCACCCTGCAAGTGGGAGGGACGCTGCTGTGGCGGATCGTATGGGAGCTTTCCGGCAAGCGCGAGGAAGAACTGAGAGCGGCGTACCGGCAACTTGGCGATCTAGGGGCAGTGGCTGCAGCGGTACTGCCCGATGTCCGCGGTCATCAAGACCTCGGGCTGCGGAAAGTGCAAGAAATTTTCCGCGAGATCGCGGCGGCGCGTGGGCCGGCGGCGAAGGGTGTATTGGTACAGGCGATGTTTTCGCGGGTTGCGCCACTCGAAGCCAAGTACATCGTGAAGATCATGACCGGCGACTTGCGCATTGGTCTGAAGGAAAGCCTGGTGGAAGAGGCTATCGCCAAGGCTTTTGCGGTCACGCTGAAAGAAGTCCAGCGCACCAACATGCTGCTCGGCGATATCGGGGAGACTCTGCGCCTGGCAGCGGCTGGCAAGCTGGCCGAAGCCAAAATGCGGCTGTTTCATCCCTTGGGATTCATGCTGGCCAGCCCGGCGGAGTCGGCGGAAGATGCCCTCAGTTATTTCCCTGATGCGCTAGTCGAAGACAAGTACGACGGCATTCGGGCGCAGGCGCATTGCTCAGGCGAAGAAGTACGGATTTTCTCTCGCACGCGGGATGACATCACCGAGTCGTTCCCGGAGTTGCGAGACGGGCTGGCGGACCTGCCGCAAAATTTAATTCTCGACGGGGAGATTGTGGCGTGGAGTTATTCGGCCGAGGATTCGGGCAAGTCTGGACGGGCATTGCCGTTCAGCGCGCTGCAGCAGCGGCTAGGGCGGAAGAGGGTCAGCTACGAACTGATGCGGCGTGTGCCGGTGGCCTATCTCGTCTTTGACGTCTTGTACGCGGGCGGAGAGCTAATAATCGACCGGCCGCTTTCCGAACGAGGGCTAATTCTAGATGCCCTGATGAGAAAAACCGTTAACCACGAAGGACACCAAGGTACCCGAAGGAAAACAAGGCCCGGTCAGCAGGAGCGGCTCGCCTTTCATCTTGAACAAGAATCGCAAGCGCAAGTGATCCGCGCGCCGCTATTTCGCGCGTCATCCGCGCAGGACCTAGACGGTCTATTCGACGCCGCGCAGGCGCGCGGCAATGAAGGGTTGATGATCAAAGATCCGCAGTCTGCCTATACGCCGGGCCGGCGGGGGAAATCCTGGTTGAAGCTGAAACGCGAGCTGGCGACTTTGGATGTGGTAGTCACGGCGGTTGAATTCGGGCACGGCAAGCGCATCGGCGTGCTGAGCGACTACACGTTTGCGGTGCGCGATGGCGAGCGGCTGGTGAATATCGGCAAAGCGTATTCAGGGCTGACCGACGCCGAGATTGCCGAGATGACGCAGTGGTTTATGGAACACACGATTGAAGACCACGGCTTCCGCCGGCTGGTCGAGCCGAAGATCGTGCTCGAAGTGGCGTTCAATAACATGATGCGATCGGACCGGCATGAAAGCGGGTATGCGCTGCGCTTCCCGCGGATTGTGCGGCTGCGGCAGGACAAGCTTCCAGAGGAGGCGGACACGATGGAGCGAGTGCGGGAGATTTATGAGGGGCAGGGCTAGTAAGGACTCCGAGGTTCTTCTCAGTGGCCGTGGTGGTGTTCTTCCTCGCCCACCGGAATCACGCAGCCGTGGGCCACTTCGCAGACCACGTGCTCGAACTGAATCGTAGTGTGGTCGATGTGGAATTCGTCGTGGAGGCGCGCCTTCACATCCCGCAAAATGCGTTCGCTGACCGATGGGGGAATGTCCGCAATGGAAATGTGGCAGGAAAGCGCGCGGGAGTCAGAGCCGATATTCCAGATGTGCAGGTCATGCACGTCGTTAACCCCTTCGACGCCGCAAATGACGGTGTCGACCCGGTCGATCTTGATGCCGCGCGGCGTGCCTTCCAGCAGGATATTCAACGTTTCGCGGACAATGCTGGAGCCTGACCAAAGAATCAAAACGCCGATGCCGATGGAAAGAGCAGGATCGATCCACTGCTTCCCGGTGGCCAGGATAGCCCAGCCGCCGGCGATGACGGCTGCGGTCGAGAGCGTGTCGCCCACCTCATGCAACAACGCGCTCCGGATGTTGACGTCGCCGCCGGAGCGGAAGAGCAAGAGTGCGATGACGCCGTTCATCACCACGCCAGCCGCGGCCACACTCATCATGGTTCCGGCGTGGACTTGTTGCGGATTGTGCAGACGGCGGATGGCCTCATAGAAGATGAAGAAAGAAACCGCCACCAGCGAAGCCGCGTTAACCAGCGCCGCCAGCACGCCAGCGCGGTGATATCCGTAAGTCTTGGTCGCGCTGGGCGGGCGCGACTGCATATATACCGCGAAAAGCGACAACAGCAACGCTAGAAAGTCGGAAAGATTGTGCCCGGCTTCGGAAAGCAATGCCAGCGAATGGGCGCGGATGCCGGCCACCACCAGCAGCACGATATAGGCGAGAGTTACGGCCAGCGAAACCTGCAGTACCCGGGAAGCACCTTCGCTGCCGCCGTTGTGGTGCGCGTGCATAGTCTAAGTCTAACGGCGCCGAAGAAACCCTTCAAGGCAGGGGGCGGACGCCCGGTTAGAAACTGCCGTTGCCGTTGGCGTTGCGGATTTTGAACCAGGTATAGCGCAGGTTGTAACGGCAGATGCCGTTGCGAACCCTTATGAACTCCTGCTGGATGCGGCCGGTTAACATGCTGTCGTCCCGTAAAGAGAAGTTGTCATCGCGGCTGCCCCACATTTCCGCCTGTCGTTGCTCGTTGCATTTCTGGTAGTCGGTGGAACTGGAGCATAGGCGATTGCCCACGTAGGTCGTGGATTCGCGGCGATCCCGGATTTGGTTAGTCTCGCGGATGGCGGTAGCCAGCATGGAGTCGTACGCGTCATACCAATCGTGGAGGACCTGCTCGGTTTCTTCCGGCGTGTGTTTGTTCTTATAGTCGCCGATGGCTTGAACGATTTCGTCAGAATTGTCCGTGCCATCCATGTCAATTCTGGGCAGGGGGCCTTTGTGGTCTAGGTCGTCCTCGGTGAGTACTTTCTTGGCGTGGGCGGTTTTGTTTTGCTTCGCTTCCTTGGCAAGTTGGGCGAGCGATTTGCCCGGTTCCTGGTCGCTTGAACTGTCCGATTGCTGGGCCCGTGCTGAACCGGCGAACGCGAGCGCGGCAAGAAATAATGCCGCACCGAGGAATGCCTTGGATGGACGTTTGCCGTATCGAACAAGGTCCCGTATAGCCGAAGAACCCCGCACAAACACCTCCCCAAGCCTTAAGCAGACTCTAGCACCGACCCGGACGGGGAGAAAGTTACCGGAGTGGGATAGCGGGCAGGCGTTGGTCATTAACACGGGCTTTGAAGAATTACACCATCCGGCGAAGACAAGAATGCATATCTCTTTCTAGTTCAGTAGCTTAGCGCATGACCCCCACTTGCTTCGAGATTGATCTACGGTGCATTGGCGAGTGGTCGCTTCCTGGGGCAAAGTTGGCTCATGAGCAGAGCTCAACTAGCTCAGGGAGGGAATCAAAATGGCAGCTCCGTTGGTTGACTTTTGCGAGCAAGCGAACCCGGCAATCCTTGGCGAAGTACGGCGGGCGAAATTTCATACTGCCAACCGCATGCAGCAGAGTTTGCTGGCGCGGGCGGAGAAGCGTGCCCTGGTTTGGATGGCCGAACGCACACCAGCGGCTATCAATTCGGATCATCTAACCGTCGTAGGGTTTCTTGCCCAGATCATGGCGGGCGTGAGCTATGTGTTGGCGCAAGGGAATCGTTACTGGCTGCTGGCAGGGATTCGCATTTCTGGCGCTCAACTGGCTGGGCGATAGCCTGGACGGAACCTTGGCCCGGGTGCGCCAGCGGCTGCGACCGCGCTATGGCTTTTATGTGGACCACATTCTGGACAGCTTCGGCGCGGTAGCGCTCATGGGAGGCTTGGCGCTTTCTGGGTACATGAATCCCCACATTGCGATTGCACTGCTGGTGGCTTTTCTACTGCTTTCCATCCAGTCCTATCTGGCAACTTACACTCTAGGCGAATTCCGGTTGTCGTTTTGGAGTTTTGGCCCGACGGAGTTGCGCATTCTGCTGGCGGTGGGGAATCTGGCGTTGTTGCGCTGGCCTGTGGTGCATCACGGGCACTATCGGCTGTTTGATATTGGAGGTTGCATCGGCCTGACCGGGATGTGCGCCATGTTGATCTTCTTCACCGCGCGCAGCATCCGCCAACTTTATCGCGAGGAGCGGCTCTCGTGAACCCGCATCAAAGTTTTCGGCTGACCGCAATCCGCTGGCTGAAGTTCAACGCGGTCGGCGGGATTGGCATTGGCGTGCAACTGGCCGTTCTGACGGCGCTGAAAAGCGGGTTGCGTTTCGACTATCTGACAGCGACGGCGCTCGCCGTGGAAACCGCCGTCCTCCACAATTTCCTTTGGCATGAGCGCTTTACCTGGGCGGATCGTGCGGCAGGAAACAGTCTGGCGCGCTTCCTCCGCTTCAATCTGACCACCGGTGCCTTCTCCATTGCCGGGAACTTGCTTTTGATGAAGATTCTCGTGGGCGATGCCGGCTTGCCTTATCTGGTAGCCAATGGGATTACGATTGCCGCGTGTTCCATCGCGAACTTCCTGGTGAGCGACTGGTTTGTGTTTCGAAGTGCACTGGCGGCCAGCAAGGAAGACCAGACGTCAATCCATGTGCCCGTGCGCTTGCCGTTCCACTGACCAGACGTCTGCCGGGTTTTTCTCGAAGGGATAGACGTGCACCATCCAGCCGAAAATCTGGGGCAGAAATCTCCCCCCGGCGTCGGCGCAGGCGGCTTGCGTGGTGATGGAGCCTTGCAGGCCAAATTGCAGATGCGGCGCCAGGATTTCTTTTCGCCGATCCGGCGGCGGCAGGCAAAGATTGACGTGGGCGTGCCATTGCGCGACGCTTAGCGGGATGCGCTGATCTAGTTCGTCTTCGCTGGCGTTTTTGGCCGCGGTGTACATGACACCGATCAGCTTGTAACCGTCGTCGTGCTTTTCGTAGAGCAATGAAGTTGGGCGATTCGGATCGAAATGTATGACGGCTTCGAACGCATTGCTGTAATTGGTGAAGTGATACATCTTCTGCGGCACGTTGGGCATGAAGATCTTGAAGCCATCGGCCAATGCCAATTTGTAGTCGGTGTACCTCTCGGCCACCTTGCGGGCAGCTTCGACCACCTGCGCCGCACGTTCGGCGTCGCCGGGTCTTGCATCGCGCAGCGCCGTCATCCTCATGTGCGGGCCCATGTCCATGTGGCCCTCCATCGAGCGCATGGCGGAAGCGCTGTCGGCGGTATTCATCCCCGGCATATCCGCCATGTTGTGGCTGGGCATGTTCATATTTGGCATATCCGGCGCGGGGGCCGGTTTCTGTTCCTGCGCCCAGGCAAGAGACGGGAGCAGTAGCGCGATGATGATTAGGGTTTGGTGCCTCATAATCCGTGAGTAATTTCTCCGATATTAACCCGGACGCGGTCGACTTGTTGCGGGACAAAGAGGATATCGAGCTCTGCCTAGCGGAACACCCCGACGGTTCTCTTAGGAAACCGAGGCCGGCTGGATGGCTTCGGTTAGGCCAATAGCGCTCATTGCCTGCTGAGCGGCTTCCTTTCCAGAACGGACGCAATCCGGTACGCCGATGCCGCGGTAGGCGTTCCCCGCGAGCGCGAGGCCAGGCAATTGGCGGCACAGGCGTTCGATGCGCTGCAAACGCTCCAGATGACCCACGCCGTATTGCGCCATGGCCGCCTTCCAGCGATAGATGCGGGAGAAATGAGGCGTCACGGAGATGCCGAGAATCTGGCGAAGTTCGTCTTGCACGATGCGCAGGATTTCTTCGTCCGTGAGTTGCAGAACCAGTTCGTCCCGCACCCCGCCGAGGAAGCAACGCAGCAACGCGCGGTCCTCGGGAGCGCGGAAAGGGAACTTGTTGTGGGCGAAGGTTGCAGCCAGCATGCGTTTGCCTTCGCTGCGCGGCACGAGGAATCCGAAGCCGGGAGGAAGAGAAGCCCGAACATGCTTATCGTATCCCAGGGTCACGATCAGCGAGGAACTGTATTGGATGCCACTGAGTTCGGAGACGAGTTCCATGCTTACCGTTTGCAGAAGCGCGGCCGCCGCGGGAGCGGGCGTAGCAACAACGACTGCATCGAAATAGCCAGAGTGGTCGCCGGCAGCAACCATCCAGCCGTCGTTTCTGCATTGAAGCTCTTGTACCTGCGCCTTGACCCGCAGGGACAGAGGATTCAGACGAGGGAGCAGCCCGTCCACGAGCTCTTGCATGCCGTTCTTTAAAGACGTGAAAAGGGGTTTCGAAGTGGCTGCCGCGGCTTTCACCTTTTTGCGTCCGGCTAGCATGGCTCTGCTCAAGCTACCGTGCCGGGCTTCCATCTCGGCGAACCGCGGCAAAACGGCGCGCACGCCGAGCTGCGAAGCTTCTCCGCCGTAGACGCCGGAGAGCAGCGGATCGGCCAGGCGCTCGACCATCTCCGCGCCATAGTGGCGCGCGACCAAGGCGGCCACCGACTCCTCAGGCCGAGCCTGTGGCTTGGTGAACCACTCCGTTGCCATGCGCAGCTTGGTTCCGCAGAGAAAACAGCGGGGAAAAAACGACGGGCATGATCTTGGTGGGCACCATGAACATCAGGCCGTCGGGCATGGGGACCAACTTGCCGTGAAGCAGAATGTAGGTCTTGCGGATGGCGTCGTTTGAGCCGATGACCTGACCGCCGAGGCCGAGCTGACGGCACAGATCGGCGGCCCAGGGTTTTTCGGTGAGAAAGGAATCGGGTCCGGCTTCGACCACGCAATCGTCCACCCGCTCGGTGAAGAGAACGCCGCCCAGGCGCGAACTGGACTCGAATAGCGAGTATTCCAGCGGGAGGCCAGCGCGGCGGGATTCCTCCAGGGCGAAGGCGGCCGCGAGGCCGGAGATGCCTCCGCCGATGATGGCAATGCGTTTCATGAGCATGGCCTCATGTGCTACTTTGCTTCCGCGCTCTGGGTGAGCTTCGCGAGGCGCGATCTAACAATATCCGCCAAGGCGGCGATCAGCCGCGGCGAATTGTTCAACGATTCGGTGCGCCGCAGGCGCATGCCTTCTTTTTCGGCCAACTGCTTGAAAGCGATGTCGATGTCGTAGAGCACCTCGACGTGGTCGCAGAGAAAGCCAATGGGCTGAATGAGCACCTCGTGCTCGTCCTGCGCTTTGAGGGCGAGAATCGTTTCCTCCACGGTGGGGCCCAGCCACTCGCCGCCGGATGCGCCTTGGCTCTGGAAAGCAAAAGTCCAGCTGCCCTGGGCGAGTGAGGCCGCCTCGGCCACCAGAGCGGCGGTTTCTTTCGCCTGGCGTTCGTAGGGGTCGCCCTCGGCGACGGTGCGCTGTGGGACGCTGTGAGCGGTGAAAATTACGGGCACAGGTTTCGCTTCGCGGCCGGCCCCGGCTAATCCCGCTTGGAGTTTCTCGGCAAACGCCTTGATCAGCAGCGGATGGGCGTGCCAGGACTCGACGAAATCGACGGGGAACGGCGTCCGGTGGTGCGTGAAGAGCGAAGCGCGGTAGAGGCCGACGCTGGTGCGGGACTCCTGCGGGGCGAGGCAGACTGCGACGGCGCGCTCAACCGCGTCGGATGCCATGGCGCGGACGGTGTCCGCAATGTAAGGCTTCCAATTGCGCATGCCAACGTAGACGGGAAGTCCGAGTTCGCGCGCCAAAAGCTCGCCCTGTTTCAGAGTCCACTCGGTCAGCGGGGAATGGCCGATCAAACTGTAGCGCTGCCGCACTTCCTCGATAACCTGCGGCCGCAGTGGGCGTCCGCCGGTGACGCGGAGCAGGAATTCGGGCACATCCTCCACGGAATCGGGGCTGCCGTGCGCGAGCAATAGGACTGCGGTCTTTTCGTGGCTCATGATCCCCCGGACTCCTGGCATGCGTCTATGGCGGCGCGTTCCGCTTAGCGACGCCGGCCTAGCATGCCGCCAAGGTTGCTTTCGCGGAATACTCCTGCACGAAGCGGGCCAGCGCCCGCACATTCTCCACAGGAGTTTCGGGCAAAATGCCGTGGCCCAGGTTAAATATGTGCCCGGGCCTGCCCGCAGCGCGGTCTAGAATATCCTTCGCCCGCGATTCCAATTCCTTTACTCCAGCGAATAAGAGCGCGGGATCGAGATTTCCCTGCACCGCGCCTTCGAAATCCAAGTTGCGCCAGCCTTCATCGAGCGGGATGCGCCAGTCGAGGCCAATAACCTCGGCGCCGGTTTGCTTCATCGCGGGCAACAAGGTCGCGGTCTCGGTGCCGAAATAAATGATCGGGACGCCGGTTTGCTGCAGGTTTCGCACCAGCTCGGCGGTGCGGGGGAGCACGTAGCGGCGGTAGTCCTCCACGCCTAGGCAGCCGACCCAGCTGTCGAAGACTCTGTACAACATCGGCGCCCGAGCGCACCTGCTCGGCCGCATACTCGCCGGCGACAACCACCAGCTTGGCCAGGAGTTCGTCCCATACGGCAGGGGCGGAATACATCATTTTCTTGGTGTGAATGTAGTGGCGCGAACTGCCGCCTTCGACCATATAACTAGCCAGGGTGAAGGGTGCGCCGCAGAAACCAATCACCGGCAGACTCGTCCCAAAATGCTTGCTGACCAGGCGCACCGCCTCGGAAACATAGCCAAGGTCGGAAGCGCGATCAGTGCGCAGCCGCGCCACGTCTGCTTTCTCACGCACCGGCCGGTCGATCACGGGACCTTCGCCGGCGGCGAAATGGAAGGGCAAGCCCATGACTTCCAGCGGCAGCAGCAGGTCGGCGAAGATGATGGCGGCGTCGACACCCAGAGCCTCGGCGGCGGTGACGGTCACTTCGGCGGCAATCGCCGGGCGTTTGCAGATCTCGATCAGCGAGTACTGCTTGCGAACCGCGCGGTACTCAGGCATGTAGCGGCCGGCTTGCCGCATGAACCAGACTGGCGTCCGATCCACCGGCTGGGCCTGGCAAGCCTTCACGAAGCGGGATTCGGGAGCGGCCATGAATGCTCAAATGTAACACTTTCGCGGGAAGACTCACCGCCAGCGGGTCTGATTTGTCGTCACCCGCGCGAGAGCAATTCGAGAACCGGTTTCGAGGCTTGATCTCAGTTTTTGCAAAAACGATTGCGCCACTTTTTCCCGTTTTGGTACTTCCCATTTCGGGAATTGTCGGCTTTTCTTCCACTCGGTGAAAGCTTCTTGCACGCTGGATTGGTTTTCTCGCGTCAACACGCGGCATCCACTGAACTCGCCCTTGGCAGGGCACCTGCAACCAGGATGGTCACGGTGGTTGCGGGCTCGGTTCGCAAATGAAACAGCCATCTTTCCGACAGAGAAATGGGTATATCGATGTCACAGCGGGTTACGGGCTTTGTAGTTCTTGCAGTATTTGCGTTCCTATTTTCTTCCACGGCCATGGCCGATTCGTGCAACGACACTGGTGAGATTTACGGCGGTTGGCAGACGTCCGGATGGACCCACCCCTACGAAACGCTGGATGTGTGCAACTACAGTAGATGGAACTGCGATCGATGGGGCGGCCAGCTCTGGCAGCGAGACTTCAAGGGCCAGGATTTCTGGGGGCCTGATTTCCGAAACCCAGGTTTCCTAGGCCTTGGCGACCGGAAACTGTTGGAATGGCACCACGGAGGCTGGGAGGGCGCCGGGGAGGGTAGCCGAGGCACGCCGGTAACGGTTCCGGAACCGTCGTCGCCGGCCCTGACGGGGATGGGGCTGCTCGGCCTGGCAGGGGCAATCCGCCGCAAGCTTCGCCGTTAGCCTCGGCCTGCGGGGCATCAAGAGAGTACCTCCGGTTCCGCCTCCAATCGGCTTATGATTTTGGCAGAATCATGGTGGAGGCACTCTCATGGCAGCGAAGCAGGTAGTTCTCTATTTTGACAATCAGAATGATGCCTTGCGATTCACCCTGGCTGCCAGTTCGGTAATTTCGGCGGATGACGTGCAGATCACGGATGCCGTTGTAAAAGTGGCCCAGGAAATCTGCAAGGCGAGCCGGATCACCACCGAGGGCGCTTTGAGTCTTTCTTCCGGCGCTGCGGATTCTCCACAGCCCGCCGAGCAATGCGCCTAGGCGAAAGCCGTCGAGAACTGTCAGGTCATTTGCTCGAATCGTAAAGCCATAGCTTGGTATGCCCGGGCGGGCAGCCCTGCAATCTTTTGTCACCGTTGTGTGGGGTCCGGCTTCGCAGCGCCTCGCGCATAGGAGCGGGCCGTAGCCTCGAGAATTCTCCGCTCGGTTTCGCCCGTAGGATAGGCGTCGGGCGGAATCACGGTGGAGTGCATCGCGCAGATTCGCAAGTACGTTTCTTCTGTTCCAGGTTCGGCGAATTCCCGGATCGGATACCCGCAGACCGTCGAGACTGCGAAGCCGAGCTGATCCCCCAACTGCTCAAGCGCACGCAGATTCTCAAAGTCGCGCCTCGCCCACAGGAGCGCAACGAGTTCCCCAAACACCAGTAGCGGCGCGGTTTTCGAGTTTGGTTCCTGGCGGGCAGCAGCAATGGCCCCGCTCAGCAGCAAACCCAGTTTGTGCAGGTTGAGTTTGAAGCCCTCCATGCAGGTGGACAGAACTTCCTCCACGTCGATTTCCGCATAGCGGCTTTGCAGTCTTAAGGACGGAAGATCGGCGCCGCGCCTTGCCAGCCCCCGAACCACCGCGCGGCGGTGCGCGCCCGTCGCCATGATTACTGCTGCACCGCCGCTTTGCAGCGAAAAGATGGCCAAGTTGCACAACGTGCCCACCAAAAACTCATCGTTCAGATAGAACAAGGCCGCGTGGTCAAATGGCTGCCGGTCGAAACCGAACGGCACAGCGGCACCCGCGGCGTGACCAGCCGAATCGGAGGCGCGCCCGCAAGGACTCATAGAGCATGCCTTTCGCGGCGGGTGGAGCACGTTGCGCGTTGGCGTCGTCGCAAAAGAGCCTAGCAAACGCAGTCAGTGCTGGGCGCCGACTTCTATGGGTAGTAGTGTACGCTCATTCTGCCCCGGACGCACTGTGAACAAGTCTCTGACAGACCCGCTTTCAGCGGACTCCCAGCAAAACCTCAATCGTCAGCTGGTCCAGGCGCTCGTAGGGCAGCTTCTTGCGGAGGATCGCGTCCTTGTTGAAGGAATGTTTCAGCAGGGTCGCGGCGCCTTTTTTGGAGAAACTGCCAACTTGCGGCGCGCCGTTGTCGGCGGAGACCTCCTTGAGAATCGCTTGGATTTCCTTATCGGCATTCCAGCGCTGGGCCTTCTCCTTCATGATCAAGTACGTGCGCATGCAGCCGCGGGCGAAATCCTTCACCCCTTCGTAGTCTTCGGTGCGGTACGCGTGGGCGTCGAAATGGCGCGAGCCCTCGTAGCCTACGTCTTCCAGGAACTTCACCAAGAAGAAGGCGCCCTTCGGATTCGCGGCGCCGAAGCGGAAGTCCTGGTCGTAACGGCCGGGCGCTTGATCGTTTAGGTCGATGTGGAAGAGCTTGCCCGCTTCCCAGGCTTGGGCGACGCCGTGCATGAAGTTGAGTCCGGACATCTGTTCGTGCGCGACTTCAGGGTTCACGCCCACCAGTTCAGGGTGGTCGAGCGTGGGAATGAATCCGAGGTAGTGGCCGGTGGTCGCCATGTAGATATCGCCGCGCGGCTCATTGGGCTTGGCTTCGAGCGCGAAACGGTAGCCGTAGCCCTGATCAAGCGAGTATTCGCACAGATAGTTGACGGCCTCGCGCAGGCGCTTGATGGCGTCTTCGGTGCGCCGGCAGGCGTCGGTCTCAACGCCTTCGCGGCCGCCCCACAGCACAAAAATCTTGGCGCCGAGTTCAGCGCCCAGGTCCATGGCGCGCAGGGTCTTTTGTACGGCATAGGCGCGGACTTCGGGATCGTTGGCCGTAAAGGCGCCGTCACGAAATACCGGGTGATAGAAGAGATTGACCGTCGCCATGGGGACGACGATCTTGTGCTTGGCGCAAGCCTTCTTGAAATCGCGCACAATGCGGTCGCGCTCGGCGGGCTTGGCGTCAATGGGAACCAGGTCGTTGTCGTGCAGGTTGACGCCCCAGGCGCCGGTTTCGCCCAGCACGCCGACGATGTCGACCGGGGAAATTGGCGGGCGAACGGCGTCGCCGAAGGGATCGCGGCCGCGGTTGCCGATGGTCCAGAGTCCAAAAGTGAATTTATGTTCCGGCTGGGGTTCGTATTTGCCACTCTTCATAGAATCAATCCTCTCGGGTGCGGAACTGTGGTCCTCACAAATAGTTACGGATTAAAAATCGATTTTGTTGCTGGATAAACTCGCCGGTACGCGGGATAACTTTGGTTCATAACGGCGGCCGCCTCCGGCTGCGAACGAACCCGCTGCGCCACGCGCACCACCGCGGAGCAGGCCGCGTCCACCGTCGGCCAAAGTTTGGCGCCGACTCCGGCGAGCATCGCCGCGCCGTAGGCCGCGCCCTCTTCGGCTTCGACAATCTCGATTTCCTGACCGTACACATCCGCCTGAATCTGACGCCAGAGCGGGGAACGGGCTCCGCCTCCGCCGAGGCGAATGGTTTTCACGGGAACTTTCATTTCCGCAAAGATGGTGAAGCTGTCGCGCAGGCTGAATGCGACGCCTTCGAGAATAGCGCGAATCACGTGCGCGCGAGTATGCGACGCCGTCAGGCCGACGAGTGCGGCGCGGGCCTTGCCGTCCAGATGCGGCGTGCGCTCGCCCATGAGGTATGGGGTCCACAGCAGGCCGTCGCAGCCGGGGGCTATCTTGGCGGCTTCGTCGCCCAGGCGGTCGTAAGGATCGCGGCCGTCGTCCGGGCCTGCGCCGAATTGATCGCGGAACCAGCGTAAGGAAAGTCCGGCGGCTTGGGTAACGCCCATGACGTGCCAGCGCCCGGGAATGGCGTGGCAGAAGGTGTGCAGGCGGCCTTTAGGATCGAGTGCGGGGCGATCCGTCGCGGCGAAAACCACGCCGGAGGTGCCGATGGTCGCGCTGACCGTTCCGGGGGCGACGATGCCCATCCCCGTGGCTCCGGCAGCCTGATCGCCGGCTCCGGCTACGACTGGCGTGCCCGGTTTCAGACCGGTGGCGGCCGCGCCTTCGGCGGAAACTGTGCCGCATACATCGGGAGATTCGAAAAGCCCGGGTAACATGCGCTCGTCAATTCCGCCGGCTTGCAGCATTTCCTTTGACCAGCGGCGGTGGGCGACGTCCAGCATCAGGGTGCCGGAGGCGTCGGCCATGTCGATGGCGCGCTCGCCGGTCAGGCGGAAGCGAACGTAGTCCTTCGGCAGCATGACGTGGCGGACCCGCTTCCAGTTTTCCGGCTCATGCTTCTGCACCCAGAGGAATTTCGTAAGCGTGAAGTTGGTGAGGGCGGGATTGCAGGTGAGCTGAATGATTTTCTCCGCGCCGAGTTTCTGGTTCAGCTCGTGGCACTGATCTTCGGTGCGCACATCGCACCAGATGAGCGCGGGGCGCACGACGCGGTCCTGCTCATCGAGCATAACCGCGCCGTGCATTTGCCCGGAGAAACCCACGCAGGCGATTTCTTCCGGGCGGAGCTTTGCCTGAGTGAGCGCCTTGTGAACGGCGACGCCGCAGGCGCGCCACCAATCCTCGGGCTGCTGCTCAGCCCATCCGATCTGAGGGGAGGCAAATGGAACGTGCTCTTCGGTAGCGGATGCGACCACGTGGCCCTGCTCGTCGATGACCAGGGCACGCGTGCCGCCCGTGCCAATATCTATGCCAAGTAGTCGAATGATTCCGTTCTCCCTTAGAACGCGCCCGCGAGGACTTGCCTGGGCCCCGCGAGTTCACAGCAGCGTCAATGTTAACGAAAAATGACGCGAGATGTTACCACACGAACGCCAGCCTTGGGCATCCCCTTTGGGCGCGCTTCACCCGCACGTTTCGTTTCGGGAGCAGACCAGACGGCTGAAATTACGGCCAAGCGAAACTAGAGTTTACTCTAGTTTCGCGAGGTTGGGGAGATTTGAAAGGTTGAGGTTTTTTCGGCGAGGGATTTCGTGCAGAGAGCACAATATGTGATTCCTCGCGCGATGAAGCCGCGCTCAGAATGACAATTGGAGTTGATACTAGGCTTTATTAGTGACAACAGGCTTTGACGCTGTGGATTTTTGCCTGTTAGACTAAAGGATTGTGAGCCCACAACCGGACCGGAAGGGAAGTTCGTGCGCGCAGAAGCCCGTCATCAGCTAAAACAAGACAGATTCAGCAAGGTTACGATCGAAGCGGCGGGGAGAACCGTCGATTGGTCGGCCCATCATAAGCTCCGGCTGATCGTTGCCTGCGCTGCCGTGGTGGTCGTTGCTGCCGCCGGGTTCTTTGTCTGGTACACGCTTAACCAACAGGACCAAAGCGCCAGTCTGGAGTTGAATCAGGCGATACGCACCTTGGACACGCCATTGCGCCCCGCGGGCACACCGGCCGAGCCGGAGAACCCGACCTTCACTTCGGCAGCAGAAAGGGCGGCCGCGGCCCGCAAGGAATTCCAAGCCATCGCGGACAAGTATCCGCATACTCAGTCGGCGGCGTTTGCGCGGTATTTCGTGGGCCTCACGGATGTCGATATGGGCGACAACGCGGGTGCGACGCGCGAACTTCAGAGCGTGGCGGATTCTCGCAATGAAGGCCTTTCCGCGCTGGCCAAGTTCGCCCTGGCTTCCGTCTACCGCAACCAAGGCAACTACAAGCAGGCCATCACGCTGTACAACCAGCTGACCGCGAAGCCCACCTCTACGGTGAGCAAGGCGACGGCACAACTGGAACTGGCCGCGACCTACGAGGCGGACCAGCAGCCCTTGGAAGCACAGAAAGTCTACCAGCAGATTCAGAAGGAAAATCCAACCAACCCGGCAGGGCAACTCGCCGCGGAGAAATTACAGGGGCAGAAGTAGCTCTGATTCTCGCGGCCCAGTAGAACCCACTTGTTGCGTCGATCTCGCCCTTCAGTGTTCAATAAACAGTTTCTTCCATTCGGCGACCGGCGCGGGTGGCACGAGCGCCGGCTTGAGGTTCATCGCGACGTGCTGCTTGCGGCCCATGCCGATTAACGAAGTAGTCAGTCCGGGAGCGGAGCGGGAAAATTGAATGGCATTTTCGGCGTCACTGTTGAGTCCAAGCACACGGCCGACGACCTCGGGCAGTCCTTGCGCCAGCCGGCCTTGATAGAGTGTCGCGCTGCCGACCACCGCCACGCCCAGCCGCGAAGCCGCGGAAAGCAGCGACATCTTCTCCTTGCCAGCCACCTGGTTCGCGAGCGCACATGCTTCCGGCATGGCGAGGTTGAACGGGAGTTGGACGAACCGCATGTGGTGATGGTCGGCGGCAACTTCTCGTGCGATTTGCACCACCTCAAACAGGCTGATCGCGTCGCGCTCGCCCTCCGCCACGCGAAATGCGCCCCAGGTTGCCAAGCCGTAGTGGCACAGGTGGCCAGCTTTGATTTGTTTTTCCAGCATGGCAAAAGCTTCCCTTAGGCGCTCGCGGAATGCATCCCGGGGCACATCGACGAGCTGCGATTCGGGATTGTGAAGATAGAAGACGTCAATCGTCTCCACGCCCAAATTGCGGCGCGAACGCTCGATTTGATTTTCGAGATAGGCGGCCGTCATGCAATGCATGCCGCCGGCTATCTGCGCGGGGTCGAGTATTCCCGGTTTGACATACTCGCGCATAAAATAGCCGCGCGGGTCCACCGGCGCGCTGCCGTCGAAGGATAGGTATCCTGCCTTGGTGCAGACCACAATCTCGTCGCGATTCAGCTTGCCCCCACCAATTACCTGCTCCAGCGCCGCGCCAATGTTGCGTTCGGAACGCTGGTGGCGGTAGTTGATGGCCGTATCCAGTAGGTTGATGCCGGATTCGAGAGCGGTCACGATGGCTTCCGTATAGGAACGATCTGTCGATTCGTCGGGCTCGCCGAGGTAGGTTCCTAGGCCGATGGAAGGCAGCCAGAATTCCGCCACCCCTGGCGCATGTTTGGGTTGCCGAAAGTGGCCGGCGTCGCGTTGCGCCGGGAAGCGGTCGCGGTAGCGGGCGGTGCCTTCGGCAGTGGCGTGGCCAGGAATCATGGCGAGGCCAGTGTAACAGTCAATCCCGGCCGCGCACGTGCTCGCCTGCTTGTTCCTCATTGGCCATACCCCATTACCGTGGTAACGGCGCGGAGCTTTTTTAACGGAAGCGGCGGCCTGCCGCTGATGGACAATTCTGTGATCCCCCAAAGTTCAGCCGGCCGCGAGGTCCTATGCACTCAAGCTTCCGCATGAACGTTCTTCTAGCGCTCTGCCTCTGCTGTGGTTCCGCGTTAGGCCAGCGGGCGGTTGCGCCCTCTTCTCTTAACGGCGACCTCAATTCCGCCGACAGCGCGGATCAAAATCAGAGCTTGGGGGACTTGGCGCGAAAGATTAGGAAAGATCCCACAACGCAGGTACAAATGTCCGCGGAAGACGCGAAAAAGCTGTTCAATTCCGTGGACAAGCTGATTGCATTCTCGGCGGCGGACACCGGCTTTCCTCAGCATTCTTTCGTTAAACGCCGGCTGGTGGGACCGGAGGAAGTGGAAAACTTCACCCGCGGCCAATTAGCCAAGGAGGAGTACGCCCAGCGCTTCGCACGGTCCGAGCTGACCATGAAGAAGTTTGGGCTGCTGCCGCGCGATTTCGATCTGCGGGAATTTCTGGTTAAGGCGAACGGCAAGGAGATCGCGGGGTACTACGACGAGGAGACCAAGTCCATTTCGCTGCTGAACTGGATTCCTCTGGAGCGGCAGGCGCCCATCCTGGCTCACGAGCTCACGCATGCCTTGCAGGACCAAAACTACAACCTCAAGGTCTGGCAAAGCGGCGGCCCCAAGACGGCCGGGCCAGCCGATGACAAAAACGGGTCGCAGGAAGCCGAAGACGACGGTGTGTCCGCGCGCCATGCCGTAGTCGAAGGGCAGGCCACGGTGGTGATGATCGACTACCTGCTGGCTCCGCTGGGGCGCACGGTCCAGAACACGCCGGGGCTGATCTATCAGATGGAAGACCCCGCGGTTAAAGGAAGTTACGACTCTGAGCTGTTGCACAGCGCACCCATGATTCTGCGCGAAGCGGGCATCTTCCCTTATCGCTCCGGCTTGATCTTCGAGGGAGAGTTGCTGGCCCATGGCGGCAAGCCGATGGCTTTCGCGGGCGTGTTCGCGCGTCCGCCGCGCAGTACGCATGAAGTGCTCCAGCCGAGAGCCTACATCGAAGGCGAGAAATTGCCGCCGGTGCGCATCCCGAACCTGCAGCCGCTGCTTACCGGGAAATACGAAATCTATGATTCTGGTAGCTTTGGCGAACTCGATGTGCGCGGGCTTCTGAAGCAGTATGGAGACCGCATTGTGGCCGACGATCTGGCGTCCGCGTGGCGGGGCGGAGCCTATGTTGCGTTTCACCGAACCGGGAAGGAAGCGGCCGCTTCAGAAAATCCAACCACTGCGGACATTGCATTGTTGTATATTTCGCGCTGGAAGTCGGCGCAGACAGCGGAACGTTTTGCTCGCCTCTATGCGGCCGCTATTGGCCAGCGCTACCAGCAAGCTGCCGACCAGCCCTTGGAATCGTGCGCGGGAGCGAAATGTCCGGTTACCGCGGTGCAGGTTCTGACCGAAGAAGGGCCGGTTGTGGTTACGCGATGGGCGGATAACTCGGTGCTGGTCTCGGAAAGCTTCGACTCGGCGACCGCCGCTAAGTTGCGCGATGCCGTGCGCGAAAGTGCAACCGAAACGGAAGCCAGGAACCTGCAGCAGGATGAACTCAGCTTGCGCCTTTACGCTCTGCCGGAGTTCGCGGCCTTTCAGGCGCAAATCGGCGCGGAGGTTTGGCGCGAGGTCGAAAAGAATCTCGAACCGCGCTAAACGGAGCGTCGAACCCCCCGGCCTCGAAGTGCACCCACGATTGTGGTTAAATGCAACCCATGCGTTGCCGGCGCGCTATTGGTCGTTCTCTTTTCTTCTTCATAGTCGTCCTATCCGCAACCGGTGTGCTATCGGCGCAGACCTCGGTTGGAGGAGCGCCTGGCATCGCACAGCGGCGAGCCCAGCAACTGCGGCGCGGCATCAATGCCAGTCATTGGTTTGCGCAGCTGGGAGATCCTGGCGCTTACACCAAACAACATCTTCAGACCGCGATGACCGCGGAAGATATCGCGCTCATCAAATCGATGGGGTTCGACTACGTGCGGCTTTGCGTCAATCCGCAACCGCTGTTTTCCACAGGTCGGCCGAACGAACTTGCCTCCGAATATCTCGGCTACTTGGATGACGCGGTCAAAATGATTCTCGATCATGGGCTGTCCGTGGTGATCGATATGCAGGCGGAGAGCGACTTCAAGGCCAAGCTGGCCGCGGACGACGATTTCGTGCAGCGGTTCGCGGATTCCTGGCGGGCGCTGGCGCGCCATTACTCGTCTCCGTCGTGGGACCCGGATCGCGTGTTTTTCGAGATTCTGAACGAGCCGGAAATGCTGGACCACTATCGCTGGTTTGGGGTGCAGGCCAAGCTGGCGGCGGCCATTCGCGAAGGCGCGCCTGGTTATACGATCATCGCGGCGGGCGCTCGCTGGTCGGATGACGACGACCTGGTTTTCATGGCCGATTCGCTGCGTGACCCCAACATCATCTACAACTTCCATTTTTACGAACCGCACTTGTTCACTCATCAGGGCGCCGCTTGGAGTTCGTACTACTTTCAGTGGGTGAAGGGATTGCGTTATCCATCGACGCCGGAGTCGGCGGCGCAGACGGCGGCGAGCCTGCCGGATGCGATCGACCGCCTCTATGTAATCCGCTATGGTCATGACCACTGGGGTGCGGACCGCATCAATGCGGAGATCGGCCAAGCGGCCGAATGGGCGCACCAGCATGATGTCCCGCTGATCTGCGATGAGTTTGGCGTGTACCGGGCGTTTTCCGATCCGCACGACCGTGCCGTGTGGCTTAACAATGTACGGACGGCGCTGGAGAACAATGGTATCGGCTGGGCCATGTGGGATTACAGCGGCGGTTTCGGCGTCGTGGATCGGGTGAATGGGCATCCGGTGCCGGACGAGCTTACGGTGCGCGCTCTGGGGCTTAATGCAGCAGCGAAGTGAGGCGGCCATTTCTAACCATTAGTGTGTAGTGTGCGCCGGGTCACACAGTGGAAATCCGTGCCATCGAGACCGCTGTCAAACGTGCACTCCTGGCTTCTTTTCGGTAGAGTAATTAATTCCCATGCTTGATCTGAACTTCGTTCGTGACAACTTGGCGATGGTGGAGGAGACGCTGCGCCAGCGCGGCATGGATCCAGGCGCTGTTTTGCAAGAATTCCGTGTTTTGGACGGACAGCGGCGCCAGGCTATTACGGAGGCTGAGAACGCGAAGGCGCGGCGGAATCGCGCATCCGGGGAAATTGCCAAGCTGAAAAAGAGCGGGCAGGACGCCAGCGCGCTGATGGCCGAAACCAAAGAGCTGCGTGAGACGATTCCGGCCCTGGAGAAGTCGGCGAAAGAATTCGAAGCCCGCATGCAGGAAATTCTGGCGGGCATACCGAATCTTCCCCACGAAAGCGTGCCGGTAGGAAAATCGGCTGAGGATAATGTCGAGATTCGGCGCTGGGGAAATCCTCCCAAGTTCGATTTTGCTCCGAAGCCGCACTGGGAGTTGGGAGAGCAGCTCGGCGTACTCGATCTGGAGCGCGCCGTGAAACTAACTGGAGCGCGCTTTGCCGTCTATTGGGACCAGGGTGCGCGCCTCGAGCGGGCGCTGGCCAACTTCATGCTCGACCTGCACACCCGCGAGCACGGCTACACCGAGGTTTTGCCGCCGTACCTGGTGAACTCCGATTCCATGTATGGGACCGGGCAGCTTCCAAAATTTGCCGCCGATTCGTTTCGCGTGCCGCACGGCGAGAAGGATCTTTGGCTGATTCCCACGGCGGAGGTTCCGGTCACGAATCTTTATCGCGATGAGACGCTGGACGCTTCGCGCTTGCCGATATCGCTTACGGCGTATACTTCGTGCTTCCGCAGCGAAGCGGGATCGTATGGCAAGGATGTGCGCGGCATCATTCGGCAACACCAGTTTCAAAAGGTGGAGCTGGTCAAGTTTTCACGTCCGGAGGAATCGTACGAACAGCTGGAGAAGCTTACGCGTAACGCCGAGGAAGTTTTGCAAAAGCTGGGCCTGCACTACCGGGTGATGGCGTTGTGTACTGCCGACATGGGTTTTGCTTCCGCCAAGACCTATGACATTGAGGTTTGGCTGCCGGGGCAGGGGTTGTTTCGCGAAATATCTTCCTGCTCGAATTTCGAGTCGTTTCAGGCGCGGCGGGCCAACATTCGGTATCGGCCGGAGACCAAGAACAAGCCCGAGTTCGTCCACACACTGAACGGCAGCGGCTTGGCCGTGGGGCGCACCTGGTTGGCGATCTTAGAGAACTATCAGCAAGCGGACGGAAGTGTGGTGATTCCAGAAGCTCTGCGGTCCTACATGGGCACAGATCGCATCACCGCGAAAAAGTTCTGAGAGTCGGCGAGCATGGGAAGTGCTGTTTGAATGTTTCATCCAATGTAACCGTACAACCACCGAATTGGATATGCCCAGTTTGCCAAGATGATGGAGAGAAACTAGACTTGCAAAGGACCGAGGCAGCCACCAGCCACGCGGGCGCGCCTTCCGTGCCCATGACCGAGATTTGGCGCACAATTCGCGGCTACATCCTCTGGTCGTATGAGCGCGGCACCATTCAATATGACGTCATGGTGACGCTGATCTTGCTTTTCGTTTTCCTCTCGCCGCTCTGGATTAACTACAAGGACAAACCAGTGGAGCGCAACCCGCATCCTAGCGGGGTCGTGGTTATTCCCGATGCTGGAGGAGGGTTTGTCTATCAAGTGGAGGGTTCGGCGGTCTCTTCTCAGGACAAGAGCGCGCTCCGGGATCAATTGCTGCGCGTGATTGAGCCCATTTCCGGGGAAGTCACGATCACTAAGGTCGAGGCTGTCCAGGACAAGTCTGGACATATCTTGAGCTACCGCGTGTGGGCGCGGCGAGAGTAGGAGGTAGAAGGCACTTCGCCGCAAACATGAAGCGTCTCTTCCTATTTTGTCCTTACATCGTTTTGCTTGCCGGGTTGTGCTCCGGACCGCTGGCCGGGGCTCAGTCCAACCCTCTCTTGGAAAAGGTGCTCGATGAAATGGACGCGGCCGGGAAGACCTTCCATGCCACGCAAGCCAGCTTCGTCTGGAACGACTATCAGAGCGTTGTGAAGGATACTCTTACCCAGAGCGGAGAGATCTATTTCCGCCGCTCGGGCGATGAAACCCAAGTCGCGATTGATATCACGACTCCCCATCCAAAGTACTTGGTGTTGAGCGGGGGTATGTTGAGAATCTTCGATCCCGGGCAGGACCAGGTTACGATGTACAACCTGCAAAAGAGTCACCCTGAATTTGAAAGCTTTCTAGTGCTCGGCTTCGGCGGCGGCGGACATTCCCTGCTCAAGTCGTTCGACGTGAGTTATGCCGGAACCGAAACTATCGATGGGAAAGAGACCTCAAAGCTGGATCTGGTCCCTAAATCGCCTAAGGCTCAAGAAATGTTTCCGCACATCGTGTTGTGGATTGATCCGGCGCGCGGTATCTCGGTGCAGCAAAAGCTTTTTCAAGGTGAAGGCGACTACCGCCTGGCTGTGTACTCCGATATCCAGCTCAAACAGAAGATTCCGGATAGCGTATTCAAGCTGAAGACCGACAGCAAGACGACGGTCCAAAAAATGTCAGCGGATTAGGACGAAAAACGGCTGATATGGTCATGGTTTTGGCCAAAAATTAGGCTGAAAAACCCGAACCGCGACGGTATACTGACGAAACGTCATCCAGTTATTTTAAAGAACAGCATTTTCAGCTCCAAAGTGCGGTTTTCATGGCTAAGGTTTTCACGATTCCGGTTGCTCCCAAAGTTGGACGGAGACGACGTGAGCGCGAGCCCGATCAGCGGTACGTAGACGGTCAGCGCCTGCTGGTCGAGGCCATGAAGTACCTGGCGCAGTCCGATCCTGTCGCCAATCGGGAGGCGGTGCAGCTGCTTTCCGAGCACGTGCGCACCCGATTTCGCATGACGGATTCTCCCCTCAGCTAGGCCGTAGGAATCCTTCCCGATTTCTGGAACATGGCCGCGGCGAACACGATGATGACCGGATAGCACTCCAACGTATAACGGGGTTCGGGGTTCTCCAGACTGCCCAAAAAGGCCGATCGCAGGACCACAAAAGTGAGCAGTAAAGCGATTGGCCCTGTGAGCCTAACTCGTGCCAGGCCAGCCAGACCGGCTCCCACGTAGGACACGCCAACTATTCCCAGCGCGACCGCCAGCGCCGACCACCTCGGCTCGTCGTTGAATTCCCACCAGCGGGTGTCGGAGGGAAGCAGTTCGGTGCGGGGACGCAGCCACATATCCGCGATACGCATGAGCGGCAGCCGGAGATAGTAGCGTACGGGCGCGGCGTGGATGCGTTCCTCGGCCAGCACCTCGAAGCGGGCATCGAGAGTGGGCGTTATGTGGAGGGTCTGGTTGTAGTCGGCCAGCAATCGCTGCGTCTGGTCGCGTTGCTCGGCGGAATCGAAGGCGCGGCTGGGAAGTTTCGCCGCGTCAACGGCTTGGCCGGGGACGGACCAATACATCTCTTCCACCGAAACATAGTCGACAATCCAGGTTCTTACCCAGCGATTAAACCCAAGAGGAACGAATTCTCCTGGCTCGCTGGCATAGCGGGGCGCAAGTGGCTGGAATTCGTGCAGGGTGCGCAGATTGCGTACTGTCCATGGAACCAGCGGAGCGAGAGCGAGGAACGCGACCACGAGACCGGCGCGCAGCAGGTGCCTCTCCGAATATGACCCAGCGGTTGTTTCTCCTGACCACGAACGATAAAGAAGCAGCGAGAGATAGAGGGCCAAGGTGATCAGCAGCAATCCCCCGTCCGGCCGCAGCAGGATGGCTGCCGCTACGGTCAGCCCACAACCGGCCCAGGGAAGGATAGCGTGCGAGGCAAGTCCTTCGAGTCCCACGAGAGCAAAGTCGAAGGCCAGCACGGTGAAGAAGACTTCCCACGTCTCGGTGAGCGCGGCGGCGGAGTAGTTAGCCAGGAACGGGCAGAGCGCCGCCAACAGGAACGCCGCTCTCGCCGCGCGCGGCGAAAACACGCGCCGGGCAAGGTCGGCGATCAGAAAGCACGAGCCCATGTCCACGATTATCTGCAGCAGCAGCGCGGCGCGATAGTGGCCCACCCCAAAAATGGAGAACATGGCGGCCAGAAACGTGGGATAGCCCGGCAATCGGAGACAGGTGGGAACAACGTGGCCTAGTTCGGTCAGGCCGTAGATCCCGTGCCGCAACCAATTCTGGGCAATGTCGCCATAGACCAAAGAATCATCGGTAACGCTGGGAAAGCGAAAGAAGAACAAAAGCCGTAGCGCCAGACCGGCGAAGGCGGCGAAACCGAAGAACCGTAGATGCTGCCGAACCATTTCGCGCACCCAGCAATATAGCGTGTTTCAGCAGAATGTCCACGTCCACAAGCGGGCACCGATCCGGTATTATGTGTTAACGACTAGCGGTACTTGGACCCTCCTACCGTAGCTTGGGACGAAGACGGCTCGACCTTCATGGCGCAACCGGTTTTTTACGATCCACGGCAAGCTCGCTGGAAGCGGGTGCGGCCCCTATTCGATCTTCTGGGACTCGGCATCACGCTGATCGTCATTTTCTTTATCTTTGCCGCCTTGCGCAGCCAACCCCTGCCGGAACTGAAGTGGGCACCACAGACTAAGCCTTATCATGCCCTGAAGGAGAAAGAGAGAGAGAAAGCAAAAGAAAAACGCAGGCTGGCGGTCTCGCGCAGCCATCGCAACTCCAAGTCGGCGCCTTCGCTGGTCAAGCTCAATGCCGAGGAAGGTATTCGCGCCGCCTTCTATGATCCCGAAGACGCTGCCAGCTTTTCCTCCCTGCGCGAGTACGCGCGCCAAATCGATTTGCTTTTTCCGGTGTGGCTTTCCGTGATCTCCCGCGATGGCCATCTGCAGAGCCTGGATCCGCTGACCAACACGTTTTTCGACGTACTACAGAACGACGAAGTTCACCCCGTAGACGACAAGGTGATGAAATTCGTGAAGTCCGAAGACACCGGGATGGAAGTCTTTCCCCTGGTCAACAATTTTAACGGCACCGATTGGGTGGACATCACGGGTTTCCTGAACAACCCTGACGCCCGACAAAACTTCCGCGACCAGGTTTCCGACTTTCTGGACAGCGATAAGTATCGCGGCCTGATGATCGATTTTGAGGCTTTCCCCAAGAAGGGCCAGGCCGGTTTTCTTGCCCTGCTGAACGAACTCTCATCCGACCTGCACGCCAAGGGCATGAAGCTTTATGTGGCCGTGCCGTCGCACAACGACGAATGGAATTACCCAAGCGTAGCCGCCGCCGCCGACGGCGTGGTGCTCATGAACTACGACGAGCATTATCCCGGGGGAGAAGCTGGGCCGGTGGCTTCGCAAGACTGGTTTGTCGACAACCTTAATTTCGCCGAGAAGGTGATCCCCCGCGATAAGCTGATCTGCGCCATCGCCAATTTTGGTTACGACTGGGTGGCAAGGCCCGCCCATGGCAAGTTGCCGGCCGGAGAAGTCGATCACACCCAATCCGTTCAGGAAGCCTGGCTCGCCGCCCGCGACTCCGAGGCGGACGTGGATTTTGACGGCGACAGCCTGAATCCGCATATTGCCTACCAGGATGAACACAATGTGCAGCACGACATTTGGTTCCTGGACGCCGTGACTGCACTCAACCAGATGCGCGCTGCCCAGTCGCTGGGCATCAAGACGTTCGCGCTTTGGCGGCTGGGCTCGGAGGACCGCTCCCTGTGGCGTGTGTGGGATGTTCCCGGCGAGTGGTCGGCACCCTCAAAGTTGAGCGATGTCCCGCCGGGGCAAGATGTGGACATGGAAGGAACCGGCGAGATCCTGCGCATCGAGGCCAGCCCTTCCAACGGGCAGCGGAAGTTCACCTTGGATCCCGCTTCCGGTCTGATTACGGATGAGACTCTCGATCCACTGCCCGAGCCCTATCGCGTGGGCCGGTACGGCTCCAGCCCCAATGAAATGGCCATCACGTTTGACGATGGGCCGGATTCCGAGTGGACTCCGAGAATACTCGACGTGCTCAAACGCGAGAATGCACCCGCCACTTTCTTTCTGATTGGAATCCAGGCGGACAAATATGCCGGTTTGACCGAGCGTATCTATCGGGAAGGCCACACCATCGGCAATCACACCTTCACCCACCCCGACATCAGCAACATTTCGAGCGTGTACGCGAAGTTAGAACTGAATCTCACCGAGCAACTGTTCGCCAGCCGCCTGGGAATCCGCACCATTCTCTTTCGGCCGCCCTACTCTGTCGACGCCGAGCCTGACACGGAAGATCAGGTTCGCCCGCTGGAGAGCACGCAGGCTATGGGCTACGTCACCATCGGCGACAAGATCGATCCCAACGACTGGCTGCGTCCCCCGGCCGCGGAAATCTCCGCTTTTGTGCTTAAACATCTTCCGCCCTGCGCCCCCAATGACACGCAATGCGGCAACATCATTCTGCTGCACGACGGCGGCGGCGACCGCAGTCAGACCGTTCTGGCCCTGCCGGCGATCATCGAGGGAATTCGCGCCAGGGGCTACCAGATCGTTCCGCTGTATCAGCTGATGGGAAAAACCCGAGCGGATATCATGCCTCCCATTCCAGCCAACCAGCGTTGGGCCGCCAGCCTGACCTGGATCGGTTTCGGGCTTTTCGATTTGGCGCTCAAGGGCATTGCCTGGATCTTCCTGATTGGCGATGCGCTCATGACCGGCCGCTTGCTGTTCGTGGGCGCGTTCGCCGTGTTTGATCGCCTGCGACAGTCGCACTACGGAACCCCAACCGAAGAGAAATCCTACCAACCCATGGTGGCCGTGCTGGTGCCGGCTTACAACGAAGAAAAAGTGATTGTGCGGACGGTGCGCGCCGTCCTGGCCTCGGACTATCCCAATCTGCGGGTCATCGTGATCGACGATGGCTCGCGGGACGAAACTCTCGAGGTCACGCGCCATGCCTTCGCCGCCGAAGAAGCCGCCGGCCGGGTGCTGATCCTCACCAAGCCGAATTTCGGTAAGGCCGAGGCGCTCGATTACGGGCTAAAGCGTTTGCGCGATGAAGAGATATTCGTGGGTATTGACGCCGATACCGTGATTGCACCCAATGCAATCTCCCGGCTGGTGCCGCATTTCTTGAATCCGAAAGTGGCCGCCGTGGCCGGCAACGCCAAGGTTGGGAATCGTGTGAACCTGTGGACGCGCTGGCAGGCGCTGGAGTACATCACCAGCCAGAACTTCGAGCGCCGCGCACTCAACGTTCTGGGCGCGGTCAGTGTGGTTCCAGGCGCGCTGGGAGCATGGCGAACTTCCGCCGTGATTGAAGCCGGCGGCTATCAAACCGATACCGTGGCGGAGGATGCGGACCTGACCATGGCTCTGCTGCGCCGCGGCTATCGCGTGGAGTACGAAGACCTGGCTCTCGCTTACACCGAAGCTCCCGTCAACGCGCGCGGCCTCATGCGCCAGCGCTTTCGCTGGTCTTTTGGGATTCTGCAATCAGTGTGGAAGCATCGCGGAGCGTTTGCCCGCAAAGGTGTGCTCGGTTGGGTCGCTTTGCCGAACATCGTGATTTTTCAGATCGTCCTGCCGCTGGTTTCGCCTCTGATTGATGTCATGTTTGTCGTGGGCGTACTCTGGTACTTCCTGCAGAAATACTTTCACCCGGAATCGACCGACCCGGCCAGCATCCAGCGACTCATTATCTTCTTCAGTGTGTTTCTCGTCATCGACTTCGTCACCTCCGCCATCGCCTTCCTGCTGGAGCGCCGCCAGCCTGAGGCGCAGGAAGACGGATGGCTGCTGAGACAGGTCTGGCTGCAGCGCTTTGCGTACCGGCAGTTGTTCTCGGTGGTGTTGTTCAAGACCATCGTTCGGGCTGTCGAAGGCAAGCGCTTCGCCTGGGACAAACTGGAACGCACTGCGGACATAAGTTACCGGCCCTCCGAACAGCACGATTCGGTGCATGTGCCGTAGCCCCGCGCCTGCCCGCGCGCGCGAGAATGTCACGGAATCGCAATGCTAGAATCAATCGTCTTCTGGTTTTTCGGAGTAGCATCCCCAGCCGTTGAGGTGCATCATGGCGACCCTGGAAGTTCCTACCCGCCTGGCGACTCCCTTTCACGCCGGGCCGTTCGTCAACGAGCCGCCAATCGATTTCAGCCAGGAAGAAAACGCCCGCCGGATGCGCGCCGCCTTGGAAAAGGTTCGTGGCGAACTGGGCCGCGAGTATGACCTGATCATAGCCGGCAAGCGGCTAAGAACGCAGGACAAGATTACCTCCCTGAACCCGGCTGTTCCTTCGCAGATCGTTGGCTTGCATCAAAAGGCGGGAAGGGAACATGTCGAACCCGCCTTGCAGGCGGCGTTGCGGGCGTTCGCCTTCTGGAGCCGCACTTCCGTGGAAGAGCGCGCCGGCCTGTTGTTTCGCGTAGCCGATTTGTTGCGCCAACGCAAGTTGGAGTTTTGCGCCTGGCTGGTATTCGAGGTCAGCAAGAATTGGGCCGAGGCGGACGCCGACATCACGGAAACCATCGACTTTTGCGAATTCTATGGGCGCGAAGCCCTACGCCTGGCGCGAGCGAAAACTCCGGTGCAGTTGCCCGGCGAACGCGATTCCCTTCTCTACATCCCGCTGGGCGTGGGCGCGGTCATTCCGCCATGGAATTTTCCCGCCGCCATCATGGCGGGCATGACCGCAGCTTCCATTGTCTGCGGCAACACCGTAATTGTGAAGCCGTCGAGCGACTCCCCTACGATTGCGGCAAAATTTGTCGAATTGCTCGAAGAGGCAGGCATGCCGGAAGGGGTGGTTAACTTTTGCCCAGGTTCGGGCGCGACATTCGGCAACGAACTGGTCAGGCATCCCAAGACCCGCTTCATCGCCTTTACCGGCTCCCGCGAAGTTGGATTGGATATCAATCGGCGCGCCGCCGAACAAGCTCCTGGCCAGTTTTGGATCAAGCGCGCCATTCTTGAGATGGGCGGCAAGGATGCGATTATCGTCGACGCCGATGCTGATGTCGGCTCCGCGGTCGAAGGCGTCACTGCCTCAGCCTTCGGTTTTCAGGGGCAAAAATGCTCCGCGTGCTCGCGCGCCATCGTTAACGAGCGGGTTTACGATGCGTTTCTCGAGCAATTGCAGGCTCGCGTGGAAAAATTGACCGTCGGCGATCCCGCCGAGAATGCCAATCTCGGCGCGGTGATCAATCAAGGCTCGATGAAATCGATTTCGAGCTACATCGAATACGGCAAGAAAGACGGACGCTTGATCACTGGAGGCGGTCGCGCTTCCGGAGAAGGTTATTTTGTCCAGCCGACCGTCATCGCCGACATTCAGCCCAAGTCAAAGCTCGAGCAGGAGGAAATTTTCGGCCCGGTGCTGGCTGTAATCAAGTCACGGAACTTCGACCACGCGCTGGAAATCGCCAACGACACCGAGTTCGGGCTCACCGGAGCGGTGTACACGAGCTCTCGGGACAAGATCGAACGTGCCATCCGCGATTTTCACGTCGGCAATCTGTACATCAATCGCAAATGCACCGGCGCCATGGTGGGGGCGCACCCCTTTGGCGGATTCAACATGTCGGGCACGGATTCAAAAGCCGGCGGGCCGGATTACCTTTATCTTTTCACCCAAGCCAAAGCAGTAGGCGAAAAAATCGGCTGACTCTTCAGTTGTCCTCCACGCGCAAGCCCGGCTGGGTGCAGAGTTCCCCGGAGGAAGAAACGGGAGCGAGATCGCCGACCTCGCTCCCGGATTTGGCATAGTTCGAGAGACGCGCGGGCTAGGGTGCTGTGAGTCCCGCGACCGCCGCGCTCTCCGTGGCCTTGGGCAGGGTGTACTCCAAGACCACGCCTTCGTCGCTGAGTTGGAACGAACTGACGTACATCTCATCGCCGCGACGTGTCAGCGTGAGCAGTTGTTTTCCACTCTCCTCCATGGACAACACAGCCGTGGCCACGAACATTCCCGAGACTTTCCCGTCCGAGGAACGCACCGTGATCGTGGGATAGGAGCCCATGGATTCGACCGTAAACGAATAGGTCCCCGCTGGCAGAACTGTGATTCCCCAATGGGCCTCTGTTGGCAAGGTGAACGTACCGCGCTCCGACGACTCTGCCGCCGCGTAGGACGTCGATAAGCTAAGCGCCGCGGCCATCAGCAGCAGCACCCGCACGAAAGAGAATCTGCGAATCGTTTTCATATCTAAACCTCCTGGTTGTGGCAAGAGCGGCACATCGGCGCACACCGATGCGATCGCTTGGGTTGATTGGGGTGACTACAAGGTCAGGATATGAACAACGTCACTACAAGGAGAGCGTTGCACTAGCGCTTGTACTAGGGAACCACTCTGCCTACCGCAACAGAGCTAATAGGCCAACTTCACTTTGCCAGAGCCCCTCGCGAATGTCCAATTAAAATAATCTATGGCAGTCATGCGACTTTGTGTTCCGGCGCGGGAGAATTCTGAGAGCGCGCAAGGGGGCGATTTCAGCTTCTATTTTTCTAGAGGAACCGGCGAAGGATTGCGCTCCGTGAACTGCCGCTGGTGCCAATAAGGATAAACCGGCGTCCTGTCGCTGGCGCGATCCAGCTTGGCCATCTGCTCAGTGGATAGACTCCAACCGGCCGCGCCGAGGTTTTGCCGCAGTTGTTTTTCGTCCCGCGCCCCAACGATGACCGTCGAGACGCTGGGCCGCTGCAACAACCAGTTGAGCGCGATTTGTGGCACGGACTTGCCGGTTTGTTTAGCCACTTCATCGATGGCATCCATGACTGTGTACAAATAGTCGTCCGCAACTTGCGGTCCCGAGCCGCTGGTCTTGTGGAGCCGGCTGATTTCCGGCATGGGGTGGCCGCGCCGAATCTTCCCGGTCAAGCGCCCCCAGCCCAGGGGACTCCATACGATCGCGCCAACTCCCTGATCGAGAGCCAACGGCATGAGCTCCCATTCATACTCGCGCCCAAGGAGCGAATAGTAAACTTGATGCCCCGTATAGCGTGCCCAGCCGTAGCGCTCAGAGACGCTGAGAGACTTCATCAAGTGCCAGCCGGAAAAATTTGAGCAGGCGATATAGCGCACCTTGCCGCTTTGCACTAGATTGTTGAGCGTGCTCAAAACCTCTTCAACCGGGCTGAGAGCGTCAAAACCGTGCAGATGATAGATGTCGATGTAGTCCGTATTCAGGCGGCGCAAGCTGGCTTCGCAGGCGTGGATGAGGTGATAGCGCGACGAGCCCAGATCGTTGGGCCCATCGCCCATGCGGAACGTAGCTTTGGTCGAGATCAGCACATCCTGGCGGCGTCCGGCGATAGCTTTGCCAAGAATCTCCTCCGACGAGCCGTCGGAATACACGTCGGCCGAATCGAAGAGATTGACTCCCGCTTCCAGGCAGAGATCAATCAGATGGCGGGCTTCGGCGACATCGGTCGAACCCCAGGCGCGAAAAAATTCCCCTACTCCGCCGAATGTGCCGGTGCCGAAGCTGAGTGCGGGGACTTTCAATCCGGAACGGCCAAGTTGTCGGAATTCCATGCGTAATAGATGTTAAATGGTCCGCAAGGTTTCTGGCGAGTGCGGGAAAAACGTGGGATTGGTTGCGCCAAAAGAATAAGGCCGCGCGAGGCGGCCCGCTTTCATTCCCGGCAATTCTTATGAGGCGGCAGGGGCTCCCGGTCCTGGCATCGGCACAACGCCCGCGGCGGTAGCCGCAGCGGCTTCGTTCAGAATCCGATGATGGATGGTGAAAAGCGCCAGCTCCAGCCGGTCAGAAACGCCAATCTTGTCATACACGTTGCGCAGATAATTCTTGATGACCTGTTCGGTGGTTCCCAGCTGCGAGGCGATTTCCTTATTCTTATAGCCCTGGACGATCAGGGCGACGATCCGCAGCTCTTTGGCGGTGAGGCGGTCGCGTACCCGCAGGCCGACCATATCGTTTTCGGTGAGTTCGCTAGGCACGGCAATGTCCTGCACCCAGTTCTCGCCACGAGCCACTTTGCGCACGCAGTCCACCAGCGCCGCGCTGGTCACGTTGCGGTACACCACGCCATGCGCTCCCGCCGCCATGTAGCGTTGGGCGCTCTCACCGGTATCGGCCAGCACCACCAGCCGGGTTTTGTTGCGCAGAGCCGCTTGCAGCACGGCATTAAGATCGGTATGAAATCCTCCGGCGACAACCAGCACGGCGGCGCGGAACTTGTCCAAAGCCATGAACATTTGTTCCGGGGTTTGCGCCTGCGCGACAATGCGCATCTCATCCTCAACCGCCAGCACTTTGGCGATTCCCGCGCGAAAAATGGCTTGATTGTCGGCCAGAATTAATTTGAGCATCGTGTCGGCACCTCGATCTTACGGATGGCGAATAAAATCGTAGGAGTCAATCACGCACGCCACGCCGCGCGACTCCGCAGTGCTGCCGCCGGGTTCGTCGGTACGCACTACCCGCCCGCGGCATTGCACGACTACATTTTCTTGCGCTCCCGTTACTTCCGGAGGCAGAGTAATCTCGAACTCCACGTTCGAGCCCACTTCGAGCGCAGCGTCCGCCCGGATGTAGACCCCAGCGGCGCTCAGGTTGCCCGTCACGCCGTCGTGCTCCCGTCCCTCTTCTGCTTTGTGAATCTTAATCGGAAGTTCTAGGGGAAACCGTTTCCCCGTCCGCGCTTCGGACACAAGGCCTCCTGACTCCTGGCCATTTTTGCCTGCAAAAGCCAGTCCCATGCGGCGATCCCCCATGGAGTTCGTGCAATCTGCTTAGCGCAGGTTATATCATGGATACTACTCCCCGCAAAAGGTAGGTGACTGGTAAGTTACGGGTAGGAGAAACCGGGGAACAGGGGCGGCGCAAGCCATCTGGGTAAAAAGTGGCTTTGGCTTCGGCTCTCGCGCTAGAAAGCTCCCCCGCCTCCGCCGCCGAAGCCGCCGCCCGAGAAGCCCCCTCCGCCGAAGCCTCCACCGCCAAAACCCGATCCCGTCGAACTGGCCCGCGGAGCGGAGACGAACACCTGGCTCATGTTCGTGCTCATGGTGCTCATGGAAGCGGCAAAGAATAACGGATTGAATCCCGCCATCCCGTAGGGTGAGGCATACCAACTGGGCGGGTCCTTCACGATCCCGGCAAACGCCTGCGCCCAATGATGTTCCACGCCCAGCGCCATGGCGTAGGGCAAATACTTCTCAAACGTGTCTGGAGGCATGCGCTTCAGCCGGTCCGCGTCCACGCGGTTCATGAACTCCTGGAAGCCGAGCACCGCGATCCGGGTTTGACCGCCTTTCACCGTTTTGGCGGTCATCTGCCGCGCGAACAGCCACCAGATGACGGCGGAAACGATTCCGCAAACGACCAGAAGCCCCACCGAGGTGAAGACATCCTTATATCCGGTGAATTGCGCGGCGGCGAATGGCGCGACGATCAGGATGAGCGCTCCCAGGTTGTAAGCATTCGCCGAATCCGGATCAAGCAGGTACATCCCCTTCTGCTTGAGTGATGACATGATGTCTGTGCGAATGGCGGGCAGCGCCGCGTAAAAGCGGTTTTTCAGGCTGGAGAGCCGAATATCGGATCCGCCTCCGAATAGCTGATGCATCATCACCTGCTCGTGCGGCGCCAGCGCTTGCCATTCGGCTTCGGGCTTCTGCAAGTGAAAAATGTAATCCTTGTGATGAAAGACAAGCCCCTTGTCGTCGGTCTCTTCGATCTTCAAATAGCCGCGCACCGCCAGATCGACGATGGTGGAGGTGATGTCCTGGGGATGGACCTTATCGCCCAGCAGCGCGCCGCATTCCGCGGGAGTCATCCCAGCGGGCGCTTCATACATGGGCGCGACCGAAACGCCCGGGTCAGGATCGCGCCCTTTATACCACCACAGCGTGAACATCACACCCAAAGTAAGTAGGGGTAGAAAGACGATGGGATTGCCGCCCAAGAACCACATCGCGCGAGTAAACGCGCTGGGCTCCTTGAGAATGCCTTTCGGGACGTAGATGTCCACCGTGAGCCCGCCACGCATGGGCAAAGGGCTCGTGGTCTCGAAGGAAACGTCGGAGCCTTTCACGTCCGTGGTGGCTTCCGACTGTTGCGACCCGTAAACGCCGGTAAAAGCCTGCGCCCGCAGCGAGCCCGACGCTGAATCAGGAAAGCTGACCAGCGCGGTCGCGTGATCAATCGGCACCGGCCAGTCATTGCCGGTGACGTTCCAATAGAACTCGTCATGATCGTCGAAGAAGCGCACCGCATTGCGCAGGGTGTAGTCAATCTCGACGGTCCGGCTGGCGTCTTCGGCGCCGGGAATGTAGATCTTCAGATTGCGATAGTCACCGGAGGCGTGCGATTCATATTTCAGCTTCTGCCCATTCTCGTCGGTCACCCCAGCAACGTCGAGAAACAGGGTGTAGTTGGTGCCATTGGGGCCAGGGTATTCGACCGGAATGGTGCGGGTGATGCCCTGGAACGAGCCGTCGAAAACGAGCGTGATGCGCTCATGCACGGCCGTCGATCCATCAGCGCCGATGGCGATGTTGTCGTTGAAATCGGCGATGCGCCAGCTTCGGGCCGAGGCAGGCAGAGCTTTGCCAACAATGCCCGCAATGGCAATCAGCCAGCACACAGCCCAGGTCCGCAGGATCTTCTTGGGCGGCATGGGCTAGAACTTTACCGCAACCGGTTCACGGTCCGCGGCCTCGGTGACCTCAAAGAACTGCCGCGGCTGGAAACCAAACATGCCGGCGATAATATTTGACGGGAAGGATTGAATTTTCGTATTCAAATCGCGCACCACCGCATTGTAGTAACGGCGCGCGTTCTGGATGGTATCTTCCGTCTGGCTCAGCGAACCCTGCAGTTGGGTAAATTCATCGGAAGCTTTTAGCTCAGGATAATTTTCCGCCACCGCAAACAGACTTTTCAACGCGCCGGTGAGTTGATTCTCGGCCACGGCTTTGTCTCCCGGCGTGGTGGCCTGCATGGCCTGCGAGCGGAATTTGGCGACATCTTCAAACGTGCTTTTCTCGTGCGTGGCGTAACCTTTGACGGTTTCCACCAGATTAGGAATTAAGTCGTGCCGCCGTTTGAGCTGAACGTCAATGTCGGACCAGGCCGAGTCGCAGCGTACACGCAACTGCACCAGACCGTTGTAAATTCCGATCAGCACGAAGGCGATAACCACCACAAGGCCCAGAAGTATCCAGGCGGCCATAAGCGTCTCCTTCGAATAGAACTGCGAATCGTCAGTGCAACGATCAAGGGGACGGTACCACAGGCTAGGGGCGCGCGCAATCGGCGCCGGGGTGGGCTGTTCAGGTGCGCTCCATGGCTACGCCCAAGTCGAAGGTATTTTCGGTATTCGCATTAGGGCGTATTCTTAACGCCGATGAATTTTTCTTTTTTCGATCCGCACTGCTTAGCCGTTCGATGGGTCAGTTTGCTGCTGTTGCTGGCCGCAGGCGTCACCGTTCACGCTCAGACCTGTTTGACCGCGGGCGATATCGATGCCGCTACCAACACCGCACTGCTCAATGCCGCACAGAACTACTTTGGCATGGTGGCTCGCGGCGACGCCGCCACACTGCGGCAGAATGCGATCGCCGGGGTAGCCGCGGGTTTTTCCGGCATCGAAACCGCCATCAAAGACAACCAAAGCAACTTTGCCGGAGCCACTCCGGCGCCGCGCTCGCCATATTTGCTGCAAGCGGAAGGTACGGCCAATCTGGAGCGCGCCGAATTTCTGTGCGGCGTGTTTGGAGCGAACGGGCAAACCGCGAATAGCGCGGTGTTTGTGATCCCCAATCTCTCGCCAGGGAATTATGGAATTGTCATCATCGACGTGACCACCGCGAAAGGGCCTTTCACCGTTGCGTTTGTTTTGGAAAAGCAAGCGGACGCCTGGAAGCTGGGCGGACTCTATATCAAGCAACCGCAGGCCGCGGGCCACGATGGCGATTGGTTCGCACAGCACGCACGGGACCTAAAAGCCAAGGGAAAGAATGAGAGCGCCTGGCTTTACTTTCTGGAAGCCCGCGAGTTGCTGGTGCCAGTTTCATTCATGAGCACTATGGTTACTGATAAACTCTACGATGAGTCGCAAACCGTCAAGCCTGCGGACTTGCCTCCCACGGATTTGTCCGCCGGCGGCAAGACCTTCAAACTGACCGCACTTTTTCCTCTGGCCACGGGCAACGAACTTGACGTGGTGGTGAAATATCAATCCGCAAGCGTGGCCGACTCTGCAGCGACGTTTCAGGACAATATGGCGGTAATGAAGGCGATCCTGGCCAAGTATCCCGAACTGCGCGATGTTTTCGACGGAATCATCGCCCGCGCCGTGGAGCCCTCCGGACGCGACTACGGCTCAATGTTGCCGATGAAAAGCGTCAAGTAACTGCTCAGACCGGCTACTGCGTGCTCACGGTTCCAATGGTTTGTTCGGCGAAGGTACAGTCCTTGGGATCCTTGTCGTCGCGTAGTCTCATAAAAACGGGTGCGCGTAATTTCAAGCCGCCCTCCGCGGTTTCATGCGTCCATTCCGTGAATTTGATCTCGGCCACAAGTTCGGGCTTTACCCAATGCGTGCTCCGGGCAACCACTTCGCCGTGGAACGGGTTGCGCGGAGTCTCGCGTTTCCTCAGCAGTTCGTAAATCTGTTTCAGTAGCTTGTGATCGAAACCAGTTCCTGCCTGCCCCACATGGGTGAGCCGTTCCTTATGGTCGTAGAGGCCGAGAACCAACGATCCGAAATATTGGCGGGCACCTTCGGGGTCGGTGTATCCGCCAATTACGCAATCGACGGTCTGGGTGATTTTGATCTTCTGCCAGTCGCTGCTGCGTTTCTCTTCGTAGTAACTGGCGCGCCGCTTAGCCAGAATTCCCTCCAGGCCGTTCTTCTTGGCGGCGTCAAATAAAGACACACCCCGGTCAAAATGCTCCGAGTAACGCACCGGATCGCTGGCCCGCATAATTGTCTTCAGCAATTCCTTCCGCCGCTCGAGCGGAGTCCGCCGCAGGTCATAACCATCCAAATAGAGCAGATCAAAAACGTAGTAGAGCACAGGAATTCCGGGATGCGCGGGTCCGCGCCGGCCGCCGCTGCGAATGCCGGTGCGTTGCTGCATCAGGCTGAACGATGATCGTCCGGTCTCGTCAAGCGCCACAATCTCGCCGTCGAGAATCGCAGTCTTGCCTTCGACGAACTTGGGCAGGCCGTGAAGCTCGCCATACCCCGCTGTCAGGTCATTCTGATTACGCGAAACCAGCCGAACTTTGCCGTCGTTGATGAAGGCTACCGCCCGATAGCCATCCCATTTGACTTCAAAAAGCCAGGCTGGATCGTCAAACGGCTTGTCTACGGGCGTAGCCAGCATGGGATGGATGGCCGCCGGCATGGCGCGTTTGACCGCTCCTTCGAGATTGACCACAAAGGGCACAGAGGATACAGGGGAAGACTTAGATCGCGTAGGAGCTTGCGGCGTAAGATTTTTCCCTGTGTCCTTTGCAGTTCGCGCCTTTGCCTTCTTCTTGTCCAGCTTCTCCAGCGTCTCCGCCAGCCACGGCGCTTTTAGTTTTCCTCTCGACGCCGGGCGGCTGCTGGTCCATTCCGCTGATCCGGCATCGCCCCGGATTTGCGCCATGCTGCGTCCGGTCAAAACCGAGTCATCGTATTGCTCGATGTCGTAGCCCTTCACGACCGCATCGTCTTGCTTCTTGATCAGCAGCCACTCCGTCCCTTTCGTTCCTGGCCGCCGCGACTTCATGTGGATCAGAGCGAAATCGCCATTCAAGCGCTTGCCGTGTAGGCGGATCTTGAAGTCTCCTTTCTGCAGCATGGCAACAGCCTCCGCGTCCGTTCCGGGGACGAATTTTCCTTTCACCGGCTCGGGCGAGAGCGGTTCCCATGTGCCCACATCCCACACCATCACCGTGCCGGCGCCGTAGTTGCCTTCGGGAATGGTGCCTTCGAAATCGAAATAGGAAACCGGATGATCTTCCACTTGCATGGCCAGGCGCTTGTCGGCGGGATCAAGGGATGGCCCTTTGGGAACTGCCCAGGACTTGAGCACGCCCTCCATCTCCAGCCGGAAGTCATAGTGCAGGCGGGTGGCGTCGTGCTTTTGCACCACAAACCGGTGGCCGGATTTCTTCTCCAGCTTGGGAGGAGGCTCGGGCGTCTGCTCGAAGCGGCGTTTGCGTTTGTATTCCTCGAGGGCCATGGTTGGGTTATTGAATCACCGAATCAGGGATTCCGCCAAATCGGCAGGCTTTCACACCGGCGATGGTTTTGAATTAGACTTACAGCCTAATCTTCAAAAGGGGAAGCGCACATGCGAATGGCAGAGAAAGCCCGGAGAATAGTTTTTCTCGCGATCATTGTGGCGGGACTGTTGGCCGCCGTCGTGGGGATCATCAACGCGCAATCCGGCATGAGTTCGACGCCGGAAAAGACAGATTCGGCCAGCGCGCCCAAGACCGCCGAGCAGGCTTACAAGAACATCAAGGTGCTCAAGGGAATGCCCGCCGATCAGCTGATTCCGGCCATGGAGTTCATCACCGGGTCATTGGGCGTGCAGTGCGACCATTGCCACGTCCAGGGCCATTTCGACCAGGACGACAAAAAGCCCAAAGAGACCGCGCGCAAGATGATGACCATGATGTTCGCTATCAATAAAGACAATTTTGACGGCCAGCGCGCAGTCACCTGCAACTCCTGCCACAATGGCTCGCTCAAGCCAGTGGGTATACCGGTGATCACCGGCGAGAGCGCCGGCACGCTTGTGGCGATTGGAGGGACGCCCGCGCCCGAGAATCCCGACCTTAGCAAGCTGCCCTCAGCTGGCGACATCGTGGATAAGTATGTGCAAGCCATTGGCGGAGCGGCCGCGGTTGAGAAGATCTCCAGCCGCGTAGCCAAGGGCTCGACCACCGGTTTCGGGGGGCGCAAATTCCCGGTGGAGATCTTCATCCTGTCTCCCGACAAGAGCGATGTTGTGACCCACTACCCGAATGGCGACAGCGTGACTGGCTTCAACGGTCACGAGGGCTGGTCCGCATTCCCGCATCGTCCAGCGCGCGACATGGAAGGGGCGGACTTGGACGCCGCCAAGCTGGATGCTGACCTTCATCTGCCGATCGATTTGAAGAAGATATTCAGCGAGCTGAAGGTTGGACCTCCGCAAAAGATCGGAGATCACGAGGCCTACCAAATACTCGGCGTGCGGCAGGGGCTGCCGCCGGTGGAGTTCTATTTCGACGAACAGTCCGGACTGCTGCTGCGCCAGGTGCGCTACGCGGAATCGCCGCTTGGACTTTATCCCACGAGAATTGACTATGCCGACTATCGCGACCAGGACGGGGTGAAAATTCCTTTCTCCTGGATCACCGCCCGGCCGGGATCCAGCGCCACGGTTCAACTTGAGCAAGTCCAGCAGAACGTTGCGATTGACGACGCCAAATTTGCCAAACCGGTCGCGCCCTAAACGAAGGCGGAGGAAATCATCAAGCCCGCTAGAATCCGGCCTTCCGAGGTCAAAATGCGGTCTTTTTCGTTAACTTTTCGCCCTATTTGTAAATAAAATGTCAATACTGCGAGCATGGCAGCGCTAGTGCCTAGAGCGGTAGTAATCTGGAATCGCAATCTCAGCGCTCCAAGGCGAGATTGCGGAGCAACCCATTGATCAGAGTCGAGGGGAACCGGGGCGCGAATTGGCAGCGCACCCAGGTCCCAGCTTTTCCAATGATCGAATCCAACGCGATTCCCACGGAACGAATCCTGGTGGTGGAAGATGACCACGCGGTCCAGAAGGCGTTGAAGCGTCTTTTTGAGGCGGAGAGGTTTAGCGTCGAAATCAGCCCGGACGGAAAGTCGGCGCTGGAAGCGTTTCGCCGGGTGGCGCCCTCCGCCATCGTGCTTGATCTGCGCCTGCCATTCATGTCCGGCCGGGACGTTTGCCGCGAGATCAAGCGCCAGTCGCCCACCGTTCCGATCATCGTGCTGAGCGCCACCAGCGATATTTCCGACAAAGTGCTGCTGCTTGAAATGGGCGCGGATGATTACGTAACCAAGCCTTTCAGCCCGAGAGAATTGTTGGCGCGGGTGCGGGCGGCCCTGCGCCGTTCGGTGCGGACGGGAACCGGAGATGTCGTGGCTTTCGACGGCATTTCCGTCGATTTCACCAAGATGGAAGTCATCCGCGACACCGAGATCGTTACACTCACCGCGCAGGAATTCAAGACGCTGAAGTTTCTCATCCAGAATCCGGAGCGCGTTATTACGCGGGATGAGCTTTTGAACGAAGTGTGGGGCTACCAGAACTATCCTTCCACCCGCACCGTGGACAATCACATCTTGCGGTTGCGGCAGAAGTTGGAGAGGGATCCGGCGAACCCAGTCCACTTTCGGACGGTTCACGGGGTGGGTTACAAGTTCTTGTTCTAACTGGTTATTGAAAGCTCGCTGGGGTCGTCCCGACCTCTGAAGAGCCGCGGGTTTTGTTTGGCAATGCTGCTCCAGAGTTTCAGCAACCATTTTGAGAACCGCTTAGAGGCCAGCATGGTGAAACTTCGGATGCGTACCAAGTTTCTGCTGTCCATGCTGGTGATTACCGCCGGCCTGACTTGCACCAGCCTTCTTCTGGTGCGCCATCGCATTCAAGCAAACGTCAGGCAGGAGATCTCCGCCGACCTGGACAACTCGGTCAGCACCTTTCAAAGCTTCCAGCGGGAAAAGGAACTTACGCTTACTCACCAGGCGGAGCTGCTCGCCGACCTTCCCAACCTGCGCGCCTTAATGACCACGCAACATGAGGCCACCATCCAGGATGGGTCCACGGACTTGTGGCGGCTGGCGGGCAGCGATGTTTTTGTATTGGCTGACCGGACCGGCAAAGTGGTGGCGTTGCATACCTCGTCGCCCGGCTTCACGCGAGGCGTGGCCCAGGAGTCGCTGGGCCCGACGTTGAATCAGGAGAACGCCGGCTCCTGGTGGTTCGGCGACGGGCACTTGTACGAGGTTTTTCTCCGGCCCATCTACTTTGGTCCGGCGGCCGACAATCGCCTCCTGGGATTCCTGGTGGTTGGCTACGAAATCGACGACCGGGTCGCCGCGCAGATGAGCAGTATAACCAGCAGCAAAGTGGCGTTTTATTACGGCGACACCATCGTTTCCAGCACGCTGATGCCCGAGTACCGGTCGGAACTTGCCCGCTACCCGGTCGCTCATGACGCGGTCGGGGTGTCGGCTGCCACGGAAGTCCGGCTGGGGGACGAGCGCTTCCTCGGCACATCACTGCAATTGGCGAGCGACGGCACCCCGGTCCGGCTCACGGTTCTCAAATCCTACGATCAGGCAACCGCATTTTTAGACAGCCTGAACCGGCTGCTGCTGGCCTTGGGCCTCGCGGCCGTGGCGGCCGGCAGCGCGCTGGTATTCCTGATTTCGCATACATTTACCCGTCCGCTAGGGAACTTAGTGGCCGGCGTCCGGGCCTTGGCAAAGGGCGATTTCAACTATGCCCTCGATTCCCATGGAGGCGACGAGGTTGCGGAGGTGACGGGCGCCTTCGATCGCATGCGCACCAGCCTGCGAAAAACTCAGGAGGAACTCCTGGAGGCGGAGCGGCTGGCCACCATCGGGCGCATGGCCAGCTCGATTTCGCATGACTTGCGTCATTCGCTGGCAGCTATTGTCGCAAACGCTGAATTTCTATGCGAAAGCCGCTTGTCGGCGGAGCAGCGGGAAGAGCTTTACCAGGAAGTCCGAGTCGCCGTGAATCAGATGACGGACCTGATCGATTCCCTGCTGGAGTTCTCGCGCACCCGGGAATCGCTGCGGCCCACTTATGGCAGTGTGGGGGACGCCGTCGAGCGGGTGGCGCAGGTAGTCCGCTCTCATCCCGAATTTCATCGCGTCGGGGTCACCGTTCGCCAGGAGGGCAACAGCACCGGATGGTTTGACGTGAAAAAAATGGAGCGAGTTTTCTACAATCTCCTACTGAACGCGTGCGAAGCCGTTCCGGCAGGAAGCGGGCGCGTGGAGATAGGCTTGCGCGCGGTGCCCGACGGTGTGGAAATCCGGGTTGCCGACAATGGTCACGGGATCCCGTTGTCGATTCGCGGCAAGCTCTTCGAACCCTTTGTCAGTGAGGGCAAAGAGAATGGCACTGGCCTGGGCCTGACCGTGGTGCAGAAGATTGTGCAAGACCACGGCGGCGACGTGATGGTGGAGAAGACGTCGCAGGAAGGCACCGTGTTCAAACTACGGCTCCCATTGGCTTCGTCCGCCGAGAACGCCCAAGGCCGTGCCGAGAACAAGCTGCCGCCACTGGTTCGGGCAAAGGGTGAACAATCGGAGTAGGATTTTCGCACAAAGACCAAGACTGGATTCCCTGCTTTGGTGTTCCTGGGTTCAATAACGGGCTGCACTGGGATATCCCAGAGTCTTCATTCTTCGGGAGGCCAATTGTGAAAGAAGGGAATAGTTTGTCTGGCTGGATCGGCAGATTCGGCACGACTGGGTTCCTTTTGTTGGTGGGAAGCGTGTGGGGCTGGGCGCAAGGCCCGCCGTCGGCCACACAGCCGGTGCCGGCTGCATTGCCCGACGACTCGCTGACCGCCGCCGTGCACGACCTGCAGACGCAGGTGCGCGACTTGCGCGCCGTGGTAGAGGAGATGCGCGTCGAAGCGGCGGAGTCCCGCGCAGAGAGCGCGGAACTGCGTCGCGAACTGGAGGCCACGCGTAGTCAATTGGCCGGCTCCGGCGCTCTTCCGGCGGCGAATCCGTCCGCTTCGCCTTCAGGCGAAACCGCCGATGCGGAGGGTGCCGAATCCGGCGAGAAAGATCATCATCCGTCGTTGGCCGAACGAGTCAGCTCGCTGGAGGAGTCTTCCGAGTTGCTGGGTGCCAAGGTCGACCAGCAGTACCAGACCAAGGTGGAGAGCGCGTCGAAATACCGAGTGCGGCTTTCCGGTATTGTCCTGCTGAATCTATTCAGCAACCGCGGTTCGACCGACAACCAGGATTTCCCCAGCTATGTCGAAGTGCCCAATGGATATTTTTCCAACGGCAATTTGGGCGCAACCATGCGCCAGTCCGAGCTTGGATTGGAAGTCTTTGGCCCCCATTTGGCTGGGGCGAGGACTTCGGGGGATTTTCAGGCGGATTTCGCCGGCGGGTTCCCCAATGCGCCAAACGGCGTTAACACCGGTTTGTTCCGCCTGCGGGTCGCCAGCGTGAGAATGGATTGGGACCACACTTCCGTGATCGCAGGCCAGGATGGTTTCTTCCTTTCTCCGCTCTCGCCCACTTCGTTCGCGTCGCTCGCCTTGCCGGCGTTCAGCTATGCGGGCAACCTCTGGGGCTGGATTCCGCAAGTGCGGGTGGAACACCGTTTCGATCTTTCTGACCGGCAAAACTTCACCGTCCAGGCAGGCATCTTCGACAATCAAACCGGAGAGCCGCCCTACAGCCAGACCGGACGCCTGCCGGATGCGGGAGAGAATTCCGGACAGCCCGCCTATGGGACGAGGTTGGCTTGGCACGGAACGGTGTTGGGCGAGCCCCTGACGTTGGGTACGGCTGGTTACTACAGTCCCCAGAATTGGGGGTTTGATCGCCGGGTCGACGGCTGGGCTGGCATGACCGATTGGGAGATTCCGTTCACGCGATGGGTCAGCCTTTCCGGCGAATTCTACCGCGGACGCGCGGTAGGAGGCTTGGGCGGCGGCATCGGGCGCAGTGTGCTGTTTAGCGGCAATCCCCTGATTCCCACTACGCTGGTGCGCGCGCTCAACTCGACTGGCGGGTGGTCGCAGCTGAAAGTCAAAGCTTCCGCGAAACTGGAATTCAACGGCGGCTTCGGCATGGATAGTCCGTTCGCCGCCGATTTGCGGGCGTTCCCGGCCAGCCAGAGCTACGTGGATCCGACGCTGGCACGGAATTACAGCTCCCTCGTTAACTTCATCTACCGGCCACGCTCGAACTTGTTATTCTCCACCGAGTATCGAAGATTGCGAACTTTTCACATCGACGACGAAAATTACCCTGCTGGCCAGGTAAACCTGATGATGGGGATTCTGTTTTGAGGATTGAAACCACACGTCTGCGGTACGGCTGGCTCGCCGTGCTGCTGATCGGCGGGGGCTTTGCGGCCGCCCAGCAAGTGACCCTGACCGCGCGTGTCACGCTGCTGAACGCTGGAAAGAGCGCCATGCTCCATCAGGCCGGCGAGGCGGTATTCTGGCTGGTTCCGGCCGGAACTACGAAGGCAAACAGTCCGCCCGCGTCCAGTTCGGTCCAGCCGGCGGATGCCCCGCGTTCCCAGCTCATTCAGAGAAACAAGAGCTTCGAGCCGCATCTGCTGGTTGTGCCGGTTGGTTCGGTCGTCGAGTTCCCTAACCGCGATCCTTTTTTTCACAACGTTTTCTCTCTGTTTGAGGGCAAGCGTTTCGATCTTGGTCTTTATGAGGCCGGCAGCACGCGTGGTGTGCGATTCGACAAACCCGGAGTTTCCTACATTTTCTGTGACATTCACCCCGAAATGAGCGCGGTGATCATCGCCGTCCCCACTCCTTACTACGGCATATCTGACCAGCGTGGCCAGGTTCGCCGGGGAACCGCCGTGCGGCGATAGCGGCGCGCCAGCCGCTTCTGCAGGGGCTGGGCCCGGCGCTGGAATACCACGTTGGCGGGGATGCCCAATACATACTGGATTCCGAAGAACTCGCAGAACTCATAGAGCAGCGGCAGCGCGAAACCGGCGTCGCCGCGCAGCTTGATCGGCACGCCGGGAAAGGCGGCTTCCAGTCGCGGCACCAGCCGCAGCAGCATCGGAACGATGCGCGCATGACTGGAGGCATTGCCCGGTCGCAACCGTACGGCCAGCAGACATCCGGTGTGGCGCTCGAAGATGAGCATGGGGTGGTACATATGTTCGTCGTAAGCGCCGTTGAAGAAGCTGAGTTGTTGCTGGCCATGGGTGGGATCGTCGGTGGAGTCGATGTCGAGAAGGATTCCGCCGTGCTGGCGGACCTGCTTTCCACAGAGCCGAATAAACTGATCGAGCAGGGCATCATTCAAGCGCACCAGGCTGCGGGCGGAAGGCGCATTCTCCCAGCGGCACAGCGTGGGCTGAGAGCCGAGCGCTTCTCCCAGCTTCTGATCGGCAACGATTTGTAAGGTCGGGTCATGACGCAGGCGATCGGCATCGTTGGCGTCTTCGTAGCCGGCCACGATCTGATAAATGCGTTGCCGCAAGAGCGCCAGTGAATCATGACGCACCCGTTCATCCTCTCGCGGATCATTGAGGAGTGCAGCCCAGTCGTGCGTCAGATGATGCCGCTGGTCGAAAAGCGCGCAGCGGCAGCAGACCGGCATCGCCGGTGATTCTGACCACCGGAAAAATCGCCTCTCAACAGGTCGGTTGCGGTAGAAGGAGAACCGGAACTGTGATATACGACGAGTTGTCACCTTTCGGATGCTCCAAAATGGTGTGCTGGGTTCTCAGAAAACCCAGTATTCATGCACCTTTTAGAGCATCCTTTCTTTTTTCTCCACCAAATTCAGCGAATAATGCGGGCTAGGGGCCTTGGCCAACAAGAACTCATCGAAGGTGTTGAGATGGGGCGCATGATCGACCTCGCTCAATGGACAAAGGAAAGCGACTCCGTAGTGACGTTCTAATTTCTGAGAAGCAGGAAGGAATATGGCTGCAAAGACTATTGTGATTCTTGGTGGCGGCGTTGGCGGGCTGGTTGTCGCGAATGAACTTCGGCGCCTCGTGCATCCAGAACACCGCATCGTATTGATAGAAAAGAACCGCCAACACGCGTTCGCGCCTTCTTTTCTCTGGCTCATGACCGGCGACCGGCGACCAGAAGAGATTTCGCGCGACGTGCAGCAGCTTGTCCATAAAGGCGTGGAATTGCTGCACGGCGAGGCGCGTGGCATTGATCTAGCTGCGCATCGGGTAGAGACTTCTGCCGGATCAGTGACGTACGACTTCCTCGTAGTGGCTCTGGGCGCGGAGCTTGCACCCGACAGTGTCCCCGGACTTGCCGAATCCGCTCAGACTTTCTACACGTTTGACGGCGCTGCCAAATTGCGTACCGCGCTGCGCGACTTCAGCGGAGGCAAAATCGCCATCGTGGTTGCCAGCCTTCCTTTCAAATGTCCTGCCGCGCCATACGAGGGCGCGATGCTGATTGCGGACCTCTTTCAGAGACGCGGGCTCCGAGATAAAGTGGATCTCCACTTGTTCACACCGGAACCCCTGCCAATGCCGGTCGCCGGGCCGGAACTTGGGAATGCAGTTCAGAAAGATGGTCGAGGACCGCGGGATTACATTCCATCCCCTCCAGAAACTCACGGAAGTGAATCCTGCAACGCGCACCATTTCCTTCGAGGGCAAAGAGTCCTTTGCATACGACTTGCTCATAGCCGTCCCGCCGCATCGCAGCCCTCTGGTCGTGCGGGAGGCGGGGCTGGCCAACCAAGCCGGATGGGTGCCTGTTGACAGTGCGACGCTGGCCACCAAGGACGAGAGCGTCTACGCCATCGGCGACATAACGGCGATTCCCCTGCCCGGTCGCTGGAAGCCCGACGTGCCATTGATGCTGCCCAAGGCTGGAGTTTTCGCGCATGCGCAGGCATTGGTCGTTGCGCGCCGCATTGCCGACCGCATCGCAGGCAAGGCAGCCAGAGACAAGTTCTCTGGCGAGGGTTACTGCATGCTGGAAGCAGGCGAGCACCTGGCTGGATTCGCTTCCGGTCAGTTCTTAGCCGAGCCGTCTCCGCAGATCAAGCTCAGGCAGATCGGCAGGAGCTGGCACCTCGGAAAGGTCTTATTCGAAAAATGGTGGCTTGCCGCACCAGGAGTGAAGAAAGAATCGCTCCGACTGCTTATGGAGTTAGGCGCCAAGGCACTTCGAGTGCCCGCCGTCTTGTGAGTCAGCATTGCGTTCGGAGTGATGCAGGTCACATAATCGATTTCAAACGTTTGGCACGATTCATCCTCTGAGGAGGGACACCATGAGACACAAAGTGATCACCGTTTCAATCCTTGCGGCAACTCTCTCGGTATTCGCGATTGCCGGTGCGGCTCAGCGTTCACAGCAAAATTCTCAGGATCAGACTACACAAGATCAATCCAAACAGGACCAATCCAAGCCCGGAACGTCGGGCGGCGGGATGATGGGCCAGGCATGATGGGCCAGGCCAGGGCATGATGGGCGGCGACTGAGGATGGGCATGATGATGGGCATGACGATGGGGCAGATGACGGTCCATCATCAGCAGATGACTGAAACAATGAACAAGCTGATGCAGAGCATGACTGCGATCCAAAACGAGAAAGACCCAGCAGCGCTGAAATCAAAGCTGGCCGAGCATCGCGCCCTGCTAGGAGCGTGTCCGAGTATTTCGGTTTGATCTGCGCAATTTGCTTGAAGCGGGACGAGGTGTGTGCCACGTTTCGGAATCATGACTAAACCGTTCCGTACCTACCTTCCTGAGCAAGATTTGTTGTTGCCGCCGAGTCTCCGGGAGTGGTTGCCGGAGGACCATTTGGCCTATTTCGTATCCGACCTGGTCGACTCAATTGGAGCTTGTCGGCCATCGAGTCGGATATATGAAGAGGATGATCGGGGCCAACCTCCGTATCATCCGCGGATGATGACCAAAGTGCTGTTGTACGGCTACTGCGTGGGGGTCTTTCCCTCGCGCAAGCTACAGAAGCGTTTAATGGAGGATGTGGCCTTCCGGGTGTTGGCCGCGGGGAATCAACCCGACTTCCGGACCCTTTCAGATTTTCGAAAGAAACATCTGGGGGCGCTGGAAAAACTATTCCAACAAGTGCTGCGGCTGACATTAGAGACCGGGACGATGAAATTGGGCCGGGTGGTGTTGGACGGAAGTAAGGTGAAGGCCAACGCGAGCAAGCACAAGGCCATGAGTTATGGGCGGATGAAGGAGACCGAGAAGCGGCTGCGAGAGGAAGTGCGGAGATTGCTCCACCAAGCCGAAGCCGCAGACCAAGAAGACGATCGGCGCTACGGCCGAGATCGCCGGGGCGACGAACTGGCGGAAGAGTTGCGGCGGCGGGAAAGCCGGATTCGGCGAATTCGGCAAGCGCAGCGAGCGCTAGAAGAACGAGCCCGCGAGCAGGCCCACAGCGAGGGCCAAGATAAGAGCCAAAGTAAGCCGTCTCCAAAGACCCAATATAACTTCACCGATCCGGAATCGCGCATCATGAAAGGTGCGGATGGATTCGTGCAGGCTTACAACACCCAGGTGGCGGTGGAGCCAGTGTTTCAATTGATCGTGGGGCAGGCGGTCACGCCGACGGTGAATGACAAACAGCAGTTAGTGCCGCTGATCGAGAGGATCGAAGAGCAAAGCGGACAGAAGCCAGAGGAAGTACTGGCCGACAGTGGGTATTGCTCGGAAGAAAACCTGCGGTACTTGGGGAAACGCAAGATCATCGGATGGGTGGCCACAGAGAAACGGAAGCACGGCGAACTGAGACCGCCCTGCCCGCGAGGGCCGCTACCGAGCGAAGCGGGTGAGGTGGAGCGGATGAAGCGGAAGTTACAGACCCAAGTGGGAACGAGGATATATGCAACCCGCAAATCTGTGGTGGAGCCGGTATTCGGACAGATCAAACAGGGCCGTGGGTTCCGGCAGTTCCTGTTACGCGGATTGGAGAAGGTGCGTGGCGAGTGGGCCTTGATCTGCCTGACGCACAATCTTCTAAAGTTCTACAAGATCTGTTATGGATAGGCTTGAATTGTCGGGAGCCCGGTCTGTGAAGCGGCTCCTCCAATGAGCCGCTAGGAAAATAGCTCCCAAGCAGAGTCCGTCATTGGTCGTTAGTTGCCCCTGAGGCGTTTCAAATCGTTAATCTCGGACAA
>CAVZMC010000061.1:0-9484 GCA_963776125.1 uncultured Acidobacteriaceae bacterium | reverse complement strand
CGCCACTGACCCTGACATGGCGCAGGTTTGGGAGATCGTCTCGGGAATCCGCAAGAAATCGTAGGCAGAGTTGGGTTCGCCACAAGGCCCGTTGCCTCGCTATTTGACAAAAAATTTACAAATGTAAGATAAACACGTGACAAACGGCGGTTGGGTCCAGTCTATCTTTCCTCCTAAAGTGAGCGAGCCGCCGCTGCTGGCTCGTTCCAAATAGTCGGTCCCGGGACCTCTTTTTCGGTTCGGTGCTCTGTGAGGAGTTAGTGGCCCTGCCAGTGAAAATCTCTCAACTGGCAGGCCACGACTCTTATCCTGTCATTCCTGTCTTGATTCGACTTCGCTGTTCCAAACTTCCTCAAAAACATGTGGTCCGGGTCTTTACGGTTGCGCCCAGCGCGCGCGGCCGAGGTTGCTGAACGCGGACCCACGCTGTGACCCAACTCTGAACAGGACGCCGTCAGACAAAAAACTTAGGGCGCCAGCAGAGCCGACGCCCTATTTCCACCAGCCTTGTTTAGAGCAGTCATTACTACGGCAGATAGTAGCGGAACGAGGTGAACACCATGGGTTCGGTGGCATCCGGGGCGCCACCGGTCCCATGCCACGTGTTTCTCACGAGGTAGGAGAACTGCGGCCCGAACTGTAAGCGTCCCTTGGGCCCGTTGTAGATGCGGTACCAGAAGCCAAGCGTGCCCTCGATCAGGTCCCGGGTATCTACGCTGCAAGAGGCGCCGGTGGGAAGAAATCCCTTCGTCGAGGTCGGAAACTGGCCACTGACCGCTGTGCCCGGCAAAACCTCGGTATAGCAGGCAGTGGAAGCCAGCGTCGGGGAACCGTAACCGACCGTGCCGTTGCTATCGCGCTGGGCGTATTCGACGCCGGCATTGCTGTAGATGTCCCACTTCTTGTCGTGATATTCAAGCGTTGCCAAAGTCTGATAGGTGCGAATGGGCTCGAACGTGCCATCGGCCCGGACGAACAGATCGGGCAATGTGGAAGTTCCATAGCGGCCTACACCAAAGCCGCCCAGGAAGTGGAAGCCGACGTCAAGGTGTTTGTTCAACAGGTCGGCGCGGAGGTTGGCGCCGATTCCACCGCCGTTGGCGGTGCTATTGTTGGCCTCAAGCGCTGAAGGCGTGGTCAACCCGCCGCAAGGGGTCGCCACTGAGGCAGTCGCGCAGGGAAACAGCCGATCACGGAACCGGCTGAAGACCCCAAAGATTTCGATGTGGGATATCTTGTTCGGCTGAAACACAATCTTCCCAATCAAATCGGGCATCTGGTTGAAGGAGTACGTTGACGAAGGATTGTAAAGACCTCCACTGGTGCCGGCCGCGCCCAGCAGGAAGTTGTTGGCGACGGACCCTTCCCCGCCCACCGTGGTTTGCGCATTTTCCGCCGAAAAGGCGAGCCACATCTTGTTGTTAAAATTCTTGGAAATCCGGAATCCGAATTGCCGGGCCCAGCTAAACCCAACGTGGTACTGGGCGTCGATGGTCATCGGCAGCACTTCGGTGCGATTGTCCACGCCGTTCTTGGTCTCGGTAACCAAGCTCCACATCTGGCCGCCAGTGAAGCTCCAGCCGCTGTTCGTCGTTGCCTGTCCCCAAAACTGTCTTTGGCGCAGGGTATAGCTGTTGCTTTGGTTGTTGTTTGACGTAACGCCGGCGGAAAGGAAATCGCCCTCGACGTATCCCGTCAGCGTGGCGCTGCGCAGCTTGCCCTGCGCCAACATGGAGACACGTGACTGACGGCCAGAACCGAAGAATTCGGAAAGATGACTGGCGGAACTGCCGGGAAACGGAATGGAGTTGAACGGGGTGTTCACGTCGGAACCGGTCGCGTTCTTGCGCCACGCGGTTTCAGCCGCGAAAAAGCCGCCCGGCGTGATGGTAATTCCTTTGTAATGAATCGCTAACGGGCTTTCCAAGCTGGAGATGTTCTTCTGCGTCTCCTGCAAGGTCAAGGCCGTGTTGGTCGAATTCTGCTTGAGGTCGGTGACGTCGCTGCGCAGCGAGCTAACCGCGGCATCCTGGCTGGCGGCTTGCGCGGCGGCGGCTTCCGCCTTGGTCTGGGCATCGGTTGCCGCTGCCTGGCTCTGATCCAAGCGCTGCTGCAATTGCTGGATGGCCTGATCACGGGTTTGCAGATCCTGCCGGAGCTGCTGAATCTGTTGCTGTTGCGCATCGATGGATTGCTTCATTTGCATCAATGTGTCGGCCACGCTGGGCCCGGCAGGCTTCTGGACATGAGCCTTCTTCTTGGCCATGGGAGCGTTTTGCGGCGCGGGTGCCGCGAACGCACAGGTTGAAACCAACAACAACGACAAAGCTAGCGCTCGTTTCATCTCACCTCTCCTAAGGAAATTCTTCTGCTGAAACTTGAGTAGCTGGCTACGGCGAAAACATTTTGGAGCCAATTTGGAAAGGGGAATGCTAGATAGTCTTTGTTACAGCCAGATGAATAGAAGGTTAATATCGAGTGAATCGGGGCTCCGTGCGGCAACCGCGCAGAAAAGGGGGAGGGTTCGAGTTGGAAAGCGGCTAAGTCGAGGATTCTTAGGGTCCTGCCAGAATTCCTTCCGCCCACTCCGCGGGATATTGTGCAGGCAAAGCCTTGCGGTCGACCTTCCCATTCGGGGTGAGCGGGAATTGGTCGACGAAGACGAATGCCGCCGGCACCATGTGTTCCGGCAATTTTGCGCGAAGAAATTCCCTCAACTCGGTAGCTTCCACGCTCGCCCCTGCTTTGGCAATCACATATCCAACCAAGTGCCGGCCTCCGGTAGCATCCTCCCGCACTACGACAACCGCATTCTCGATTTCCTTGTGTTCCTGCAACTTGGCTTCGATTTCGCCCAACTCGATGCGGTAGCCGTAGAGCTTCACCTGGGCGTCTTCCCGCCCCAGGAACTCGATGTTGCCATCCGGCAGGTAACGGCCCCAGTCGCCGGTTCGGTAAAGTCGCTGGCCGCTGGCATGATGAATGAAACTGGCGTGGGTCTTGCGGGCATCCCGCCAGTAGCCTCGGGCTAACCCAATTCCACCGATGTAGAGTTGTCCCGGAACCCATACTGGGCAAGGCGCCTGCGCCTCGTTGAGCACCGCGAAGGTCTGGTTCACCATCGGTTTGCCATAGGGAATGCTCTTCCACTTCGGGTCCAACTGCTCGATCGGGTAGAGAATCGACCAAATCGAAGCCTCGGTCGCGCCACCCAAACTCACAATCCTTGCATCCGGCAGATACCGGCGGATTTGGCCGGGCAAGCTGAGCGGAATCCAGTCGCCGCTGAGCATGATCGTGTGCAGGGACTGCCCAATGGCGTCTCCGCGTTCGGTTCGCTCCAGGAGCTGGCCCATCAGGGATGGCACCGTGTTCCAAACCGTTACCTTTTCCGAAACCAGAAGTTCTGCCCAATGGGTGGCGTTGTGCGCTCGGCCGGCAGACGGCATCACCACAGTCCCACCTGCCGCCAGCAAGCCAAAAATGTCATAGACAGAAAGGTCGAAATTCAGCCGCGAGACTGCCAAGACGCGATCCTCGGGGCCAATCCCGAAGCGCTGGTTGATGTCGAGCACCGTATTCACGGCGCCGCAATGATCGATCATCACGCCTTTGGGCTGGCCGGTCGATCCCGAGGTGTAGATGACGTAGGCCAAATCCTCCCGTTTTTGTCGAGTGCGTGGGACCAAAGGGCGGCCACCAAGGGGCTCCATCCGGTCAACTGCAAGGACTTCGACTTCACCCGGCACACTTACCCGGTCTCGCACGGAGGACTGACTTAGCACTACCTTTACGTCACCGTTTTCAATCAGGTAGCGCTGGCGTTCCGCGGGAAGTTCCGGATCGATTGGCATGTAGGCGCCGCCTGCGAAGAGAACCGCGAGCACGGCAACCACCTCTTCCCAGCCTTTTTCCATCACGATGCCGACCAGCTGATTTGGCTCCAGGCCTCGCGCCAACAATTCCTCTTCAATCCGGCAAGCGCGAGCGTATACCTCGGCGTAGCTCATCCGGCGAGACGGCGTGCAGACTGCGATCTGCTGGGGGCGCTCGCCGGCCTGCTTCAGGAACAAAGTGTGGAGGAAGTCCTCGCTCACCGGCGCCGCGGTATCGTTGACCTCGGCCAGCATCCGCGCCTGCTTCTCCGGAAGCAGCTTCCGCGTGTTGTCCGCGAGAGTGCGGTGCCAGCGGGAAGCTTCCGTCGCCAATTGTTGCAACAGAGATTGGTATGCCTGAAACATGTCGTTCAAGAGACCGGCGGGAAATATCTCGTCCGCCCCATGCCAGTCGATGGTGAGCGCACCCTGCTCTACGCGAACCATGCAGTTCAAATACATCTGCGGCGTCTGGGCAGCGTCGGAGCCGCCTTCCCTGCCTTGGTCGAGCGAGGAGGTTGTTTCTTTCCCGTATCCGAGTTCCCGGTGGCTGGTGAAAACCACCGGTTCAATCTGCTTTGCCGCTGGGCCCTTTACCCGCCCAACTTCCCGCATGAACTTAGTTCCGTCGAAAAGAGGATGGTCCAGGTCTTGGAGAAGTTGCTCGTGTTGCAATCGTGCGCGGGCTTCAAACGTCTTTCCTTTGGCGTTATCAACCTCCAGCAGGCTTCGGAACACAGAGCCCTTCCCTGTGTCGTTGCCCTGCTGTGGAGACCGGTGGAACAACGTTAGGTCGATGGTGAAGTGGGGATGTTTGCTCCAGATCGCCAGCACTTCGGTGTAAGCGGCAAGCAGAACCATGAATGGAGGCAGTTTTAGGGCGGCGGCTTTCTGTCTTATGCTTTGCCACGCCGCCGTATCAATCTGGGCGCGACGTCGCGTAGTCTGCGGATGGGCGCTCGCGTCGGCGCCGGCAACCAATGGCAGTTCGGGCGACGGTGGCAAGGTGCGCGCGCGCGCCAACCAATAGTCTCTGGACGCGCGCAGCGCATTGCTCTCCTGCTTCGGCGGCAATGGATTGGCCTCTGTTTTCTCAGTCATACTGCGCTCATCGCGCTCACCACCCAGAGCCGGCGGCTATAGGGAAACCCCTCGTTTCCACGGGATGAAATCGTCTTGCCGCAGCAACTCGGCTTTGGTTCTTTCGCCGCTAGCAACGGCGATGATGCGTCTGAGAATCGCCGCCGCCGTTTCCTCCAGTGTCTGGTCGCCGGAGATAATGACACCGCAATCGAAATCGATAATATCGGACATGCCTCTTCCCAGAGTAGAGTTGGTGGAAAGTTTCATCACCGGGGCGATGGAATTTCCTGTGGGTGTGCCTAACCCGGTGGTAAAGAGAACAATGTTTGCGCCCGCGCCAACTTGCGCGGTGACTGCCTCGACATCGCTTCCCGGCGTGCACAACAGATTCAGGCCCGGCTGGGTGGCATACTCCGGATAATCCAGTACGTCGTTCACCGGAGAGGTCCCGCCCTTCTTGGCAGCACCCGCGGATTTCATCGCGTCGGTGATCAGCCCATCTTTAATATTTCCGGGTGACGGGTTCATATCGAAGCCTGAGCCTACCGCCTGCGCTCGCTCCGCGTAAGCGCGCATGAGATGGATGAAACGATCCGCGACTTCGTTGTTCCTGCTGCGATCAATGAGATTTTGTTCCATGCCACACAATTCCGGAAACTCCGCCAGAATGCTCTTCCCGCCGAGAGCCGCAATCATGTCGGAAACGTGCCCGATGGCTGGATTCGCGGTGATTCCCGAAAAACCGTCGGAGCCTCCGCACTTCAGGGCAATGGTCAGCGCAGACAAAGGGGCCGGGGAGCGAGTCGCCTCGTTCGCTTTGACCAACCCAAGGAAGGTTTCGCGAATCGCCCGCGAAATCATGGTTGATTCCAGCCGGCTTTGCTGCTGGTCGAAAACCAGTAGTGGCTTATTGAAGGTGGGATTGCGCTTCGCAATCTCCTCGCGCAGAATCGAAGCTTGCGCATTCTGGCAGCCCAGACTGAGAATGGTCGCGCCGGCCACGTTGGGATGATGAATGTACCCGGCGATCAGGCCGCACAACGCTCGCGAATCTTGCCGTGGCTCTCCACAGCCGCCTTGGTGAGTGAGAAACTTGACGCCGTCGAGATTGGGAAATAGCTTCTTGTCTTCCGCCGCCGAAGGAACATCCTTAAGCTGGACGTTTTGGAGCTGATCCATTTTCCCCGCGCGGTACAGCGCGGCCAGTTCGGCCACCTGGCTGCGATACTTCTCGCGTGGCGCAAAGCCCAACTCTTTTTCAAACGCCTCGCGCAGCACTTGGACATTCTGGTTTTCGCAGAATACCAGCGGCACCACCAGCCAGTAGTTACGCGTACCGACTTGCCCATCCGCGCGGTGGAAGCCCTGGAAGGTCTTTCCCTTCCACGGGGAAATGTCAGGCGGACTCCAGGAAAAAGCGGGAGTCCGGCTGTTAAACTCCGAAGACTGGTGCCGCAGATTCGATACGGTGATGACTTCGCCTTGGTGAATGGGGCCAACCGCTCTCCCGACCATACCGCCGTACATCACAACTTTTTCGCCGGAGGGGATGTGCACAATCGCAAACTTGTGCTTGGCCGGCACATCCGAGACAAGCGTGTACGCACTGCCCTCAATCTCAATATGATCACCCTTTGCCAGATTAGCCAGGGCTACGGCCACGTTGTCGCTGGGATGAATCTTTAATACTCGGTGCGGCAATCTCTCAGTGTCGTTCATGGCAATAACAAAAAATGCACCGGCGTAATAGATGGTTTCGCGAAAGGCGCGGATTCAATCGCCGCTCATCAGAAGCCGCGCCAGCGCTCAAAGGTTGACCCAACGCTAGCGCGCGATGCGCGCTCCCCCGCCGCGCATCACTTGCGTCACTTCTTTCAAAGTCGCCATGGTGGTGTCTCCGGGCGTGGTCATGGCCAGCGCACCGTGCGCGGCTCCGCACTCCACTGCAAACTGCGGCCCTTGTCCCGTCAGGAAGCCGTAGATCAATCCGGAAACAAACGAATCCCCGCCGCCCACGCGGTCAAAGATTTCAAGATTCTCGCGGTCCGTGGCCTCGTAGAACGATCCACCGGCATAGCAAATCGCGCCCCAATCGTTCAGCGTGGCCGTCTTCGCCTTTCGCAGCGTGGTGGCCACCACCTTGAACGGGAACTGCTTTACCACGGCCTCGATCATCTTTCGGAACGCTTCTTTCTCCAGGTTCGAAATATGCTCATCCATGCCCGGCACGTCGAAACCCAGCGCGGCGGAAAAATCCTCTTCGTTTCCCAACATCACGTCTACAAAAGGAGCGAGCCGGCGATTCACCTCTTGAGCGCGCTGCTTTCCGCCAATCGCTTTCCACAAAGATTCCCGGTAGTTCAAGTCGTAAGAGATGATGGTTCCGTTTTTGCGGGCGGCCTGCATGGCTTCCATGGCAACGTCGGGTGTGGTTTCGGAAAGCGCGCAGAAAATTCCGCCGGTGTGAAACCAGCGTGCTCCCAGGTTGCCGAAAATCTCCTCCCAAGCGATATCCCCGGCCTTCAATTGTGAAACGGCAGTGTGTCCCCGATCGGAGCATCCCAGCGCCGCCCGCACCCCGAATCCCCTCTCCGTAAAGTTGAGGCCGTTGCGCACGCTGCGGCCCACGCCGTCGTACGGAATCCACCGAACCAGCGACTGATCGACGCCTCCTTGATAGAGCAAGTCCTGCAATAAACGCCCGATGGGATTATCGGCGACGGCCGTCACAACCGCCGTATCCAACCCGAAGCATCGCTTCAGCCCGCGCGCCACGTTGTACTCGCCGCCACCTTCCGAGACTGCGAAGCTGCGTGCGGTCCACACCCGGTAGTCTCCGGGATCGAAGCGCAACATGACTTCCCCCAGGCTGATGAGGTCCCAGCGGCATTGCTGTTTTGGCTTGATGGTCAAGGGCATGGTTGTATCCAGAGTAAACCGATTTCCGATACCGAAGCGACCGTGCGCCGCGGAAACATGTCGGCAACTCGAGTAAAGCAGCAAGCACTTCGGGCGAGGGCGCGGCTTGACGCCCGCGTCCTACAGATCCGTCACCAGCTTGTATCGCGGCACGAGCGCTTTCATGATCACCCAGGCGGAGACGTAAGCCAGCGAACAGAACGTGAACATGATGAAGTACGCTGTGTGCGGCGCGTCCTTAAAGCTGTCCCGCAGTGATCCCACTAAGAGCTGGATGAAGACGCCGCCGATTCCCCCGGCCATGGTTCCAATGCCGGTGATGGACGCCACCGCCTTCTTGGGGAACATGTCGGAGACCGTGGTGAACAAGTTGGCCGACCAGGCCTGGTGCGCCGCCGCTCCAAGGCTGATGATTCCCACCGCAAAGTACAAGGCGAGCTTGCCGTATCTCTCCGTGCTGCCAAAGTATTGCGTGAAGAGCACGGTCAACGGGCAGAGCGCAATCAGGATCATCGCCGTCATGCGTGCCTTATACACCTCCATTCCACGGTTGATAAGCGCCATCGGAATGCTACCACCGTAGACGCTGCCGACGATGGCAATACCGTAGACAATGAAGGTGGGCCAGCGCACGTCCGCCGCCGCCATGTCGAACTGCTTGATTAGATAGTCCGGCAGCCAAAACAGATAGAACCACCAGATGCCGTCGGTCAACATCTTGCCGGCGACAAACGACCAGGTCTGGCGATATCTGAACAGCCTGGCCCACTGCACGCCGGGTTGGACGTCGCCACTCCGTGCCGCGACGTCGTCCATGTGAATGTAGTCGTACTCGGTTTTCGACAGCCGCCGCTGGTTCTTCGGGGTTTCATACAGCCAGAACCAGAGGAGCAGCCAGAAGAAGCCCGCGGCGCCGGTAAGAACGAAGGCCATCTTCCAGCCCAGCTCATCGCCGAAGAAGACCATGCACCAGGGCACGAACAGGGCGGCGATCATGGCGCCGAGGTTCGTGCCGCTGTTGAAGATGCCGAAGGCCAGCGCGCGCTCCTTCTGCGGAAACCACTCGGCGATGATCCGGTTCGACGCCGGGAAATTGCCGGCTTCGCCGGCGGCGAATAGGCTGCGGATCGCGACGTGCGCGGCCACCGTCGCGCCTGCCAAAGCATTCAGCATGCCGAAGACCGACCACACCACCAGGGACCAAGCGAGTCCCAGCTTGGTTCCGATTTTGTCGATGAGCCGGCCCGCCCCGACCGTCATCAGGGCGTAGACGCCGGTAAAGAAGGAGGTGAGATACGAGAAATCCTTGTTGGTCCATCCGAAACCGCCGTGCGCTGTCGGCCGGCAGAAGAAATCCTTCAAGTACGAGATCACTTGGCGATCGAGGTAGTTGATCGTCGTGGCGAAGAGTAACAGCGCGCAAATCGTCCAGCGATAGTGGCCGACCTTTGCCAGAGCGCTGGCCAGATCTGGCGCCGCGGCCAGCGCGGACTTAGATTGATCCGCAGCCACCACGCTGTTCTTTTCATCCATGGTTGCTCTTTACGAGCGGGAGTAGGTTGCGATCTACTTGCGGTGCGCGGCAGCAACGGCAGGTTCCGTGACCG
>CAVZMC010000060.1:0-53379 GCA_963776125.1 uncultured Acidobacteriaceae bacterium | reverse complement strand
CCTTGCGGTTCTGCCGCGCCGCGCTTAAGGCCGCTTCGTTCACCATGTTGGCGAGGTCGGCGCCGGAGAAGCCGGGCGTGCCGCGCGCCAGCACAGAGAGATCAACATCATCGGAAAGAGGAATCTTGCGGGTATGCACGCGCAAAATCTCTTCGCGTCCGCGCACATCCGGCCGGTTCACAACCACGCGGCGATCGAAGCGTCCGGGACGCAGCAACGCGGGATCGAGCACATCCGGCCGGTTGGTCGCGGCCATCAGGATCACCCCTTCGTTCGATTCGAACCCGTCCATTTCGACCAGCAACTGATTGAGAGTCTGCTCGCGCTCATCGTGGCCGCCACCGAGGCCCGCGCCGCGATGCCGCCCAACGGCATCAATTTCGTCGATGAAGATAATGCAGGGAGCATTCTTCTTGCCTTGCTCGAACAGATCGCGCACCCGGCTCGCACCCACGCCGACAAACATCTCGACAAAATCCGAGCCGGAAATGGAGAAGAACGGAACATTGGCTTCTCCGGCCACGGCCCGTGCCAGCAACGTCTTACCGGTTCCTGGCGGCCCCACCAGCAGTACACCCTTGGGGATGCGCCCACCCAGCTTCTGGAACTTCTGGGCTTCGCGCAGGAATTCGATAATCTCCCGCAACTCTTCCTTGGCTTCTTCGACTCCCGCCACATCCTTGAAGGTGATTTTCTTCTGCTGCATGGAGAGCAGGCGGGCCCGGCTCTTGCCAAACGACAAAGCTTTGTTGCCGCCGGTCTGCATCTGCCGGATCATGAAGAACCACAGCGCGCCCAGCAAAATCAGCGGAGCCCAGGTTCCCAGGAGCTGAATCGTCCAGCTGCCGTTCGTGTTATCGCGAATCGTGATGTTGACGTTTTTGTCGCGCAACGTCTTGATCATGTCCGGATAATTGGCGGGAACGGTCGTGTGGAACGCCGAATTATCGTTATGCCGTTTTCCCTGCACTTCCATGCCGGTGATCGTGATTTCCTTGACGTTCCCCTGGTCCACGTCCGTCATGAATTGCGAGAAGTTAACTTCTTGTACTTTTTGACCTGCGTTGGCCCCTTTGAGCAGCTCCCACAACAGGACGGCGGAAACCGCCAGGAGCAGCCAGAAGATCACGGTCTTAACTGTAGAATTCACCAGAAAGCTCCTAAGAAAAACAGCCTGCCTCCCCGTCGCGCGATGAGGAAAGCGGGTTCACCAAGTTAGATGTTATTTTGCGGACTTTGGATCGACGAAATCCGCAGCTCCTTATTCTAACCGTTCCGCAAGGGAAAAGGGCGGGCTTCTTCCCATAACCTAAGTCATGCCCAGAGTGGGACTTGCGACAGCCAGATAGGGAAGATTGCGGTTGGTCTGCTGCGGCGATCCCAGCCCATAGCCGACCAAAAACGCCTCATCCACCAGGAATCCGAAGTAGTCGGGCTGCAACTGCACCCGCCGCGCCGCCTGCCGGTCGAGCAGGGTGGCCAGCTTAACCGAAGCGGCTCCCCGCGAACGCAGATCGCTCATCAGGAACTCGGTGGTCACGCCCGAGTGCACCAAGCCTTCGAGCAGCAGTACGTGCTGGCCGCGGATATCCGATCCGTGACTGAAAAATATCTCCAAAATGTCGCCGTGACTGTACCGTGGCTTGATGAACTGGCAGATGACTGGCACGTCCATCGCCCGCACCAGGTCCGCCGTAAACACGAATGCATTCTCCAGCAAGGCTAGCACGTGGACGGTGCGCCCGCGGTAGTCGTCGGAAATCTGCCGACCCATCTCCCGCACCCGCTTCTGAATCTGTTCGGCGGGGAGCAAGGTGCGTAGCTTGGAATCACCCGAGGCAGCGCTCATGAATATTGAGACTCCTCCATTGGCCGGCTTTCCCGGATCAACAAAGCCTCTCTTGATCCGCGCTTGGGCCGCAAATGCGCGGGCGGGCGAAGGCCCCGCACCCACACGATTTCGCTTCCACTTGCCACTACCGGCCAAAGCTTCTTATTCTCGCCCGTCACATGCCGATCCTGCAAAAGCTCCTTGATCTTGCAAGGACTCTTCGTGTGTGCCGGCCAGAAACGATCTCCCGGTTGCCAGTTGCGAACGCAAAGGCCCTTCTCGGTCAAGCCGGTGTCCAGCAATTCCTCTTTGTCCTCGGTGTTTGCGCTCCTCGGAATGATCAATGCTTCCAACACGACGTTCGCCTCCCACACCGTAACCGTCCCGGGCACGGGGAATTCGTAGGCGTAGTCGGTAGGGATGCGTTCTCTTTGGTCGGGCGTCAGGAATTGTAGTTCTTTGCCTCGACGAACGGCCGTCCAGCCGTAGGGAAGCCTTAACTCTTTGCCTTCCTTCGATTCGTCTCCAACGAGTTGCAAAATGGCTTCCACGTGTCTGAACTCCAGCGGCATGAAAGCATTTTCGAAAAACTGCAGAATCCGCCGTTGGACGCTGACGGGCTGCGCCAATAGCTTCTCCAAGTCGAGAGCCACGTTCATTAGCCAAGGACCGGGTTCCTTTACTTTCTCCAGCACCTTTGCATCCGGCACAACGGCTGGGGAAACGGGCGGAGCAAATCCCATATAGACTCCGTGCGCCCATTCCGGCGTGGACAAGCGCATCATGGGGCCGATCAGCTTGTTGCTCTCCTTCCGCCAGGCTTTCTCGTCTTCTCGTGCGATTTCGCCGAACTCGGAGAAGCGTTCCGCAATCGCGGGATTGAATTCGCGTTCCAAAAGAGGCATCAGTATATGCCGGACTCGGTTGCGGGTGTACTTTACATCGGCGTTGGTCGAATCCTCGCGCCATGCCTGGGCCAGCCCAGCAAGATAGCGCTGCAGCTCGCGGCGGCGAACCCCCAGCATGGGCCTGACAATCGTGCCGCAGACTTCTTCGCCTGCATTCTTGACGATTATTTCAGGATGAATACCGCCCAGTCCGCGCATCCCGGTTCCGCGGATGAGGCGCATCAGCACCGTCTCGGCCTGATCATCCAGCGTGTGCGCGGTAGCAATTCTGTCCAGACTCGTTTCTGCGAGCAGGCGCTCGAAATACGCGTAGCGCATCTCTCGCGCGGCGGTTTCCAGGCTCAGGCGTTTCTTAGCTGCGTATTCCGCAACATTCCCGCTGTCGCAGGTCAGCTCCAGCTTGTGTTTCGCAGCAAGTTCCGCTGCGAATTGCTGGTCCGCGTCGGACTCCGCTCCGCGCAGCTTATGATCGAAATGGACTACCGAGAGGACAGCCCCAAGCTCCCGCTGCAACTCGAGCATCACCCGCAGAAGTGCGACGGAATCCGCACCGCCTGACACGGCCACGCCAACGCGATCTCCAGCGTTGAGAAGTCGTTGCTTCCGGACATACTCAAGGACAGCCTGCGCCAGCGTTTTCACAGCTCCATGTTAACTGTTTCGTCATCCTGAGCGAAGAAGATCGTTTCGCGCAGCCAAAGGATCTCCCGTAGTCGGCAGTGTGCCATGTTGGCATCCCTCCAAAAAGAACCGGGCCAATGATTCACAATGAATCACCGGCCCTTAATTCCTGTGTTTCTCTGTGTTTGAGTTTTAGCCTTAAGCAGCCACTTTCCGGCGCGCTTCAATCCCATCGAGCGCCCGCCAAAGCGCCTTCGCGGCGCTCTCTCCGGCCGCCAGCGCCTTCTCAGCCGCCGCCGGATTCGCCGCCACCCGCTTGCCCAACTGCGTCCGCCAGACCTGGGAATGGAGAAGGTCGGCCGTGGTGTGCAGGGTGAAATAGCCGCAGGACTTCTCATCTGCGCCGTAGGTTTCGCGCAGTCCCCGCGCCTTCTCCGCCGCTATGCGCGGCACCTGGGATTCATAGGCATAGAAAGCCGCCAGCGCTTCTTCCGCCGTGCCGTCGCTGGCGACGCCGTGGAAAAACTTCATCAGCTCCTTGACCTCGGCCACGGGCGCGTGCGCGAACATCTCGCGGCGCCCACCCATACCTTCGACGAAGTCCAGCCACAGCTCGGCGTGCGGCCTTTCCGGCTCGCCGAACGCATCCTCCGCGCCTTTTTCGTCGCAGAGATTGGCTAACACCGCCCGGCGCAATTCGCCATCGTCGAGCCGGATGCCCAATTCCGCCAGGTAGCTAGGGAAAGCCTCGACGTGATAGTAGTAATCCTGCGCGTACTCCCGCAGATCCTCGCGGCTCAGCTCCCCCGCGCTCCACGCCTTATAGAACGGGTGGCAAAGCAGGTCATGCTTGGCAATGCGGGCATCCAACTGCTCGAAAAATTCCTCGGTCGTCATACGAGAGCCTCCTAAAAACGAACCAACACTATAAGGGCAGGAGAACGTTGTGACAAGATGGCGTCCAGGCTCCTTCACCGGGAGACGCTACCAGTCCGCCGCAATCGCACGAATCCTTCATAGACTTTCGCTGCCCGGGCGTCTGTGAGCCCACGCACACGACCGGCTGTAACTTGCTAAAATAAGAGGAAATTCCCGCTTTCTGGAAGCCTGGGACTTAGCCCGCCAATGCCGTCATTCACCGAACATTTCGACGTCGTCGTAGTCGGCGCGGGCCACGCCGGCTGCGAGGCCGCCATGGCTGCGGCCCGCATGGGCCTGAAGACCGCGCTCTACACGCTGAACGTCGACCTAATCGCGCAAATGTCCTGCAACCCGGCGGTGGGCGGCATTGCCAAGGGCCATCTTGTTCGCGAGGTTGATGCCTTGGGCGGCATCATGGGCGAGATCACCGACTCTGTCGGCATCCAATTTCGCCTGCTCAACACTTCCCGTGGCCCCGCCGTCTGGTCCCCGCGCGCCCAATGCGACAAGCAGGCCTACCGCCTGAAGATGCGCGAAGTCCTGGAATCGCAGCCCAATCTGAAGATTAAGCAGGCCGAAGTGGCGGATCTCATTGTGGAGAGCACCCAGCATTCAGCATTCAGCACTTCGCTGAACCTTTGTCATCCTGAGCGAAGTGAGGCGCTAGCCGAACGAAGTCGAAGGACCTGCATTTTCTTCTACCCAGCCAGACCGCATTATCCGCGGCATCCGCCTGCGCGACGGCCGCACCGTCGGCGCCCAAGCCGTCATCATCACGACGGGTACATTCCTCAACGGACTCATCCATTGTGGCGAGCAGCAGTATCCTGCCGGCCGTTCCGGCGAACCCAACGCCGTTCTGCTAGGCGAAGCCCTGAAGAAGCTCGGGCTGCGCAACTGTCGCCTAAAGACCGGCACTCCGCCGCGCCTCGATGGCCGCACCATCGACTGGTCGCGCTTTGAAGAACAACCTGGCGATACCGATCCCACGCCATTCAGCTTCCGCACCAAGCGGGTTGTTCATCACGACTCGCAGATTCATTGCTACATCGCCTGGACTACTGCAGAAACCCAGCGCATCATCCGCGAAAACGTGCATCGTTCCCCGATGTACAGCGGCCAGATCAAGTCCATAGGCCCGCGTTATTGCCCGTCGATCGAGGACAAGATCGTCAAATTTCCCGACAAGATTGTGCATCAGCTCTTCCTCGAGCCCGAGGGCCTGAACACGCACGAAATCTACGTCAACGGGATGAGCACGTCGCTTCCAGTCGAGGTGCAGCTGGAGATTCTCAAATCCATCCCGGGACTGGAAACCGCCGACATGCTGCGGCCAGGCTATGCCATCGAATACGATTCGATCGATCCCACCGAACTGGAGCGCACGCTCGAAACCAAGAAGATTGCCCACCTGTTCTTGGCTGGGCAAATCAACGGGACGTCTGGATACGAGGAAGCCGCCTGCCAAGGCATAATGGCCGGCATCAACGCCGCGCTCCAGGTAAAGCGGAAGGCGCCGCTCATCCTCGATCGCACCGAGGCCTACACCGCCATCCTGATCGACGACCTGATCTCCAAGGGCACTAACGAGCCTTATCGAATGTTCACCTCGCGGGCCGAATTCCGCCTCCACCTGCGCATCGACAACGCCGACCGCCGGCTGACTCCGCACGGCCGCCGCGTAGGTTTGATCTCCGATTCGGCTTGGACCGACTTCCAAGCCAAGCAATCGCGGTTGGAATCGCTGAAGCTATTGCTGGAAAAGACAAAGCTGACGTCAGAAATGGCGCGGAAAATTGTCCCTGCGGAAGTCTGTCATCCTGAGCGAAGTGAGGCGCAGCCGAACGCAGTCGAAGGACCAGCATTCCCTGACCTAACCGCTGCTCTCGGCCAGCCGCTGTCCCAACTCCTCAAGCGCCCCGAAATCACGATTGAGCATCTAGTGCCGATCCTGCGCGAACTAACGCCCGCTTTCTTCCAAAAAGATGAACTCCGCGAAAACCCACGTGCTTCCGTGGCCGCTCTTTCTTCTTCTGCGCGCAACGAACTCAAATCCGTGGAAACCGAAATCAAATACGCCGGCTATCTACAGCAGCAGCAAAAGGCCATCGACCGCCTGAAAAAGGCCGAACAGCGCCGCATCCCGGACTGGTTCGACTACCGTTCGGTAAGCGGCCTCTCCCGCGAGATGCAGGAGAAGCTGATCAAAATCCGCCCCCACACTCTGGCCCATGCCTCGAACATCCCCGGGGTCACCCCAGCGGCGGTTTCGCTGGTCAATGTCTTCATCGAAATACAATCCCGCAGGCGCGAACAAGCAACAGCGCTCTAGCCCCTGTGCCCCCTGTGCCCGCTGTGTTTAGAATTGGTTGTGATCTGCTATGCAACCCTGCCGAGCCCGATCGGCGCGCTGATCCTAGCCAAGGATGACAATGGCCTGCGCGAAATCAGATTCGTCGCAGGACGCCATCCCACTCAACCAAATTCCGAATGGCAAGAAGATCCAGCGTCACTCCAGGAACCCATCCGCCAACTCCGTGCCTACTTCGCCGGAGAGCTGGAGACCTTCACCCTGCCGCTAGCTCCTCGAGGAACGGCATTCCAGCTCAAAATCTGGAAACTTCTATGCGACATCCCGTATGGTGAGACCATCTCTTACGGCGAACTCGCTCGCCGGGCCAGCAATCCTAACGCCTCCCGCGCCGTCGGCCTGGCCAATGGAGCAAATCCCATCCCGATTATCATTCCCTGCCACCGCGTCATCGGCAGCAACGGCAAGCTCACCGGCTACGGCGGGGGCCTGCCCATCAAAGAAAAACTGCTCGCCCTAGAACGCCGTCAGTTGCGTCTGCTATGAAACCTTCATTACCCGGCCTGACATCCCACCGAGCCTTCGGTTACCATAGAAAGCGCCAAAATTGCGCATCTAACATTCATATGAAGACACTTTCTCTGGCATTGCTTCTGCTGCTGACTTCCGCAGGGTTTGCCCAAGACGCCGCCTCGGCCCTCCGCGCTCCCAAGGGCAGTCCCGTCGCCATTGTGGTCTTTGAGGACCTGCAATGTCCCATGTGCCGCCGCGACGCTCCGCTGGTCGCGCAAGCGGCCCGCGTCTACAAAATCCCCCTCATCCGCCACGATTTCCCGCTGCCCATGCACAACTGGTCCTACCAGGCGGCGATTTTCGCCCGCTATTTCGACACCCAGTCCAAGCAGATGGGCAATGATTACCGCGACTACATTTTTGACCACCAATTGGAAATCTTTCCCGGCAACCTGCGCGACTTCACCGAAAAGTTCGCGGCCAGCCACAAAGTCGATCTGCCTTTTGCCGTCGATCCGCAGGGCAAGCTGGCGGATGAAGTGAATGCCGACAAGAACCTCGGCCTGCGCATCGGCATCAACCGCACGCCGACCATCTACGTGGTTAGCGCCAGCAAGCCTTATGTCGAAGTGACCGACGTCAGCCAGCTCTATCAGACAATCGACGCCGCGAAATAAAGTGGCCCGATTGATCTTCGCGCGTGCGTGGAGGCACCTATGGCTCTCAGCTTCGCCAAAGACATCCGCCCGCTGTTTCGCGATTCCCCCGACATCGACACCATGAAGGACTTCGGCATGGATCTCTCGGCCTACGCGGACGTGAAGGCACAAGCCGAAAGCATTTACGAACGCGTGCTCGATGGCAGCATGCCCTGCGACGAAACCTTGGCCCAAAGACCGCATCGCGCTCTTCAAGAAGTGGATGGAAGAGGGCATGGCGCCGTAGGAGCTGGCGGTCCTCGAGCAGCGCGTCTCAAAATTCTGCATCGCTCTATCTGCTAACATGGTCGGCCATTGACATGCCCGACTCGGACGCCATGCTTGGGCAAACCATCTCCCACTACCGCGTTACGCGGAAACTGGGCGGCGGCGGCATGGGCGTGGTCTATCAGGCCGAGGACGTTAATCTCGGCCGCTTCGTCGCGCTGAAATTTCTGCCGGACGATGTCGCTCATGACCAGCAGTCGTTCGAGCGCTTTCGCCGCGAAGCACGCGCGGCTTCGGCGATTAATCACCCCAACATCTGCACCATTCACGAGATCGGCGAGCATGAAGGCCATCCCTTTATCGTGATGGAGTACCTGGAAGGCAAGACCCTTAAGCAGACCATCTGCAACCGGCCGCTTGCTACCGAACTCGTGCTCGACCTCGGCGTGGAAATCGCCGATGCCCTCGACGCGGCGCATGCCAAGGGCATCATTCATCGCGACATTAAGCCAGCCAATATTTTTGTCACGGCACGTGGCCACGCCAAGATTCTTGACTTCGGCCTGGCCAAGCTGAGCCCGTTGGCCGGCGGGGAATCCGGAGACGGCTCTGGCCACACGCGCACCATGAGCATGCCGGAGGAGCATCTCACCAGCCCGGGCAGCACTATGGGCACAGTGGCGTACATGTCGCCCGAGCAGGCGTTGGGCAAGGAACTGGACGCCCGCTCCGATCTGTTCTCTTTCGGCGTGGTGCTCTACGAGACGGCGACCGGCCTTCTGCCCTTTCGGGGCGATACCTCCGCCGCCATCTTTGACTCCATTCTCAATCGCACTCCGACCCTGCCAGTCCGCCTGAATCCCGATCTCCCTCCCGAGCTTGAGCGCATCATCAACAAGGCTCTCGAAAAAGACCGCGAAGTTCGCTGCCAAAGCGCCGCCGAAATTCGCGCCGACCTGAAGCGCCTGAAGCGCGACAGCAGTTCCGGGCGGACGGGTGCGATTCATGAATCGCCCGCCGGCGGCATGCCGCAGGTTTCCCCAGCCCTATCCTTTGACCACCGCACGGCGCCGACCGCACCGCCTCAGTCGCCCGCCGCGCGCGACTCTTCCGATTCCCAGATGGTCGCAACCCTGGCCGGCCGGCACAAGAAAAGTCTGTTGGCCGCAATGGCAGCGGCGATCACCGCCCTCGCGGTGCTTGCTTACTTGTTCCGGCCCACGCTGCCGCCGCCGTCGGTTTCCGGCTACACCCAGCTCACCAATGACGCCGTTTCCAAAGAGCTGATCGGCACCGACGGCGCACGGCTCTACCTTTCCGAAAACGCCTTTTTCTTTCCGGCGCAAATGTCGGTTAGCGGCGGAAACGTGGCGCAGATAGTTTCCATCAATTCCCAAGGCGGGGAATCGGCAATCTCAAGCGTCTCCCCCGAGGGATCAAAACTCCTCGCTGAGCAGACGAACACCTTCAGCTCCGATTCCGCGCCTTTGTGGGCGGTGCCCACCCTCGGCGGTCCTCCCGTTCGCCTGGCAGATATTCAGGGCCTTGAGGGCGCGTGGTCGCCGGACGGTCAGAAGCTGGTTTATTCCAGCGGCAAGTCGCTTTACTTGGCAAACGCCGACGGCGCCGGATCGCGCGAGCTGGCGAAATTGCCGGGCGTGCCTGCGCTTGCCGCGAATTTCATTACGGCGCCGGCATGGTCTCCCAACGGCCGCGAAATCTCTCTCACCCTGACCGATCCCAAGACGCAGCTCAACTATCTCTGGCGGGTTTCGGCGGACGGCGCGAACCTCCATGAGATGTTCCCCGGCTGGCATGAGGCGACGGGCGAATGCTGCGGCGCCTGGATGCCCGATGGCCAATATTTTGTTTTCGTGTCGCAAGGCCAGCTCTGGGCCCGGCGCGAGGCCGACAGCTTGCTCTACAAAGTGAGCCGCGAGCCGGTGCAGCTCACGGCGGGAACGGTTTCTTATAGCGACCCTGTGCCGGGCAAGGATGGTAAGACGCTTTTTGCCGTGGCTGGATTGCGCCGCGGAGAACTCGAGCGCTATGACGCTGCCGCCAAAACCTTTGAATCTTTTCTAGGCGGCATGTCTGCGCAGGACGTGGCCTTCTCGAAAGACGGGCAGTGGATCGCCTACGTTTCTTTTCCCGAGGGAACGCTCTGGCGCAGCAAACTCGACGGAACGGAAAAGCTCCAGCTCAGCTCACCCCCGCTTTATGCCATGCTGCCTCAGTGGTCGGTGGATGGAAAAGAAATTGTGTTCTACGACCGGGAACCGAGCAAAGTGGAGCGTATTTATGAGGTCTCGTCAGCGGGTGGCACTCCGCAAGAATTAATGCCCGACCAGACCGGCCGGCAGGGCGATGCGGTGTGGTCGCCGGACGGTGATTCACTGGCTTTCGCCGGAGTCGCTAACACTGGCGCAGCCGCGAACGAAGCCCCATCTGCAATTCACATTCTGAATATAAAGACCCGGCAGGTCACGACCCTGCCGGACTCGCGGGGACTCTTCTCTCCGCGCTGGTCGCCGGATGGGCGGTATCTCGTGGCTATCCACACGGATGCCAGCGATCTGATGCTTTTCGATTTCAAAACCCAAAAGTGGTCGCCGCTGGTCACCGGAACTCTCGGCTACCCCGCATGGTCTCACGACGGCCGTTTCGTTTATTATTTGCGGTTCGCCCGGAGCCGCAGATTGGAGCGCGTTGCCGTCGCCGGCGGAAAAATCGAGACGGTTGCCGAATTGGGAACAGCAACCCTGCTAACTGGTGTCTTTGGCATCTGGTCCGGCCTCACCCCGGATGATGTGCCGCTGATCCTCAAAGACACCGGGAGCCAGGAAATTGTCAGCATGACGTGGCACCAACCGTAGCGACAGGTCTCTTCTGAATCGGGATAACAACGCGTTTGCACCCGGCGCCCTGGTTCTCGCCGTGGTTGCGAGAACTGGGCCAGCGAATTTCATCCGCGCTCGAAGGCGTGCTTCTTCTCTAGTTCTTCGAGCGCCGTTTTCATTTCCGCGTCGAATTTTTCTGACTGCGCCATCAGCGCGGCATTGGCAGAAGCCAGCTCTCCCTCGACAGTCATCAGTCCTTCCTTCGCGAGAGTCTGTGCAATTTCCAAAAGATGTGACGGTGTGCTCTCGACGTATAAAGCCTCAGTCGGATCCCCCACCCACGCCGCGCCGCCCACCAGTCTCGTTTGCCAATAGACCTTCCGCGCCACAAACAAGTCCAGCTCATCTTCGCTGGCCTTGCCGAATACCCACTTACTGCGCTTGAAATCATAGTGCCGGCTGGAAAAATGCACCGGCACCAGCTTTCCCGACTTCACGAATTCCAACTGTCTCCGGTCCACTTCCTTGCGCAGCGCGTTGATTACCGGCGCTTCGGTGACTTCCGGTTCCAGCGACGGCAACACTTCGCGCACCGTTGCCGACAAGTTCACCGCCACCGGCGCGTGTAGACCCTCCGAGTTTTCCAGCCGGATGTCCCCATGCAGCACCCAAAAATCCGCCGAGTTTGACTTATGAAAAGGCCATTCAAGCGCAAACGAAAGCGGCAGTCCCGCCAGCGTCACGTAGATCTTTTTCTCGGTATGCGCAGCGCCGTGTGTCAGATCGTTCATTCGTAGTCGTTCTCCCGCGCCCAGGTACCCTGGCGTCGCAAAATTCAACTATCGGTTTTAGCAAATGATTTGCAAAAAGGGTATGGCTATCTTGCAGGTGGCAAAAAGGCGTTCAGCAATGAGAATGAAAAGGCACGAATCAAGAGATGCCGTGCGGCGATGCGAACATGCGCCGCCCGGTTAGGCACGGTTTCGCGTCTTCATCCCGCGGATTATTTCGGGAATCTGTTCCGCGATGCCGCTCGATCGCCCCAACCGAGGAGCCCTGCGGCCATACCTCCGCTAGTCGCGCCGCAATGCCCGTCCCAGCGGGGCAACTTTCTTGCGGGCGCTTTCTTCCACGCCTTCCACCCAATCGGCGCCGCGCTCGATGGCCTCTCCAACCCGTCCCTTGGCCTCGTCGGCGAAATCTTCCACCGCGCCCTTGGCGTCCTTGTATTTGCGGCGGATATCGCGCCGCAGCTCCTCGCCGCTCTTGGGAGCAAACAACAAAGCCGCCAGAGCGCCGGCGCCAATGCCAATCAGGAGAAAGGTGATCGCCATGCCCACGTTACTGTCGTCGTCTCGTCCAAAGCCCATGGAAGTACTCCTCTCGATTCCCATTCTAGTCGTTTGGCGGCGAGAAATGCTTGCGGGCTGAAGAAGGCCGCCCGGAGCGCGTTTCCCAAATGGGCTCAAGACCATATAGAATCATGCAGTTGAATCCTCGTGTCCGCCGGAAAATGTGGCCTGCCCGCCTTCCGCCGGCCCACTGGCAATCTTAAGGAGATTGGTTTAGCAATGTCGATTCCCGCCACCCAGCTTCGTCCCGGCATGATCATCAAGCACAACAACGATCTGCATTCGGTCTTCGCCGTGGAGCATCGCACCCCCGGAAACCTGCGCGCCTTCATCCAAGCCAAACTGCGCAACCTGCGTACCGGCGCCATGTTCGAGCATCGCTTCCGTTCGCCCGACCCCATCGAAAAAGTGAATGTCGACGAGGTCGAGATGGAATTCCTCTACGCCGACGGCGACAACTACTACTTCATGGATACCACCAACTACGAGCAGACCCATCTGACCCGGGACACGTTGGGTGATGCCGTCGATTACCTGATCGCCAATTTGCAGATTAAGGTGGAGTTCTTCGACGGCAAAGCGGTGGGCATCGAGTTGCCGCAGACTGTCGAGTTGACCGTGATCGAAACCGAGCCCGGATTGAAGAGCGCGACCGCCTCCAGCGTGACCAAACCGGCGAAAACCGAGACGGGATTGGTTGTGCAAGTTCCGCCGTTCATCAACGAGGGCGAGAAAATCCGCGTAGATACCGCCGAGGGCGTCTACCTGTCGCGGGCGTAGTAAAGTTCCGTAGAGACGTTGCTTGCAACGTCTCCCGACGCAGCCGGCTGCGTCTCTGCGAGCGATGCAGAAATCCGAAGCCACCATCGAAGCCCGCCGTTTCGTCGTTCGCGGACGCGTGCAGGGCGTCGGCTTCCGCTGGTTCGTGGAGCGTGAAGCGCGCAACCTGGGGATTGCCGGATGGGTGCGCAATAATCCCGACTCCAGTGTGGAAGTGCTGGCCATGGGCACGCGCGATCAGCTTTCCGCTCTGCGCTCGCGCCTCCGCGAAGGACCGCGAGCAGCGCGCGTGGATGATGTCGAAGTGTCGGACGCCAAGCCGGTCCCGAATCTAACCGAATTTCGCATCGAAGGAGCCTGGTAAATGACCACTAACCTTGCGCCCAGCAACTCGGGCGCGAACTGCGATTCCCTGAAAGCGCTTATCCGCGAGGTCCCGGATTTCCCCAAGCCAGGCATTCTGTTTTACGACATCACCACCTTGCTCAAAGACAAGCGTGGCCTAGCCACGCTGATCGATGCGCTTTCCGAGCACTACATCAATCTGGATGTCGATCTGGTTCTGGGAATGGAGGCCCGCGGATTTATTTTCGCCCCGGCGCTCGCTTATCGCCTGAACGCAGGATTTGTCCCGGTGCGCAAGCCCGGCAAGCTCCCCGCCGCCACCGTGAAATATGACTACGCCCTCGAATACGGAAGCAACACGCTCGAGATCCACAAGGACGCTATCCGGAAAGGCCAGCGCGTGATCATTGCCGATGATCTCCTGGCCACCGGCGGCACAGCCGAGGCTACCGCCAAGCTGGCGTCATCGCTCGGAGCCGAGATCGTTGGCTTAGGTTTCGTGGTTGAACTGGATTTCCTGAAAGGTCGCGAGAAGCTGAAGCAGTACGACGTGTTTTCGCTGTTGCACTACGACAAGTAGCGGTTCCTGTAGAGCGGACACTCCTGTCCGCTGCCTTTGACGTTGGGTCTTAGGCGGTGCACTAGAGGCAAGTCAAAAGCAAGGTCAAAAGCAGCGGACAAGAGTGTCCGCTCTACATGCTCAACCTTCCTCCAGCACCAGCCGCGCCCCCTTGGGCAAGTAACTCTTCTTCCGAAACCAGTCTTCCATTGCGTCCCGGAGCTGATCCAATGGAACTTTGCTCCCAATCTCCAAAACGCCATCCCCTAGCGGCAAAGTGTCATCAAAGAGGCTGGCGTTGGTGAAGTTGCGCATGGAAAAGCTATCCAGCCACTTCAGCGGACAAGGAAGCCGCCGGCCGTTCTCTTCGTACTCCACGCGAATCTTGCGAGCAAACATTTAGGGGCAGCGAACCGCATTCATTTAACCATAGACAGCATTGGGTCGGGAGCATACGCTTCCTCGACGCATTCAGCATCCAAGTTCGTTCCTGCTCCTGCGAGCAGCGCTGAGGAGGCTCCATGTTCTTGATCTACATTCTGCTGGTAGGGCTAGTCGCCGGATGGGCAACCGGCAAAATCATGAAAGGCTCGGGCTACGGCATGCTGGTTGACATTCTGCTGGGGATTGTAGGCGCATTCGTCGGCAGCCGGGTCCTGGGGCTGTTGGGCATTTACACTAGCGGCGGGTTGATCCCCAGCATTCTGGTCGCGATTCTGGGGGCGGTCATTCTGGTGGTTCTGGTGCGAATGGTGAGAAAAGCGTAGAGCCGCTGGAGCAATCTGATTGGGGGTGGCGCGACGCTTCCAGCGCTGCGATGCGATGGCCCCTGGAATGATGGCAGGCTGTAGCCGCTACGGCCCCAATCTACTTCCTCGCCACCGGTCCCGCCGCCCTAACTTCGGGCGGAGCATCAAACTGCTCAAAGTTCTTGGCGAAGCGAGCCCGCACCTCCGCCGCCATCCGGTCATAGGCCGCTTTGTCGACCCAGGCATTGCGCGGATTCAGCATCTCCGGCGGCACTCCGGGACAAGCCTTGGGAATGCTGAAGCCAAAGGCGGATTCGACCTCAAATTCCACGTTGCGCAAGTTTCCCTCGACAGCGTCGTCCACGATAGCGCGAGTGTGCGGCAGATCGATGCGCCCGCCGACCCCGAACGGTCCGCCTTGCCATCCGGTATTCACCAGCCAGCACTGGGCGTTGTGCTCCCGCAGACGCCGACCCAGCATGTCGGAATAGATCTTGGGCGAAAGCGGCATGAACGGAGCGCCGAAGCAGGTGGAAAAGGTTGCCTGCGGTTCCTTGACTCCCGCCTCCGTGCCCGCCACGCGGGCGGTGTAGCCGGAGAGGAAGTGATACATGGCCTGCTCGGGCGTGAGCCGCGCGATCGGTGGGAGCACTCCGAAAGCATCCGCGGTCAGGAAGACGACGTTCTTGGGATGTCCTCCGATGCCCGGGATTACGCAGTTCTCGATGAAATCCACCGGATAGGCGGCCCGCGTATTCTCGGTCAGGCTATCGTCGTTGTAGTCGGGAACGTGAGTGATGGGGTCGAGCACGACATTTTCCAGCACGCAGCCGAAGCGGATGGCGTTGTAGATCTGCGGCTCGTTCTTCTGGGACAGTTTGATGCACTTGGCATAGCAGCCGCCCTCGAAGTTGAAGACGCCGTCCATGCTCCAGCCGTGCTCGTCGTCGCCAATCAGCCGCCGCGTGGGATCGGCCGAGAGCGTGGTCTTACCCGTGCCGGAAAGGCCAAAAAACAGCGCTGTGACCCCATCCTTGCCGATATTGGCTGAACAGTGCATGGGGAACACGTTGCGCGGCGGCAACAGAAAGTTCATCACGCTAAAGATGGATTTCTTCATTTCGCCGGCGTAAGACGTCCCTCCGATCAGGGCCGTGCGGCGCGAGAAATCCAGCAGAATGAAGGCCTCAGCGTTGGTCCCATCCCGCTTGGGATCGGCACGGAACTCAGGCGCGCAGATTACCGTGAATTCCGGCCTGTGTTTTTTCAATTCTTCGGGGCCGGGCCGCATAAAAAGCTGGCGGACAAACAAGTTGTGCCAGGCAAACTGGTTAATCACGCGGATGGGCAGGCGGTAGTTGGGATCCGCTCCGCAGAACACGTCCTGCACGAAAAGCTCGCGATCCCGTAAATAATCCAGCACGCGCTGGTACAGTCCGTCGAATACTTCGGGCTCAACTGGCTGGTTTATCGCGCCCCAGTCCACTGTGTCGCGGGTGATGGAGTCTCGGACGATAAACCGGTTCTTCGGCACACGGCCAGTAAATGCTCCGGTGTAGGCCGTCACGGCTCCCTTGGCGGCCAGACGAACCTCGCCGTGACGGACCGCATATTCCACCAGGGACGGTGGATGCAGATTGATGTGCACGCGCTCGCCGCGGAGCAATTCCGCTAAATCATTCGCCACCAAGACCGTAGCCATAAGAGCCTCCCGTAACGGCCCTAGCGCTGAGCCGTTGTTGTCACTGAAAGGTGGTCTTCCAGCGAAGAGGCGGCAGACACCCCCCAATCACGAGACTACCCCTAGAATTGAATCATTGTCTATGCGCGGCTGTCAGGCAGGCAGTGCCCAAGGTCACATTCCCCTGTGATAGGAAGCATTGAAACCCCAGTGGTGGGCGGGGCTGCCGTCACGACTGCGAAAGAAATTCGTACTCGTCGATGACCGCGGCCACGGCTAACCGATTGTCCACCCCAGGCCCATCCACTCGCACGACTTTGCCTTTGCAGCGCACCTGAATGCTTTCGGTCAGTGTGATCTCCGGTGGCAGGGTAAGCGTAAACTCAATCGTGGAGCCGGCATCCACCGAAGAATCCACGTAAAAGCAAATCCCGCGGGCGCTTACGTCGCGAGTCTGTGCCGCCTGCTGTGCGGAAGTCTCCTCGCTGTAATTGACGGAAAGCGGCAGGCGCAGCGCAAACCGCCGCGTGGCGCGCTTTTCCTCCTTGGCTTCGGCCATGGGTCCTCCCAGAGTGAGTAAGCATGGCGTTTTGCGGCCAGCGTGTCAAGAACGTAGTTGGACAGTCAAGAGGCCTATTTTGTCGCACCGGTGGAGGTTCTGAACCGGCTTGGCCGCGCGGCCTAGGGCCCGCTGCCCCATTTGTTGTAAGCTCACAGCAGGTAGTCCAATGGTTTTCGTTCTCGACAACTACGATTCATTCACCTACAACCTGGTGCAATATCTAGGAGAACTGGGTGCGGAAGTCGTAGTCCGCCGCAATGACCAAGTCACGGTGGCGGAAGTCGAGGCCATGCACCCTGACCGCATCGTCGTCTCTCCCGGCCCCTGCACTCCGCGAGAAGCTGGCATCAGCATCGACCTCATTCGTCATTTCGCTGGGAAGGTCCCAGTATTGGGCGTCTGCCTCGGCCACCAAGCCTTGGGCGAAGCCTTCGGCGGCAAAGTCATTCGCGCGCCTCATCTGATGCACGGCAAAACCAGCGAAGTCGCCCACGACGGCAAGACCATCTTCACCGGCCTTCCATCGCCGATGACGGCTACGCGCTACCACTCCCTGATCGTGCAAGAGAAGGGATTGCCCGCCGACCTCGAAGTCAGCGCCTACACCACCGAAAAGGATGGCTCCCGCACCATTATGGCGCTGCGTCACAAGCGATTCCCAGTCGAAGGCGTGCAGTTCCATCCCGAAAGCGTTCTAACCGAAGCCGGTAAGAACCTGGTTAAGAATTTCCTCAATATAGCGGCCTAACCTTACCGCGCTGGAATGCCAATTTGCGTCTAGTGAGGCCCTCTCGCCACACAATCAGCCGCAAATAGGCGGGTATATGTGGAACAACGCGCTACCAGAGATTTCCCATGGGGCCCCGCGGGCAAACTACCCGCCCGCCCTGGCCGCCTCCACCGCTCGCAGCACCGCCTGCGCCTTGTTCATGGACTCCTGAAATTCACTGTCGGGATCGGAGTCCGCCACAATGCCGGCGCCCGCTTGCAAGTATGCTTTCTCACCTTGCATGAGCATGGTGCGGATCGCGATGCAGGAGTCCAAATTGCCGGCGAAATCGGCGTAGAGAACCGAGCCGCCGTAGATACCGCGTCGCGTGGGCTCCAGCTCTTCAATGATCTGCATGGCTCGCACTTTCGGCGCGCCACTCAGTGTGCCCGCGGGAAAGCAGGCGGCGAAGGCATCGAGCGCGTCGAGGTCGCCGCGCAACTGGCCTTCGAGCGCGGAGACGATATGCATGACGTGCGAATAGCGCTCCACGTACATCAGGTCGCGAACCTTTACCGAGCCATACTCACTTACCCGGCCCAAATCGTTGCGGCCTAGGTCCACCAGCATCACGTGTTCGGCCCGTTCCTTCTCGTCGTGGAGCATCTGCTGCTCCAAGCGCTGATCTTCGGCCTCATCGCGGCCACGCGGATGAGTTCCAGCGATGGGGCGGTATTCCAGCTTGCGTCCGGTCACCCGCACCAGCATCTCGGGGGATGATCCTAAAACATGCGTGTCTCCCGTGCGCAAGAAATACATGTAGGGAGACGGGTTCACGGTGCGCAGCGCGCGATAGATGTCAAAAGGTGCGGCTTCGGGAACGAAGTCCAGTCGCTGCGACAGCACGACCTGAAAAATGTCGCCGGCCCGAATGTAGTCCTTGCACCGTTCCACGGCTTTTAGGAATTGCGGGCGGCTGGTCGCGGCGTGAACCTTGAGCTTGCCTTTCGCGCGGCTCGCGCGCTTCTTCCAATGGGCGGGCCGAAGCCCGCTCGCCAGCTTATTTTCCAGTACGGCGATGTCCGCAATGGCCCGGTCGTAGGCGCGCCGGGGACTCTCCTGCGAAACGTCGGCGCTCGCGATGATGTGAATCTGGTGGCGCAAGTGGTCAAACGCCAGCAGGCGGTTAAAGAACATCAGCACGCAATCTGGCAGCGAGAGATCGTCCTTCGCGTGCTTGCCGATATTCTCGAATTGACGCACCGCGTCATAGGCGAAGTAGCCGACTGCGCCCGCGCTGAAGGGCGGAATTCCGGCCAAGGTGGCCGGCCGATGTTCACGCAGCAACTGCTTGATGATCTGAGAGGCCTTCCCTTTGAGCCGTTCCCTCTTTTTGCCCCGGCGCAGCTCCACGTTCTCGCCCCGAGCTTGTGCGACCATGTAAGGACGCGCCCCGAGAAACGTATAGCGGCCAATTTGCTCGCCGCGCTCGACCGACTCGAGCAGAAAAGCTTCCGGTTCGTCGGCGGCAATCGCCAGGAAAGCGGAGACCGGTGTCAGCAAATCGGCGGCAACCGATTTGACCACCGGCACCAGCGTGGCTTCACGAGCCAAGCGGGAGAACTCTTTGTAGTCGGGACGAAGCATGTTGGTAGTCGCGCCGCCAAGTCGGCATCGGGCGACCAGCGGGAGTTCAATTATAGGGTGAGACCTCGCGTTGTGCCCGCCGTCATCGAGAAACTTGCGCTGCGCAGGGCGCTTGCTTTCCCTGCGGTAACCAACCTATGAATTGACGGACCGGCGAAAGCAGATAAGATGTCATCTACCCAGGGATTCCCAGCTTCGGGGGACTATGCGTATCAAATTCTGGGGAGTACGCGGGTCCACCCCGACTCCTCACCCGGAAAACATGCGCTACGGAGGCAACACCTCCTGCGTCGAAGTGCGCCTCGGCGACAGCGTGTACATTTTCGACTGCGGCACCGGCTTCCGGGCGCTAGGGCGGCAGCTTAGCCAGGAGTTTGCCGACCGCGAGTTGCTCGCCCACGTCTTCGTCTCTCACTTTCATTGGGATCACATTCAGGGGTTCCCCTTCTTCCGCCCGCTTTATATGCGGTCCAACCGCTTCCTGTTTCACTGCTCCAGTCGCACCCGCAGCCTGCAGGCAGTGATGGAGGAGCAAATGGCCGCGCCGTTCTTCCCGGTTGGCCTGGCCGAAATGGAGGCGCAACGCCAGTTCTATGACATCGACGAAGGCCGCCTCTCGCTGGGCGACGTGATGGTGCAAACGACCTGGCTGAACCATCCCCAGGGCTGCATGGGCTTTCGCCTTGAGACCAAGAGCGGTGTCTTTGTTTACGCCACCGACAACGAACCTGGCGACCCGGTCTTCGATCAAAATGTGCGCCATTTAGCAGCTGGCGCCGATGTGCTGGTTTACGACGCGCAGTACCTCCCTGACGAATATGCAGCCGGCCGGCACGGTTGGGGGCACAGCCATTGGCGCGAGGCGGTCAATGTGGTGATGGAAAGCGGAGCCAAAGAACTGGTTCTCTATCATCACGACCCCGCGCACGACGACGCGTGCATCGACAACGTGGTGAAAGAAGCAAGCCACTACTACGCTCGCGTGCGGGCGGCGTCCGAAGGCATGGAGATTGTGTTGTAGCTCGCGTAGGCACGGCCGCCCCCGGCTGTCCAGCGGAGCGAAGCTCCGCGATTTCTCCTGATGCCGCGATTTCCGTAGAGACGTAGCTCCGCTACGTCTTGCCGGTGGTAAGAGAAGTTGTCGGGGCAAAGAGAGACGTAGCAGAGCTACGTCTCTACGGGAGTCGGGAACGGGACATGCCCGACCCGGCCTTGCCCCGCCCGCGCCGGGCTGCTTATACTCCAAGAGGTCTCGGCGTCGACTCCGCTGCGTCACCCTGGCGCTGGCCTGCATCTCATCTTCTGACTGCCATCAACTCGGAGATTCGCATGAAAGCCGAGACCGTTGTAACCGCCGCTTCGCCCGAGCATGAACTCAATCCCTGGGAGGAGCAGGCCGCACGCTTCGATCTGGCCGCGCAGAAGCTCAACCTGGAAGAGGGATTGTGGAAGGTGCTGCGCTATCCCAACCGCGAGCTCATTCTGCATATTCCGGTGACCATGGACAATGGGACGCTGGAAGTCTTCACCGGATACCGGGTGCAGCATTCGATTGCGCGCGGACCCTCCAAGGGGGGCATTCGTTATGGCCCGGATGTGACCTTGGATGAAGTCCGGGCGCTGGCCGCCTGGATGACTTGGAAGTGCGCGATTGTGAATATCCCTTTCGGCGGCGCCAAGGGCGGCGTCATCTGCGATCCGCATCGAATGTCGCGCGGCGAACTGGAGCGCATGACCCGCCGCTACACCGCGGAGCTGGTCGAGTTCATCGGCCCTGAGCAAGACGTTCCCGCTCCCGACGTCAATACCAACGAGCAAGTCATGGCATGGATGATGGATACCTACTCCATGCACATGCGCCGCACGGTGACTGCGGTGGTGACCGGCAAGCCCATCAATATTGGCGGCTCGCGCGGCCGCCGCGAAGCCACCGGCCGCGGCATCATGATCGTCTGCGATGAAGCGGTCAAGAAGCTGGGCCTGACTCCGGCGTCAACCCGGGTGATTGTGCAGGGATTCGGCAACGTCGGCTCGAACGCCGCGCGTCTTATGGATGCGGCCGGCTACAAGATCATCGGCATTGCCGAATTGGGCGGAGGGCTGTACAACGCCAACGGTATTAATACCGAGGCGCTTTGGGAATATCAGCAGCGCAAAGGATCGATTCAGGGCTTTCCCGAAGCGGAAAAAGTGGACGATGCCGAACTTTTGACCACCGATTGCGAGATTCTGATCCCCGCCGCGACGGAAAACCAAATCACCAGCCGCAACGCCGACAAGATCAAATGCCGAATCCTGGCCGAGGGTGCCAACGGCCCCACCACTGCCGCCGCGGATGAAATCCTTGCCGATAAAGGCGTATTCGTGATCCCCGACATTCTGTGCAATGCCGGCGGAGTGACCACTTCTTATTTCGAATGGGTGCAGGACCGCCAGGGCTACTTCTGGAAGGAATCGCGGGTGAACGAAGAACTCGCCGAACTGATGAAGAACGCTTTTGAGGACGTAGTGCGTTACGCCAAGACCCACAATGTGAACAACCGCCTCGCCGCCTATATGCTGGCGATCGATCGCGTAGCCTACACCATCAGACAGCGAGGATTTTATGCGTAAGGGTTTCCTGTGATCCTCTGTGTCCCCTGTGGTAAAACTCGTTCTAACCACAGGGGCGCACAGACGTCACAGGGGAAAGCTACAGACTGAATTTGTACCGGCTGAAAAATGTCATCGCGTTAGCGTGTGTGCTGGGCGCGCTGTCGGTTTTTCCGGCACGAGCGCAGAGTGCACCGAACGCCACGCCATCAACTTCACACCTTCCCGCCAAGAACCCGACCGCTTCCGACATCGCCGCTGCCAAAGCGGCCGGTAAAGTCTGGGTGAATCTCGACACCGGTATCTACCACAAAGCCGGCCGCTGGTATGGCAAGACCAAGAACGGCAAGTTCATGACCGTGGACGAAGCCACGAAAGCGGGCTACAAAGCGGCGAAGCGAGATTGAGAGTGGGTCAGAAACTCGACGGGGCAAACCGAGACGCCACCCTCCCTCCTCCATTGCTTTCCTCTTGCGCGGTGGAGGATAATCTGGCGACGCTGGTTTCCAGGCTTTTCGCCGGCCCAGTTTGTGTCCCGCCGTGAATCTGCCCAACTCCATCACGCTGACCCGTATCTTCAGCATCCCGCTGCTGATCTGGATTCTCTCCACCAGCCACTTTCGCGGCACCGATGGAGCCCAGGAATTGCTGGCCTCGGCGTTGTTCATCGCCGCTTCGATCACAGATGGCATCGACGGCTACCTGGCCCGCAAGCGCGGCCAGATCACCACCATGGGCATGTTGCTCGACCCCTTGGCCGATAAGCTCTTAATCGCCGCCGCTTTCGTCACTCTGGTGCAGTTCAATCCCAGCCTGGTTCCGGCCTGGATGGCGGTCGTGATTATCGGGCGTGAGTTTCTGGTGAGCGGGCTGCGCTCCATCGCCGCTTCCGAGGGATTCACCATCGAGGCCAGTGAACTCGGCAAGTTCAAGATGCTGGTGCAGATCGTTTCCGTGGTCGCGGTCATTCTCGATCATCGCTGGAAGGAATGGCCGGTCTACGGTTCTTACTTTTTTCCCGTGCACTGGATCGCGTTCCTGGCGATTTGGTTCATGGTCGTTTTGTCTCTGGTCTCGGCGATTGATTACTTCGCCGCCTTCTGGTCAAAGATTGACCGGCAGGTGGTGAAGCGCCGCCGGCGCGCCTTCGTCCTCAGCCGGCGAAGGAAACGCAATGTCCCCGCCACCTGAGGCTTCGCCCGCTGACCCGAGAGAGTTTTCTTCCGAAGAGCGCGCCCTGTTGTTAAAACTGGCTCATGAGGCAATCGCGTCCGCGCTAGCGCGGCGCGAAATCTCTTCTCGGCTGCATTCGCCGCATTTGGCGGAGCCGCGGGGAGTTTTCACCACACTCTACCGCCGCGGCATTTTGCGCGGATGCATTGGCCAGGTATTCCCGATTGCGCCGCTCTATCGCGCGGTGATGGAAACCGCGCGCGGGGCGGCTTTCGAGGACCCGCGCTTCCCGCCCCTTGCTCCGGAAGAACTGCCGGAAGTGCGGGTCTCGCTCAGTATTCTTTCGCCGCTCAAACCCATCCTGCCGCAACACGTTGAAATCGGCCGCCATGGCCTGCTGATCAGGCTGGGGAGCCGCCGCGGTCTGCTGCTTCCGCAAGTGCCGGTCGAGCATGGCTGGGATCGCATCACGTTCCTGGAGCAGACCTGCGTCAAAGCTGGGCTATCGGCGAATGCGTGGCAAGCGGGCGCGGGGATCGAGGCGTTTACCGCGGAAGTATTTGGCGACGGAGACGCCGCCGGAGGGTCCGCTTAAAGGAAAAGGCACGACTTGTAGGTCGTGCCTCCCATATGGCCCAGGTTCCCGCGCTAAGCAATAAAGCCCCGCACGGCGAAATCTATTGCTGGTTGTCCAGTTCCGCTCCATCGCCGATGTGGACGTCTTCCAGCGCAAACACGATCATGCCGGTTGAGGTGGTCGGAGTCGTGCTCAGAATGACGATTTCTCCCACCGCACGCCGTGGCAGGTCGGCTGCATGGATGTTGGGGCCGCTCCCATTCTTGGTGAACATGCCGGCGTCGATCGAAGGTAGTCTTTTCTGGGTATCTTCCGCGATGGCGGCTTTGAACGAGAGCGAACTCACCGCGTCTTTCTGATCAGCCGTGTAGCTGCGGACCGCGCGGAAATAATCACCCACTTTTACCCCGTGGTCGGAGCCCACATTCAAATAAACTTTTGCGCCGGTTCCCAGTTCTGAATCGAAATCGCGGGCCATGACGATGCGCGCGCTCAGTTTGTTGCCGGCCGGCAGGAAACGGTCAAAGCGCAGTTGGGGATGGAAAGAGACTGCGGTCTTTTCGGCGTACGGCACAGCGATGTCGCCGGGATTCACCGGATCGCAACTAAATTCAACCTGGCCGATCGCGCTCTTGGTGCGAGCGTCGATGATCAGCACCCGAGCCAACTCGGAGTAAGGCTGGCCCATGGATTTCAACAAGGCGTGCTGGCCGGTAAATAATTCATAGCGGTTGGGATCCTGGAGCTCGCGCAAAATGGTGTATTGCTGGCCGGCTTGGTAGCCCGTCCCCGCCAAATACACGATGTCACCGTTGACGAACTTGGTGGTGCTGGGCGTGTCCAGTCCGCCAGCCACATAGTTGGCGTTTGGCAAAACCTGTTTGCTGACGAAGCCGGCGCAATAGAGGTCGGCGTAGGTCGGGGTCTGGACCCGCTCAATGGGAAAGCTCGACCGGTTGGGCATGGTCCCTTGGGGTGCGTCGGGGTCCGCCGAGTCTGCGGCCGCAGTGACACTCGGTTGCTGCGCATAGGCGCCCATGGCCAGCAGCAAGAACAGCAACAACATTCCTGTTTTCTTCATGTTACCTCCGATTCAAAACCGCACCCAGCACCTTCGGTTTCTCGCTAAACGCAGCAAATCAAAGGGCTTTCTGCCCGGACAGTAACAAGTGGGCCAAGGCTGGTCAAGGTTACGGCGGTGTCATGCCGGATACGCTAAATAGTTTTTATCCGGCGAACCGCAGGGAAAATATTGATAATCCCTTGTTGCATATGTAAATACGGGCCTGTAATATCGCGCCGAAACCCCGGCCGTCCGAAACACTGATCATCCGAACACTGATCGTCGAAACGATGACCGCTTTAGCGAACAACTACATTTCCCGGCTGCGGCCCCTGCGGCTGCCCAAGCTGTGCGTCGCGGTCATTGGCTCCGACGCCAGCGACATTGTGGAAAAAGCGGAGTCTCTCATCCGCGATAACCCCTTCCTGGAGTTCCGCCTAGACTACTTGTCGCGGCCCGCGCTGGCGTTACCCAAGATCAAACGCTTCACCCAATATCACCCTCACGTGACCGTGATCGCCACCTGCCGCCGAGAGGCGAATGGCGGCAAATTCAAGGGTTCGGTGGCTTCGCAACTGGACATTCTGGCCAAGGCGTCGGCGGCCGGGTGCCAGCTCCTGGATGTCGAGCTGCAGAGTGCGGTCCGTTGCAAGCCGGCGCAACTGGAGCGCCTGCGGGCCCACGCCGCCCTGATTCTCTCTTTTCACGACTTCCGCGCCACCAAGAAGCTGGAAGAAACCTTGGAAAAGATGGCGGCCTTGCCCGCGGATTTCTACAAGGTGGTCAGCACGGCCACCACGCTGCACGACAACGTGGCCATGATGAAGTTCTTGGAGCAACAAAGCGAGCGGCTCACCTTGATCGGCATGTGCATGGGCGAGCAAGGCATCATCAGCCGCGTGCTGGGCGTGCGCGCGGGTAGCGTGTTCACATTTGCCTCGGTCAGCGCCGAGGAGAAGACCGCTCCCGGCCAAGTCACGGCGCAGGAGCTGCGCAGCACCTATCGTATCGAACAAGTCGATGCGGCCACGCGGGTCTACGGAGTGGTGGGCGATCCGGTCGCGCATTCCCTTTCGCCCACCATCATGAACGCCGCGTTGCGCCGCGAGAATGTGAATGCGGTTTATTTGGCGCTGCACGCCAAGGCTTTAAAGGACCTTCTCGCCTGCGTGCGCGATATTCCCATTCACGGCCTGTCCATCACCATGCCGTACAAAGAAGCGATCCTGCATCACCTCGATAACACCGATTCCCACACCACAAGAATTGGTGCTTGCAATACCGTGGTGCGGGCGCAGGATGGCAAGCTCTACGGCTTCAACACCGACACCGCCGGCATCGTGCGGCCGCTGGAGCAGCGCATCCCGCTGGAAAATGCCAAGGTGCTGGTGCTGGGCGCCGGCGGAGCCGCGCGCGCCGCCGTATTCGGACTGAAGGAGCGGGGCGCCGAGATCTACATTCTCAATCGCACCGCCGCGCCGGCGCAGAAGTTGGCCCACCAGGCCAGGGCGCGCATCGTCAAGCGCGCCGCTGACTTGAAAAAGCAGAATTTCGACGTCATCATCAACGCCACTCCGGTCGGCATGGGCAACACCCGCGACTCCCCGCTGAAGGAGGACGAGATCAACACCAAATTCGTTTTCGACATGGTCTACGACCCGGTGGAAACTCGCTTGGTTAAGCTGGCCAAGGCGCGAGGCGCAGGAGTGATCCCCGGTATCGAAATGTTTGTGCATCAAGCAGCCCGCCAATTTGAAATCTGGACCGGCAAGCCTGCCCCGTGGGACGAGATGCTCAGCGTGGTCCAAAAAGCGCTGCTGGAGCGCGCCGCCGCGCGAGATGCGGTGAAAATATCGCGCAAAGTGTAGCTTCGCGCCGCGAGCGTTGACGTCAATCCAAATATTTACATATCAACTATATACGGTGATTTGCGGTGGGATCTAAGAACGCCGCCAACTTCTGTTTCACTTTTATTCACATGCAATGCTCAATCTTTGCACAGCTTCCCGCCGCCGATGCTCTATGTTACGAATTGGTTGCATTTTTGGTATCTAGAGGGTAATATGCAACTGGAACGCGGCTTTTGAAGCGTTCCCTCGTGGTACCACCTTTCTTCCAGGTTTCAGAGCCGTAACCAACGATAACAGATGCTCGAGGCCGACAATTCTCGCCCTGAGTACAGTTTCGGAGAGACTTTATGGCGTGGTATGCGTACTGCATCACTGAACAGCAAACCCTAAAGAATGGCGTTCGAGCCCGGCGTCCCTTTCTCCTCGAAGGCATACAGGGAGTGAACGGCACCCCCGTCCTCAGTTATCCCAGCGGAGATTTCGCCGTCATCGTCAGCGAGTACGAACGCAACGGTGACAATATGGAAGAAAAGCATGTGCTCGAGCACGCGCGGGTGGTCAGCGTGTGTTTTCGCACCGGCACCGTGCTCCCCTTCCGCTTTGGCACTATTTTCGATACGGATGAGGCTCTGCGCCAGGCCGTGCGCGCCAATCGCCGCGCCTTTGGCCAGAGCGTGGCCAAGCTGCGCGGCAAGGCCGAGATGCATCTGAAGCTCCTGGTCCGCGACGGCTCACTTCGCAATGCCATGGCTGACGTAGTCCTGCCCGATACCGTCGGCGGCGAATACTTGATCAAGCTGCGGGAAAAGGCCTCCAAGGATCGCGAGCGGCAAACCAAGGCCCGTGCCCTATCCGTCCAAGTACACAAGCTGTTCAACCCGCTCGAGGAAGAAGTGAGCTGTAAGCGAGTGAACACGGATGGGATGCTGATCGATATTGCCCACCTGATCGACTCCAAGTCGGTAGAAAAGTACCAGAATCGTTACACCAGCGCCGCCAAGCAGCTAAAGAACTGTGAACTGGTGATCAGCGGCCCTTGGCCGCCCTACCACTTCATGCCCGGCAAGCTGCGCACAGTCACTGGCAACTCATAGGCGCACTTGGACTTCGAATTGCCGGACAGCGAAGCTCAGCGCTTCTTGCAGGCGCTTTCGGTCGGACATCGGCCTGCATTGAATGTGCAGGTTTATGCAATTTTCGAGGTTGGTTTCGGCCACCCGGCCAGGCCCAATGCGTGTTCTTAGTTTTCGCGCAAGATATTGTCCAGTATAGAGTTGCGTGCGTTCTGCAGCCTTCCGTATGCTCTCGAATCGCTTTGGCCGCGGAAGTGCACTCCCACCCTGTAAGAAAAGAGGCCACTGACAACGAAATAACCCTCACACCGTTTTCGACGTCTGCAGTCAAAGCTGCTCCGTTTGGTCGGGCAGCCCCTTGCATCGCCTTTCCTTAACTCCTGCCTTTCGCCTCTTTCGCCCGACGGCCCCAGAAATGGGGCCGTGCTTTTTTTCGCGCTCCGGCGGCGCGGCGGGTCTTGCTATGATTTCAGAATGTTGAAGAATCGCTCGGTGCCCACCGATACCGTCTTGCCGCACGTCGTTTACCAGGATGTTGCCGCCGCGATTGCTTGGCTGAGCAAGACATTCGGCTTCATCGAGCACTACCGCCACGGCGACCCGGCAGGCCCGGTTAACGGAGCACAAATGCATCTCGGCAACGCCTGGATCATGCTCACCAGGGTGCGGCCTGGCCGGGCGACCCCGGCTCAACTCGGCTGCGGAACTCAGAGCCTAACCGTGTTCGTCGACGACGTGGATGCCCACTTCCATAAAGCGAAATCGGCCGGAGCTAAAATTGTGGAGGATCTCCATGAAACCATCTACGGCGAGCGGCAATACGGAGTCTTGGACCTCGATGGCCACCACTGGCTCTTCTCAAGACACGCTCGGGATTTGAGCCCCGACGAATGGGGGGCAAAGCTGGCGACGAGGTAAGCCTCCCACTACGGACGCGAGAGAAACCGATGACCGACGCAGTGGTGGAAAGCCTGATTCTCGATCTCCTCGAATGGCTGGCGAAGCGTGATCGGAGCTACGAAGAAGTGATGGATGCGTGGCGTACGTCGTGCCCCAAACTTCCGGTTTGGGAGGACGCAAACGATCGCGGGCTTGTGGTGAGGCACGAACTGAACGGGCGACACGTGGTGAGCCTTACATCGGCGGGCCTTGCCCTGCTCGAACAGTGCCGGCGTTCTCAACCCCGTGGGACTCCTGACGTCTTGGCCAAATGAAGATATTTCCATACCGGACGCTTGCCGCTGTGACCTTCAGTGTTCCCATGGTCAACGTTTGAACCAGGGGGGACCCGAAGGATTATGGGCGAAACCGCGCCACCCGCGGCCCGCACATTGGCTTGCCGGCCGGGCCAGCCCTAACGTATTCTTGCTTCACTCGTCTTTAGCCTGGAGGAGTGCCAGGTTAGATCCAAGAAGTCATCCATGCATCGTCTGACCGCCAGATTGCTGCTGGTCCTGCTGCTGGTGAGCGTCTTCGCTCCCGTGGCCCTGGCGGCCTCGACTCCGCCGCAGACGGCCTGCTGCCTGCGGAACTGCTGCCGAGGAAAGGCCGTGTGCAGGCATACCTCAGCAGACCCCTCGTTTGATATTCCATCCCGCTGCGACCAAGATTGCAGCCGTTCGGTAATCGTTTCCATTTGGGCCGAGTTGTCGCTGCCCGTCAGCGTTGGCGCCACGTGTCCGCTTTCCCTTTTGTCGTCCGCTTCCCGCCTGCTCGCCCCCAGCAAAGAGCGGGATGCCTCCCATTCCGGCCGTGGTCCGCCGCAGACCTCCATCGCCTGACCGAAATCGCGGAAGCCAGCTTTAGAAACTCTGCGCGTAGCTCGTCGCGCAAACCAATCTGTCCTTATAAAGCCGCTTCCGTTCTCGGTGTTATTTCTTCATCGCATTCGGAGGATTTATGCGTCCCATTCGTGTCTGGTTTCTCGGAAGCCTGCTTCTGCTATCCGCCGCTGCCCATGCCGGCGTCTTTGGCGCGATTCGCGGCATTGTGCATGACCCGCAACACCGCCCCGTGCAGGGCGCCATGGTGATGCTAAAAGCAAAATCGTCCGATTGGTTCAAGAGCGCCAACACTGACGCCAACGGAGAATTTCAATTCAACGCGGTCCCCATCGGCGAATACACAGTGACGGTCGCCAACCCCGGATTCGATCAGGCAGCGCAGAGTGTAGTCGTCGATTCCGCCACCGAGCCCGTCCTCCACATTCCCCTGCGCCTCGCCTCCGCGCACGAAACCGTGAACGTGTCCGGTGCGCCGGAAGAAGTTCAGCCCACCGATTCCGCCACTCCGACTACTCTGGTCGATCGCGCGGACATCGAACGCACCCCTGGCGCCGACCGCACCAACAGTCTGGCCATGATCACCAACTACGTTCCCGGCGCCTACTTCACCCACGACCAGCTCCACATCCGCGGCGGACACCAAACCAGTTGGCTGGTGGACGGCGTTCCCGTGCCCAACACCAACATCGCGTCGAATCTCGGGCCGCAGTTCGATCCCAAGGATATCGACTACATGGAGGTCGATCGCGGCAGCTACGGCGCCGCCATGGGCGACCGCACTTATGGCGTTTTCAACATCGTGCCGCGCACCGGCTTCGAGCGCAACAATCAGGCCGAACTGGTTACGAGCTTCGGCAATTTCTATCAGACCAACGATGAGTTCAATTTCGGCAGCCACACTGAGCGCTTCGCCTACTACGCCAGCGTGAACGGCAACCGCAGCAATCTCGGTATCCAGACGCCCGTGCCGCAAGTCGTGCACGACGCGGAAAATGGCTATGGAGGCTTCGGCTCGCTCATTTTCAATGTGGACCCCTCGAACCAGCTGCGTTTGTTCGCCTCGCTGCGCAAGGACTTCTACCAAATCCCTTATGATCCGAACCCCAATGACATCGAGAACGCGGCCATCGCGGAGAACGGTTTTGTGGCGCAGTATCCCAGCCTCGGGTTTCGCGACAGTGACCAGGAATCCGACGCCATCGTGAATTTCTCCTGGGTGCACACCTTCAATTCCAAACTGTTGCTGACGGTCTCGCCTTTCTATCATCACAACCGCGCCGACTATGAAAGCCCGCTAACCGACAATCCCGTAGCCACTACAGAAGATCGCGGCTCGACCTACGCCGGCGGCCAGGCGAGTTTCAGCGCCAACTTCGCTAGAAATAATCTACAAGTGGGCGTGTACAGCTTTTACCAGCAGGACAACGAACTCTTCGGCGCGATCTTCAATCCTCCCGCTCAGGACGCGTGCATCACGACGACAAACCCCGCAGGCCTTTGCCAGAACGTAAGCCCTCCCGTATCGGAGACCCCTGCCGGCGATCTCCTGGCATTCTTTCTTGACGACAAATTCCAGGTAACGCCCTGGCTTACTTTGACCGCCGGCATGCGCCCCACGCATTTCTCCGGCAGCGTTGCAGAAACCGCCATCAGCCCGCGCTTCGGCGCAGCGTTCACCGTTCCGCATTTGAAGTGGACCTTTCGCGCCTTCTACGGCCACTACTACCAAGCCCCGCCCCTCATCACAGCGTCCGGCCCCTTGCTGCAATTTGCCAATGCCAACAGCTTGGGATTCATCCCGCTCAACGGCGAGCGCGATGAAGAACATCAGTTCGGCGTGAGCATCCCCTATCGCGGATGGGTGTTCGACGCCGACAACTTCCGCACCAACGTGGTGAATTTCTTCGACCACAACAACATTGGCGAATCCAACCTGTTTTTCCCCATCACCATCGCGCAAGCCGTGATTCGCGGCTGGGAAGCCACGTTGCGTTCGCCGCGCATCGCCCATCGCGCGCAAATTCACTTGGCCTATTCCAACCAAATCGCGGAGGCGGGCGGCGCCATCACGGGAGGGTTAACCGATTTTGCCTTGCCGGCTGGGCTTTCGCCGCTCGATCACGATCAGCGCAACACGCTCAACGTGGGCGGCGACGTCAATCTCCCCCGGCATAGCTACGTCTCCACCAACGTCTATTACGGTTCCGGCTTCAGCAACGCTTTCCCTGATATGCCCTATCCCGGCGCATACCTGCCCGGCCACACCACCTTTGATCTCACTCTCAGCAAGGATCTCGGCGAGCGGATTTCGGCGTCAATTAACGCTTTGAATGTCGCCAACCGGCGCGTCGAACTCGACAACAGCGTAACCTTCGGCGGCTTCCACTGGAACAACCCGCGAGAACTGTTTGTCGAAATGCGCTATCGCTTTCACTACTAGCCGGAGGTTTGGGAAAAGCCTGGGGAACATAGGCGAGCAGAAAATGCACAGCCCGAACGCACCAACACCGTGGGCCGCGGCGCCACGGATCCGCACGAGCCTTCGGCAGTCACTCGTTCACTTCGCCAGCGCGTCGGCCGCGTTCGCCTCTAAAATAAACGCTGCCACCGCGTCAATCACATACTCGTTTTCGTACCACAGATAGGGCCATGCGCTCTTTAGCTCCGGGAAATCGGGCTTGATGATCACCACGCCCGGAATCATGCCTCCCGGAATAAACGAGTAGTCGGCGCGATTGTTGCCGTAAGCGATCAACTTCGACTCGGTTCCCACCGAGGAAACATACGACACATTTGACACCGGATGCGTTCCCAGCACATAGTCCAAGGCGCGGAGTGTGTATTCCGTTCCAACGATCTCTGGAAACGCTTTATGAAAGAAATACATATGCGCGCCGAATCCAACCACCTGGGACGAACCGCCCCACGTCCCCATCACAATCGGCACGCCATACGGATTCTTGGACAACTGGTCGTCGAGTCGTACCTTGTAGGCGCGAAGTGAAGTTGCCATGGCATCTTTGTAGTCCACGTCCATCAAGGGAATGGCGCGAACCGCAATCCAGCCCAGGAATGCGAAGCGTTGCTGGATCAGGGGCAGGAGTTCCTTTAAGCGCTTGCGATAAACTTCTCCGCCGTTGGTGGCGAGCAGGAGTTCCACGGCGGCCCGCATTTCGTTGCCTTCGAGAAAGCCGCCCGCGGTGTTGAACGTCGAGACGGTGGTAGGCGGCAGCCTGTGGTCTTCGTCCCAGGCATGTTCCGCCGCTTGCAGGCAGTCCGCGGCCAGTTTGTCGTCAAATCCCTTGAGCACGCGGCTCGCCGCCGCCAGCGCCGAAAGCGAATGGTAATCGAGAGCGGTGTTGCGATTAGTGAATGCCCAGCGGTCGTCGGGCACGCCGGAATATTCTCCGTTGGTTTCGAGCGGGCCCAACTTGTCGGAGTAAATCCGGCCGTCGGTTTTCGAGGCCGCGTCGCCCAGATGCGTGTACTCATCGAGCGTGGGCTCGATGATGCCGGGAATGGCGTGGCCAAATGCCTTGTACTGGGCAAGCAGTCCCAGCGCGCCATGTTTGACCTGCTGAATCACGTCGGGAATCCCATCCGGTTTGCGTATCTGCACGTAGCGGGCGGTTTCATCGACGGTGGTCTCGTCCCAATCGATGCCGAAATTCTCCCGCGTCAGTGCCAGATCGGTGACGGTGTCTGACTGGCTTTCGGTGCGAATGTCATAATCTCCCGCGTCATACCACCCGCCGACGTTCAACCCCGGAATGTGCTCGCCCGGCTTGTAAGGCGAGTCTGTAGTCGGCCCTTGCACGTAACCATCAAAATGCTTGTGGTTGAGGGGCGCCTGCCGCGCGTCGTCGAGATGCGAAGCGCCGTGCCATATGCGGTAGCCCTCGCGCACTTTCACGTGGTCCATCTGCACCGGGAACCAAGTGTCGAGCGAAGACTGCCATACGCCCGTGTGATAAAGGTCTTTGGCAATCCGAAACGGGCCATTTACGTGGCCCGCATATTCGATGGCGTAAACGCCCGGCTCATGGATACTCGAGAAATCAAATTGGGCGTATTGGTAGCGCAGCCATTTACCCCAGGGCTTGATTGCGTCGCTGAATACTTCCTTGTATTGGCCGTCGTCCCCCAACTTCAGCAGGCGCGCCGTTTTGGGCGCGGCGTACAGCGGATCGAGTTCGATCACCGCGACTTTGCTCCGCTCCGGCGTGTAGCCGACCTGGTTGTAAGCTACCACCGGCGGGCGCGTCCATCCTGGAATCAAATTGGGGCGAATGTGCCAAACCACCGCATTGTCCGTCTTGCCCGAAGGAATTAAGGTGCGCACCAAAAACCATCCGTTTTGCGCGCGGGTGCGGCCGTCGAAGAGCATGAGTGGCTCGCCGTCGGACGTTATGGTCACTCGCGTCGAAGGATCTTCCGGCGAAAGCACGATCCTGTGACCGGTCGCGAAAGCCAGCGGCTGCACCGTTCCATCCGGATCGTTCCGCATGGCACCGTTTTCATGCCGCGGAAAGACGCCGAACCCGTCGTCCAGCATGTACGATTTTCCAAAATAAGACGTTGGCAAGAATTCCAGATTGAATCCCGCCTTGCCCGCCAGCTTCGCGGGAAGCGGTTGATCCAGGTTCACGGCGACCCGCAGCCCATCGCCTTCCACGGTGACATCGAGCTTGTAACTGAGTCCATGGTCGGGGTAAGCGCACGTCGCAATCAGCTCGTTCTCGCCCGGACCGCGCTTGCGCTCTTTGAATTGAGGAGTGGCATCCCACTGCGTCGGAGCTGCCGAGAGGCGCACATCGCCGTTGGTCGCGATGCGTTCGCCGTGCAGAATAATCTCCAGCCCGCTCATCTTCTCGTCGACGAATATCCCGTGAAACGCGTTGTGGTAGAGCAAGACGCTGAGCCCCTGCGCCTCGAAATAATCTTGTTGGTTCAGTTTGATGTCGGAAGCAGTAAGAAAAGAAACGCAGAGTAGAAAAGAGGCGAGGGACAACCGGGTTCCGAGAATGGGCATTCTCCTTTTCGCTTGCAGCATTGTCTTATGGCGTCTACGGCTTCACTGTGATCATGGTCACGCCATGGGAAGGCACGGGTGCGGAAAACGTGGCCGTAAATTTCCCCAGGTCTCGGTGCTGCCATAGGTCCCGCACCGCCGCAGCCAGATGGCCGGGATATCCCAGTTGCTCCCAGCTCACCGCAACTACCTGTTCCGTGTCGCTGCGATTGAGCAGAACCACCGCGCGGCTGCCGTCCTGCAACGGCCTCGCCCACACTTCCAAGTCGCCATTCTTGCTCACCCGCCGGCCCTCGCTGCCCAGCGAATCTTGATCCACCGCGATCACTTCTCCGTTGGTCAGAATGTCGTGAATCTCCGGCGTCATGCTGCGCAGGTCGTTGCCCGCAATTAGCGGCGCGGCCAGCATGGCCCACAAGCTGAAGTGCGATCGGTATTCGGTGTCCGTCATGCCGCCGTTCCCAACCTCCAGCATGTCGGGATCATTCCAGTGCCCCGGCCCGGCAAAGCCCTCGATGCCATTCTGCGCGTCGAGAATTCCCATGACACCGAAGCTGCAACAAGTGCCGTTGCCCCATTTTTGTTTTTCTCCCCATCGATCCTGAATGTCGCCCGTGGTGCGCCAAAGGTTCCCGCCAACCTCCTCGCCCCATAGCCACGGCTTGGCCGTGCCCCACTCGCAGATGCTGAGCACTATCGGCCGTCCCGCAGCGTCCAGTGCCTTGCGAATATTTGCGTAAGAGGCTTTGGCATCCTGCGTAGTCGTGTTGCACCAATCGTATTTCAAATAATCCACGCCCCACGCGGCATAGGAAAGCGCATCCTGATACTCGTGCCCCAGCCCGCCGGGGCGCCCCGCGCAGGTCTTGCTGCCCGCGTCGGAATAAATGCCGAACTGCAGCCCCAGCGAATGAATGTAGTCCGCCAACGCCTTGATCCCCCCGGGAAACCGCTGCGGATCCGCCACGATGTTTCCGCTCGTATCGCGGCGGACCTGCCAGCAATCGTCGATCACAACGTAGCGATAGCCGGCGTCTTTCATGCCCGATTTCACCATCGCATCGGCCATGCCGCGGATCAATTCGTCGCTGACGTTGCACCCGAACTTATTCCAGGAATTCCAGCCCATGGGCGGGGTGAGCGCCAGATTCGCCGAAGGACTGGTCGCTTGCGCGAACAGACTGGTAGCAGCCAACGCCAGGACGGCGACGAGGATTCGTAGCTTCGCAGACATAGTTTTCTCCACTGAAGTTGCCACGACATTTGTATCAGAAGTTTGCCGGCCCGGGGGTCGTCGAATGGAGGCGCGATAGACGAAGGCCGCCGCCACTGGCGACTCTGCGCATGCATCCAAAGCCTTAGCAGCGTCATCCTAGCTGAGAAAACGGGACAAGTTTGCAAAATTAGAGGGATATCACATGCGCAAGTTGATTGTAGTTTGCTTGTTCCTTTGCGGCCTGACGACTCTAGGCTACGCACAACTGCCCAGCGGGAATATTTTCGTCGGATATTCGTACCTAAACACCGACTTGTCCGGCTCCGGAGGCCGCAACAGCCTCAACGGCTGGGCTGCGTCGGGCGAATACAAAGTCTTCCCATTCGTCGAGCTGGTTGCCGACTTCAGCGCACACTACGGCCCGGCGGGCTTCGCACCGAACGGCGCCTGCACCGTGGTCGTAGGAGGAACCTGTTCGACCGACAGATTCCACGCCGACCAGTATAGCTTTCTCGCGGGTCCGCGAATTTCCTTCAGCGCGGGGAAATTCCGGCCCTTTGTCCATGCCCTGGTGGGCGGAGGGTATCTCCGGGAGAACGCCCCAGGCTCTTCGCTCTCCAACACTACATTTGCTTATGCCCTGGGCGGTGGCATTGACTATCATCTGATCCCACGCGTCAGCTGGCGGATACAGGCCGATGTGCTGGAGACACGTTTCTTCAGCATCACCCAAAACAATGCTCGGATCTCTACCGGCATCGTGGTTCACTTCTAGCCTGCCCTCGGAAAAGATTGCTTGCGGGCACCGGCAACGGAGGGCTATCCCGAGATCGAGGCGTGGTTCACGTTGCTCGCGGCTTGGGTTCTTTGATCTTTGGCAATAGGTTTTTGGGAATTGGCCTGCAGTCGCAGTGTTTTGCGTGTTCGGTGTGCCAGCGAATCCGTTCCTCTAGCGAGGCATTCTTGGGGATTTTGTTCTGGTCGTGCCAGGTTTTGTTCATAAGCTCGACGAGCTATTCTCGCAAAACCATCACTTCCGACTGCTTGATGGTGGGAAAGCTGATTCCCAGCTGCAAAGCCGCATCCCACAGCTTGAGTCCGAAGCGCTCCCAACCGGGACCGGCGCCGGATCACCCTAACCCATACTTGCCGCGTTCAATCACTTTCTGCGCGATCTGCTGTCGCATGGCGATCACGTTGAACGGGTCATGCTTGCCCAACCGGCGCAGGATGGCGAGATGCGTGCGCAGTGTGTCGCCCTCTGCGGCCGCGGCAATCACTTTCCTCGCCGCAGCTTCAATTCTCTCGAGCGCCTGCGACAGATACACCCGAGTCATCGCCACCGGCAAAGCTGCCGAGGATTCCCCGCGACTCTCAACTATTTTCCTCGTCCGCAGCACTGCCGATTCCATGACATAAATTTCAATCACCATATCGGCGATCGCGCCCATCACTTCCTGCTGGTCCTGAATGGCCTGCATATATTTCTGCGTAGCCACGCCGGCCGCGAACAATCCCAGCTTTTTCGCCGATGTCACCAGTTTGCGCTCTTCCGCCAGCGGCCCTTCCAGTTCTTCTCCGAGCGCTGGCCCCGCCAGCACTTCTTCCATCAGCCGCTTGATCGCCGGCAGCAGCGGCAACTGTCCAGACATCGCACGCTTCAGCAGAAACCCCGTGATGATCAGCCGGTTGATCTCATTGGTGCCTTCGAAAATCCGGTTGATGCGCGCGTCGCGATAAGCCCGCTCCGCCGGATACTCCTCGACGAATCCGTAGCCGCCGAAAACCTGGACGGTCTCGTCGACCACGTAGTCAATCATCTCCGAGCCCCAAACTTTGATGATGGAACACTCGACGGCATACTCTTCAATCGCCTTGAGAGTTTCCTTGGCCGCGTCGCTCCCGGATTTGTCGACTTCGGCCAGCGCTACATCCATCATGCCGACCGTCCGGTACACCAGCGCCTCGCCCACATAGATGAGCGTGGCCATGCTGGCGAGCTTTTCGCGCACCAAGCCGAAGTCGGCGATCACTTTGCCAAACGCCTTGCGCTGCTTGGCATAGCCGATGGCATTTTCCAGTTGCACGCGCGCTCCGCCGACGCACATTGCCCCCAACTTGAAACGCCCGATGTTCAGGATGTTGAATGCAATGACGTGCCCACGGCCGATTTCGCCGAGAACATTTTCCACCGGCACCTTGCAGTCGTTCAGAATCAGTGGGCACGTAGAGGATCCCCGGATTCCCATCTTGTGTTCTTCGGCGCCGACGGAAAATCCGGGAAAATCCTTCTCCACCAGAAATGCCGTGAACTTCTCGCCGTCAACTTTCGCAAACACGGTGAACAGATCAGCGAAGCCGGCATTGGTGATCCACATCTTCTCGCCGTTTAGGAGGTAATGCTTGCCGTCAGGCGACAACGTAGCCCGCGCCCGGCAATTCAGCGCGTCCGATCCGGACGACGCTTCCGAAAGTGCGTAAGCGCCGATAATTTCTCCCGCCGCCAGTCGCGGCAAATATTTCTTCTTCTGCTCTTCGGTGCCGAAATAGACGAGGGGCAGAGTCCCAATGCCGGTGTGCCCGCCCCAGGTCGTGGCAAAGCCCGCATACTTCGCGATGTGATCGGCAATCACGGCGGCAGTGACTTTGTCCATCTCCAGCCCGCCGTAAGCTTCTGGGATTTCGACCGAACTCAGGCCGAGCTCGCCAGCCTTCTTCAGCAACGCGCGGCTGATGGAAAAATCCTTGTGCTCCATCTTCTCGATGTTGGGCACAATCTCGTTGACGGCAAATTCTTCCGCCGTTTGCCCAATCAGCTGGTGCTGCTCGGAAAAATCTTCGGGAGTGAAAACTTCGTCGGTCTCACGTTCTTCGAGAAGAAAACCGCCGCCGGCAATTCTTGTCGCGGGAAGCAAAGTTGTGGCCATCAAACCTCCTCAGCAATCTGAGTTCCGTTCATATTCGTGGACCGTTCATGCCCTGAGATGCAACATCGGAGTCTACGCATTGGCGAGCTGACGCCTGCGCCTGTTCTTCGCGAACAAACTATCAGCAAAACCACCCCGATCAACACCAGCACTCCAGCGGCGGGATCGATTAGTAGAGCCGTTTCGAACATCGCGCCCTCCACAAAGTCAGAGGTGACGGAGACCTTGAGGTGAGGGTCGCCGAGAGCAAGCCGCGTACCATCGGCAAGGATATCCACTTCTAATCGATACGTGTGCCCTGCCTTGCCGTCGAAGCGCCCGATCTCGCGGGAAATTGTGTCACTTGCCCATGCCCCGCCCTTGTCATCGGCAGACGAGCCGCTCTGCGCAATCTTTCCATCACTCAACAAGACCCAAGAGGCATTCACCACCGCCGGAGAATCTGAGCAATCCTCCTGCGAAGAAGGAGACATGCCTAACAAGCAATTCAAAGTGTCGAACGGAATCTTCTTCTCGACTTCGATTTCTATTTCATAGGGATCAGACACGTTGACAGTAAACTCGCGCGTCCGGATATGGCCTACCGACATTGCGACAGGCATGTCGATGGGCACGTAGTGTCGCGTCCCCAGGTAAAGGACCCATCCGCCAAACAGAACGAGACCCACAAGGACGAAACCCGAACCGATCTTCGTAGTCAATCGCACGATTGCAATTCCGACGCTAGCCAAGATTCTCAAAAATCCCCGCCGCGCCCATGCCGCCGCCCACGCACATGGTCACCATGCCGTAGCGTGCGTTCCGGCGCTTGAGTTCACGAATAATCGTCGCGGTCAGCTTGGCTCCCGTGCATCCCAGCGGATGCCCCAGCGCAATCGCTCCCCCATTCGGATTCACCCGCTCGGGATCGAGCCCAGCTTCCCGGATCACGCTCAGCGCCTGCGCGGCAAACGCTTCGTTCAGTTCAATCACTTCAATATCCGAGAGCTTCAATCCCGCCAGCTTGAGCGCCTTCGGAATGGCGAACACCGGCCCGAGTCCCATTTCCTCCGGCTTGTAGCCCGCCGTCGCAAACGAAACATAGCGCGCCAGGGGCCGAATGCCCAGCGCCTGCGCCCGCTCCGCCGACATGACCACCGCCGCCGCCGCTCCATCCGACATCTGCGAAGAATTTCCGGCCGTCACCGTGCCTTTGGCGTGAAACACGGCCTTTAGCGCGCCCAGGGCTGCAACTGAAGTGTCCGCACGCGGCCCCTCGTCGGCTTTGAAAACCAACTCCTGCCGCTTCGGCTTGCTTCCATTGGGGGTGACAAAGCTCACTGGCACGTGCACGACTTCATCTTCGAATCTGCCCGCCGCCAGCGCCGCCACTGCCTTTTGATGGCTGCGCAAGGAAAACTCATCGGCAGCTTCCCGTGTGATACCCAGCCGCTGCGCCACGCGCTCCGCCGTCAGACCCATAGAAAGATAAGCATCCGGATAATGATCCACCAGCCACGGATTCGGCGAAATCTTATTTCCCATCATCGGCACCATCGACATTGACTCAGTGCCGCCCGCCACAATGATTTCCGCGCCGCCCGCCATGATCCGGTCTGCCGCCATGGCAATCGCCTGCAAGCCCGATGAGCAAAAGCGGTTGATGGTCATTGCCGAAACATTCACCGGCAATCCCGCCCGCAGCGAGGCGATCCGAGCCACATTCATCCCCTGCTCGCCCTCCGGCATGGCGCAGCCCAGAATGACATCTTCAATCTCCGCGGGATCGACCTGCGGCACCCGCGCCAGCGCTCCCTTGATAGCGATAGCGCCCAATTCATCCGGACGGGTAGATCGCAGGGTGCCCTTGAAGGCGCGCCCTACTGGCGTGCGCACCGAAGAAACAATCACAACTTCACGCATGGGAAACTCCAAACGGGCATGACTCAAACTCACGCCCTCGGTCTCGGTCGAATATCTATTCGCACTTTGGCTCCATCTGCTCGGTCTCTCAGCTGTTCGTGTAGATCCCCTAGGAACGAGACATACTCGTACATATCAGCGATGTAGACATTATCCACAATAGTGGCACTTTCTTTGAAAACAGCCGGAATCTTGTAACCAAAACACTGTTTCTCGCAAAGGCGAAATCCATTCCTTTCTAATTGCGCCTCAAGGTCGGAGTGAAAGCAGATTTTTTGCTTTTCCGGACTTGTTGCCAAAGATTTGAACTCTGCCAACGAATCTGAGATTGGCGAAAGTGTTCCAGCGGCAACATCTAGCTGGAGAATAGCACCTTGCTTATTCTCAAGAAAAAGATCGCCAAAAGCGTTGATCGCGACGAGTTGAAAGTCTTCCGGACACAGCCATCGCCACGCGTGCAGCAACTTTTCAACGGACAAGTCGCGGAGATCAAAATAAGAGATCATCCCTCAATTCCTCAGCGTTTCCCCCGTTTTCAGCGTGTACTGGATGCGCTCCTGCGTCTTCCTCTCCCCGCACAGCGATTTGAACGCCTCGCGCTCCAAATCCGGCAGATACTACTTACTCATCGGCGAGCCCGGCGTCGCATTCGAGCCACAAAGCACCCCGCCGCTGTTACGCAGGATCCGACGCGCTCTTTTCAACGCCCAGCCGATTTCCTCGGCCTTCCACCCAGTTTTCCGTTCGCTCTTGCAGCGGCCCGCTTGGCCGGACTTCGGGAGACACCTCCCATTTGTCCGAGCCTTGATGCCATCCACCGCTTGGAACCGAGTAGGCCCTCCAGGAGGCCGGGCAGGTACAAATCCGCGTCCAGTGTGGGGAAGTGAATACCGAAGCCGGAGGGGCTGATCTCGATTTCCTCGAGTTGCGCTGGTTTGGCATTCTCCAGACCTTGGGCATCGTGCGGGGAAAAGCTCAGATCCATCCGGGAACTAAGATGAATCACGATCTGGCCGCGGGAGCGATCGTAGTGAGCGTCAATGATCCTGGGTATGGAAGATTGCAGCCGCATCGCGCGCCGGCTCGCCCGCTCGAACCTATCAACCATTGCCATGAATGCTCCCCCATGCATCGCAGAGTAAGGCCTGCCGATTGCTCAACACGCTCGCGATATGCGTGATTTCGGGCCGCGAGAATCCGTAGTTTTCCCGAACCTCTACGGGCCCAACTGGGCAGTTCAAATTGAATACCGCTTCATCGCCCCTTCCGATCACATGCACATGCGCAGGCCTATGATCGTTTGGGTAAATGACTATCCGCAGTCCTTTAAATCTCAGAACCGTCGGCATTTCATCGAACCTTAGATTATCCTAAGCGCTTAGGTTATGCAAATCAATTCCTCAACGTTTTCCCCGTCTTCAGCGTGTACTGAATCCGCTCCTGCGTTTTCTTCTCGCCGCACAGCGATTTGAACGCCTCGCGCTCCAAATCCAGCAGATACTGCTCGCTCATGGGCGAGCCCGGCGTCACATTGCCGCCGCAGAGCACTTCGGCGATCTTCGTTCCCAGCTTCACTTCGTATTCCGTGATGTAGTCGCCCTGGCGCATCAAGTGCACTCCCATCTTGAGCATGGCCAAAACGTTCTCTCCCGGCGCGGGGATGTCCGTTCGCGGCTGCGGCGGCTCATACCCGGCGCGTACCATTTCCAGCGCCCGCGCTTTGGCGTCGGCCAGCACGCGCTCCCGATTCATGCTGATATCGTCTGATTCCGATAGAAACCCCAGCCCGCGCGCTTCCTCCGCGGAAGTCGAGACCTTCGCAGTCGCGATGGCCTCAAACGTCCGCTTCATGGCTTCCAGCATTTCGACGGACTCGCCTCGCCCGCCGGGACGAATCGTCGCCGCGCTGTCCACCGCCCGCAGCAACATCTCTTTACATCCCCCGCCGCCGGGAAGCAGCCCTACGCCCACTTCCACCAGGCCCATGTAGAGTTCCGCATGCGGCTGCCGCGCCGCCGCGTGCAGTGAAAGCTCCGTACCGCCACCTAACGTCATGCCAAACGGCGCGGCCACGACCGGCTTCAGCGAAAACTTGATGGCCTGCGTCATCCCCTGAAATTGCCGGATGGCGAGGTCGACATCGTCCCACTCTTCCTCCTGCACCGACATCAGCAGCAGCATCAAATTGGCGCCCACGGAGAAGTTCGCCGCATCGTTGCCAATCACAAACGCGTCGAATGGCTCACCCGCCCCGCCCGGCTTCAAGGTCTGCGCGATGAACTGGACGATGTCGGTGCCCAGCGTGTTCATTTTGGAATGAAACTCGATACACCCCACTCCATCCCCTAAATCAATCAGCGACGCTCCTGAATTACTCTTGACCACGCCTTTCGATTTCTTCGCAACCGCGACCGACCACACGCCAGCCGGAACCTCCACCGGTTGGTGCCGTGAAGTCTCCAGGTCGAAATAAGCTCGCGCCGAAGCTGGATTGGGATCGTCCACGTACCAGGATTTCCATCCCGCCGCCAGCAACTTCTCCGCGTTCGCCGCCACCGGCCGCCCGTCCTTCTTCATTCGTTCGATTGTGGCCTCGACCCCGGCCGCATCCCATAACTCAAACGGCCCCAGTTCCCAATTGAATCCCAGCCGCATAGCGCGGTCGATCTCGACCTCAGAACCCGAAATCTCCGGGATGCGATTTGCCGAATAAGTCCACAGGTCGGACAAAGCTGCCCACAGAAACTGTCCGGCCTTGTCTCCTTTCTGCGGCGCCTTCCCATCCAATCCGAGCAGCATGCGCACTCGCGCGCCGGTGTCTTCGACATTCTTCGCCATGTCGAGTGCTGGGAACTTCGGCTTTTTGCGCGGATGGTATTCCAGCGTCTTCCAGTCCAGCGCCAGCCGGTCGTCTTCCTTACCTTCTCCACTTTTGACTTTCTTGTAGAATCCGCCGCCGGTTTTGTCGCCCAACCATTTCCGCTCGAGCATCTGACGAAAGAAGTCGGGAAGTTTGCCCTCCGATTCCCCCATATTCCCGACCACATGGCCAAGAATGTCCAACCCCACCAAGTCAATGGTCCTAAAAGTGGCCGATCGCGGCCAGCCGATAGTCTGCCCAGTCAAGGCGTCGACATCTTCGACGCTCAAGTCCATTTCCTGCATCAGCCGCATTACGTTGAGCACCGAAAACGTCCCAATGCGGTTGCCGATGAAGTTGGGGGTGTCTTTCGCGTAGACCACGCCCTTGCCCAGGTGCACATCAGCGAAGCGCGCCACCGCGTCAATCAAAACCCGGTCGGTTTCCGGCGTGGGAATCACTTCCAGCAGCCGCATGTAGCGCGGCGGATTGAAAAAATGCGTCCCAAACCAGCAGCGCCGAAAGTCTTCGGGAAAGCCCTCGGCAATCCTCCTGACGGGCAATCCGCTAGTGTTCGTGGTGATGATCGTGCCCGGTTTCCGCAAAGCATCGACTTTCTTCAGCAGCTCGCGTTTGATGCCGAGATTCTCGACCACGGCCTCGATAATCCAATCCACTTCTCCCAGCCGTTTCAAATCGTCTTCAAAGTTGCCGATTGTGACCAGGCGCGACAGCGCTGGCTCAAAGAACGCCGCAGGCTTGGCTTTTCGCGCCGCTTCCAGTCCGCTCGCGGCGACCTTATTACGGGCAGCGTCCGCAGCCCCATCCGGCACGATATCGAGCAAAAGGCTGGGAATGCCCGCGTTGGCGAAATGCGCCGCGATCCGCGCCCCCATCGTTCCCGCGCCCAGAACCGCGACCTTGTGAATATGCTTCATAGATGACTCCAGATTTGGCTCCCTAGGGCAGTCTATCGACCGCCCAGTCGTCCTTGCCACTCCGGACCACCACCATCTGCCACAGGCGAGGATGCACCCGGCGGCCGGACGTGACCTCAAGCAACGTAACCGGAAAAGAATAGCGTCCCACTTTCAATTTCTTTCCTTGGCCGATTTCAAATGCGGAGCCGTCCCCTGGGGAAAAAAAATCGCCCAGTTGATCCTCGGATTTTCCTTGCTTGGCGGCATTCGTGAGCATGACCAACCCGTTCTCGCGATCTTCTGCCCGCCAGACGGAGAGAAATCGGTCTGCGGTCGCCAACGCGGAAACATAGTCGTTGTCGCGGCTATTCAATGCAGATTTCGCCCGCGCCTGAACCGGCAGCGGCGATATTAGATTTATGCAAAGAAAAAAAATACTCAAGAGAAGAACGGCAACCCGCGGCGCGGACCACCCGGACGACTTCATATGCCAGTTTGCCATGCGGCGTGTCTTACCTCCTACACAATGCCATTATGCGGGAGTGCCGCGGAAACCGCCCAGAAACAAAACCGGGCGCGTGCCGATTTAGATGTGGAGTGAGGATGGCATCGGGCACGCGCCCCAATCAAGTTGAGTTCATGCTAAAAGCGGCCTACCTTCAAGTCAAGATAAATCTTTTGTATTCAACACTATGCGACGAGTTCCGCAAGCACAAAAGCGGTCGCCGCTGCTGTGCCTCCAATCACCATGGTCTGTGATTTGGATCGCAATCCCGGTGCCGCCAAACCGCCCGTCCATCCGACATGCCAATCGGCAGCACACAAACCTCCGCGCAGGACAAATGCATTCCCACATGTTCGTCGTCATAGCGTCAAAACTCGGTGTGAGATTTCAGATACTGTTCCGCGCGCCGGATCACGTCCCGTTCGCCCCGGTAGGCCAGCCTGCGCGCGGCCTCCTGCAAAGGAATCCAAAGCGCCTGCTTGACTTCAATCCGCATCTCCGGCGAAATGTCGCCGATCTCGCCCGACTCGTAGCGCAGCAAGTAAAAGGAGACAATCTTGAAAACCCGCTGCTTATCTCCCCAAGTGCGGACGTAAACGTACTTGATGTCGGCCAATTTGCTGACCTGCCGGGCAATGAGCCCGGTTTCCTCGAAGATCTCCCGAATGGCGGTCTGCTCGGGCTTTTCTCCCGGATCCACCAGGCCCTTGGGCAAAGCCAATAGCATTTTTTGGGAACCCCGCTTGCCCCGAGTGACAGAAACCGGCGCTTCCCGCTGCGGTTCGATGACTGCGGCTTCCCAGCCCTGCGGCGTGTCCCGCACCACCACCCCACCCGCTGAAATCTCCCGCACCATGTGCCCCAAGTTATCAGGATCAGAGGAGTTAGTCACCGCCAGCGGTCAGCAGGTAAGGCCAACGTCGCTCCCGTGCGCAAACCTGGAAGCAGCGTGCGCTGACGATTTGTGTCGCCCTGGCATCCTACTTGCTAGATGATGTTGGGGTACCAGGCGAGGTAGGGGAGGACGTGTGGTCCCCATGACCAATCTGCGGAAAATTATTCACTCGGTGCGGGAGTTTGGACGCGGGGGCTCGCGCATTCCGGTTGCGCCGCCCAAGCCGGCTCCGGCGATCGGGCTCGCCCTCGGTGGCGGCTTCGCACGCGGCATCGCGCACGTGGGTGTCCTGAAAGTTCTCGAGGAAGAAAATATCCCCATCAAGTTTGTCGCGGGAACCAGCGTGGGCGCGTTGGTGGGCGCAGCCTATTGCAGCGGCTTGACTCCGGCCGAGTTGGAGGCCGTGGCCGCCCGCGTGCGCTTCCGCAGCTTTGCCCGCTGGACGCTTTCGCGCCTGGGCTTCGCCAGCAATCAGCGCATGGTCGCGTTCTTGAACAGCATCCTGAAAGCCGAGACATTTGAGCAACTGCGTATTCCAATGGCCGTGACGGCCACGGATTTCACCACCGGCGAGGGCGTAGTCTTTCGCACCGGCCCGCTAATCGAGCCTATTCGCGCCAGCTGCACCTATCCGGGAATGTTCCTCCCGGTAACTTTCGGCGGGCGCCTTCTCATTGATGGGATGCTCGCCTATTCCGTCCCCAGCGTGCCTTTGCGGGAAATGGGCGCGACTCGCGTGCTGGCCGTACACCTGAAAGGCAATTGGCTGAATCACGATGGCCCGCGCCATTTGTTCGACGTCATCGGACAATGCTTCTCCATCGCGCAAGAAATGAATTGTGGTGTTTGGCGAGCCGCCTCGGATCTGGTCCTCGAACCCGCGGTCAGCGGCTACGGCTACGACGATTTCGCGCACGCAGCGGATCTCATTCGCGCCGGCGAGGCCGCCACGCGCGCCGCCCTGCCCGAAATTCGCAAGTGGCTGGTCACGGAACCGGCCCGTCCCCCGCAAGCTCACGAATCACGCGCAACAAGACAACCTAGCCCCGTACTGCTGAGCGAAGAGTGAGCTCAGCGATCCAATACACTAATCTCACCAATCGTTTCGTGTAGGGCTTGGTCACCGGCCACGGACCTTGCTTGCCTCTCTAGCGAACCATCGCTAACTCCGCGCGCAGTTTGTGCGTCGCGCGGAAGAGCGTGTTCTTGATGGTGCCTTCGGTGGTGTTCAGGATTCCGGCAACGGTGCGCAGCCGGAGCCCGTGGTAATGCTTCAGTTCGAATACGGTTCGTTCTCTCGGGGAAAGCCTGCGCAGCGCGTGGAAGATGGTTTCGCGTAGTTCACGGCCTACCAGACTGCGTTCCGGACTGGCGCCAGGGCGATCGTCGGAAACGTGATCCAGCGCCGCTTCTTGCTCGCCGTCCGGATGAACCGTGATGGTGACATCGCGACCGCGATTGCGCGTTTTGCGCAGGTGGTCCAGGCACAGATTGGTCACGATGCGGTAAATCCAAGTGTAGAAAGTGCATTCAAAACGGAAGCTCCGCAGGTTGATGTAGGCGCGAAGGAAAGCTTCCTGATAGATATCCTGGGCATCTTCCTGCGAGCCGGTAAGGTGAACCGCCAGGCGGAGGACGGCGCGATCGTACTGGCGCACCAGTTCCTCGAAGGCGCAGGTGTCTCCCTGCTGGGCGCGGCGGATGAGTAGGCTGTCATCCACCTGAGCCGGGCGGGCTGCCGCAGGTTGGATGGACGGAACCAACTCGAAGCCGCCGTCACAGGCTGCCACCGTTTGCACGCTATTCGATTCGGACATCATGTAAATGCCTTTCCACAGCGTCTGCTTCAAAACGACTGTCAAGACGTAGCTGCGCCTCTACGCGGTCCATCAGCCCACAAACTTGTAGCCTGTCCCATGAACCGTCAGGATGAAACGGGGCTCTTCCGGTTTGGGCTCGACTTTCTGGCGCAAGCGCACGATGTGGGCATCGACGGTGCGGGTGGTCGGGAAGTGCTCATAACCCCAGACTTCTTCGAGCAGCCGGTCGCGGCTCAAAGTCTCACCCGGATGAACCAGGAAGTACTTCAACAGCTCAAATTCCTTGGAGGAAAAATCCAGCACTTTGCCTTTGCGCGAAACCTGGCAGCTGCGGAGGTCCAGCTCGACATCGCCAAAAGCGAAGCGGCCTTGCGAATTGGCGAGAGGCTGGGCGCGGCGCAACACAGCTTTCACCCGGGCCAGCAGTTCGCGAATGGAAAACGGCTTGGTCACGTAGTCGTCCGCGCCGATCTCGAGCCCGACCACTTTATCGACTTCCTGGCCGCGAGCGGTAAGCATGATGATCGGAATCCCAGGCCGTTTGGCTTTGAGTTGCTTGCACACGTCCAGCCCGCTCATGCGCGGCATCATGACGTCGAGCAAAACCAGATCCGGTGATTCCTTGAGCGCGGTTTCGAGGCCGGCGACGCCGTCCGCGGCGGTCAGGACCTCATAGCCCTCAAACTCAAAGTTGTCGCGCAATCCAGACACCATGTTGGGCTCATCTTCGACAATGAGGATTTTCGTCATTCCTCCGCTCCCGAGCTTTGCTCCGGTGTGGGTTTGCCAGATTCCGCACCCTGGTTCACCGGCAGCGAGATGGTGAACTTGCTGCCCTCGCCGGGCACGCTATCCACCAGCACCTTTCCCCCATGAGCCCGCACGATGTGGCGAACTAAAGAGAGCCCCAAGCCGCTTCCCTTGGTGTTGTGAACCAAGGGGTCGCCCACGCGATAAAACTTCTCGAAAATCTTGTGCTGCTCTTGGTCTGGGATGCCGATGCCGTGGTCGATGACCTCCAGCCTCACCGAACCGTTCTTCCGGTACAAGTTGACCCCGATGTATTTCCGGTCGTACGAGTACTTGAGAGCGTTGTTCACCAGGTTCAGCAGAGAGCGCGATAATGCTTCACGATCCACTCTCAAGGGTGGCACGTCGTCGCTGATTTTCTCCTCGTAGACGAAACCGTTTTGTTCGATCTGGTAACGGTAAGAGTCGAGCGTGGTGTGCACCAGTTCGCGCATATCGGTTTCGCGGAAGTCGTATTCCTTGCGGCCGGCCTCGATCCGCGAAAAATCAAGAATGTTGTTGATCAGCGCGCTCAGCCGTTCGCTTTCTTTGCGAATGATGCGGTAGTACTCCTGATATTTTTCCGGACTGGTGATGCGGCCCATCTCCAGCGTCTCGGCATAGAGACGAATGAGGGAAAGCGGGGTACGCAGCTCGTGCGAAACGTTGGAGACGAAGTCGGATTTCAGCCGGGCCAAAGCCATTTCCTTGGCGACGTTGCGATGGTTCAGCACGATTCCCGCGGCCAGCAGAACGGTCAGCCCGCCCAACACCAAGAAACCGATGCGCACAAAATGATCGCCCAACGCTTCTAGGGTGGTGCCGCGCAATTTGATACCGAGCGTCAGTCCGGGGAATGCGCCTTCCAGGTTGCGCTCGACTTCCGGGACGCCGCCATCCCATCCGGTGGAGGCCGCCAGCGGAGCGGAGTCGCTCCGTTCGTGCAACATGATGACCGCCGGGTTCTTCTCGCTCTGGCCGGTGGTGACATTGTGACTCAGCAGTGTATTCAGCATTTCCGGAAAGAACTGCTGCCGCAGATAGTCGGCATCGAAAGCGATGCCACCGACACCCTGCACCTGGCCAGAGGGGTTGGTGATTAGAAACAAGGCGACGGACTGATAAACGCGCTTGTCACCGCGCGGCGCCGAGTTGTCGAAGAAATGGTAGGGGATGCCTTTCTTCTGGGTCTCGCCGATTTCGTCGACCGCCTCCTTGTACTCCAGCTTCATCCAGCCATCCATCATGTGGGATAGGTCGTCGGCCTCATCATGGAATCCGGCATCTTTAAGGCTGTAGGGTTGGGAGCGAAATACCAGGCCGCCCGCCGGGTCGTACACAAAAACGTGTGCGACGTAAGGATGCGCGGCCAAAATGCGATCCAGGGTGATGGAGCATGCCTCGCTGGGAGCGGGGAAACCGGCGCGAGCGTCATCCATCAAACCGTAAGCCCGCTGGTTGAGCTGCTTCTCGGAGATTTGCAGAACTTGCGTGAAATCGCGCTGAATGGCGGCTTCGACCCCGCGATCACGCTGGATGGTTTGCAAATGGAGCGCGCTCAGGAGCACAAGCGCCGTAGCCGGCAGTACTACGGCCAGCTCAAAGGCCATAATCAGGCGGGTGCGATCTTTGCTGTTGTTGCGGCGCTGCTTTGCCATGACGCTCCCGGTTTCCAGCAACTACCTGGCTACCGCACTCGAAACATACTTGAGTGTGACAGGGCGGGCGTCAATTGCCAGTAAAAAGCTGTAAAAAGTTGTGAACTGGTTGACGCGCAGGGTGCCGACGCGGCAAATACCGGCGCGAGCAATAGCGGGGATAGTTTCAATTGGTCGGGGCGCGCGGATTTGAACCGCGGACCCCCTGCGCCCAAGGCAGGTGCGCTACCAGGCTGCGCTACGCCCCGACTTCGTGGAAGGCCTCGCTCCGATTATAGCTGACCCGTTCCCGCGTCCATTACTCCGGCTGCCCGCCCTGCCCAGGGTGCGAGTTATAATTTAATTTGATCATGCAGAGATCCCGCTATGCCTTGGTGGCCTACACCAACGATCCGGTGGCGGAATTTGTCAGGCAGCTCCGCCGGGAGCTGCATCCCGATCTTCCCCATCTGCCCGCCCATGTCACCGTGATCCCGCCGCGCTTTCTGCCCGGCGAGGAGGCGCGTGCCATCGAGGCCACGGCCGAAATCTGTAGCCATGTTGAGCCCTTCGAGGTGAACCTCGGGGAGGTTGAGACGTTCATCCCGGTAACGCCCACGGTGTTTATCCGCGTGGCTCATGCTTACCGGGTTCGCCAGCTCCACGACGAACTCACCGCCCACCAGTCGCTGGCTAGCGCGGAGGAGTGGCCTTACCTGCCGCACGTCACCATCGTGAAAATGAGCACCGAGGAACAAGCCCAGACCGCGTACCGCCTGGCCCGGCGCCGCTGGACCCAGTTCGCATGCAGCCGATGTATCCACGTACAAGAACTAACCTTCGTGCGCGAAGCCGAACAGAACCTCTGGGTCGACGTCGCGGGTTTTCCGCTCGGCACCGCCATGGTCTCGCCCCACGAAGACTAACCTGGAGCCAGGTTCCGCGCCCCGCCAAAACCCTTGTCCAGAGCCAGGTTTAGTGCTTTGTTTGCTTGGGATTCCCTTCCCGGAAGTACATGTATCCCCGTGCGTTGCCAAGCGCTTCGGGCGGGCGTACACCAGAGAGTGGATTGCTCCGAAAGCACTGCAACGCCGCGCCCCAAGCGGCCTTGAGGGCCGGGGCGAGGTCTGACGAATGCAGATTGGAGTGTACGGGGCGGGATACCTGGGGACCGTCATATCCGCCTGTCTGGCCGACTTTGGAACTCCGGTAACCTGCTGCCATCCCGACAGCTCGCGCATGGTGGAAATGGCGCAGGGCAACGTCCCTTTCTTTGAGAAAAATCTCACCGAGGTCATCCGCCGCAACGTGCGCTGCGGGCGGCTGGTGTATTCGACCGACATCGAGTCCTTCGCCCGTAAAGCGCAATTCATTTTCCTGGCCGAAGATTCTCCGCAATCACTGGCCGAGCTGGCGATTCGCGTGGCGCGCCCGGCGCCCAAGCCTCCCATACTTTCTATCGTCACCCCGGTGCCAGTCGGCACCGCTGCGCAGGTCGAGCGGCGGCTCAAGGAGGCCGGGGTCGCGGCCACCATCGTCTCCCAGCCAATATTCTTCACTCCCGGCTGCGCGGTGGAGGATTTCAACTGGCCCGACCGCATCATCCTGGGCACATCCTCCAACGAAGCGGTGCTGACCGTGAAGCAGATTTTTCATCCGCTGGTGATGCGCGGAGTTCCGGTCATCGTCTCCAATCACGAAACCGCCGAACTGGTGCGCGAGGCCGCGACCGCCTTCGTCGCCACCAAGATTTCGTTTATCAATGAAGTATCCAACTTATGCGAGCGAGTGGGCGCCGACGCGGTCAGCCTGGCGCTGGCTCTCGGGCTGGACAAGAAAATCGCCCCGCGCTGCCTGCAACCCGGTGCCGGCATGGGTGGCTTATTCGCTGAATCCGACATGGAAGCGCTGGCGGAGTTGGCGCGGGCCAACGGAGTGCCGCTCAAGATCCTGAGCGCCGCGCGCGAGGTCAATCAGGGACAGGCCGATTACGTATTGGACAAAATCTTTTCCATGATGAAGTCAGTCCAGAATAAAGACGTGGGCATTTGGGGGCTGGCATTCAAACCGAACACCAACTCGATTGCGGGTTCTTCTTCCGTGCGGCTGGCGCAGAGTCTGGTTGCCAAAGGGGCCCGGGTGCGCGCCTACGATCCCGTCGCCATTCCGGAAGCGCGCCAGACCTTGAATGGTGACGTGCATTATTGCGAAACGCCGTATGCCGCGGCCGAGGGCATGGATGTTTTGGTCGTCGGCACTGGCTGGCCGGAATTTCGCGGCCTTGATTTCGACCGCGTGAAGCATCTACTGAAACGTCCTCTCATCGTGGACACTAAGAATCTTCTCGACTCGGTGCGGCTGCGCGCCATGGGATTCGAATACGTCGGCGTAGGCCGCGGCTAGGCCATCTCCGCTTCCGCTCTGCTCCTCTGACACTTTCCGCACGGGTTGCTATAATCACAAAGCGCGGTGGGAGTAGCTCAACTGGCAGAGCACCGGACTGTGGCTCCGGTCGTTGTGGGTTCAATTCCCATCTCCCACCCCAATCCTTTTCCGGCGCCCCCGAGCGCAGACTGCCTGAACGTCCGACCCTCTGACCCCGCGAACCCGATTGTGAGGCTTGCTGGAATCTCTGCAATGATGACCCGCAATGTGAGCTAAGCACGATTCTTGCGCCGGAGAATTGCCGCCCCGACAGCTCCGCCAAGGCTGGCGAAAATCAGGAAAACAAAAAACGTGGCGGCCAGCGCCATGATCATAACCACAAGCAGGCCTTGGGGAGTCTTCAGGTACTGGAACATCTGCTGGGCTTGCGGATCGCTGTTGCGGGCAGCGGCTTGTTCGACAGCTTGCAGGAGTGCCGAGCGGAAGTCGTTGCCGGCGTGAAAAAGCGTTGTCTCGATCAGGGTTAGCAGGCCAAAGAGGACGAAGCCCAAAGCGCCGCTGACCATGCCCAAGCGCGCGCCCACCCAGGGAGTGGGATTGGCGTGAGGCACCCGCCGCCGATAAAACAAAACGCAAAGAAATCCGGCGCTCAGCATTCCCAAGCCAAAGGAAGCCCCGAGCGGGATGATCATGAGAAGCGCGGCCAGGGAACCGGCGAGCGCCGCCGCAGGCAGGGCCTGCTGCCAGTCAATCTTCGCGGGCGGAATAGCGGCGGCCGGAACTGAGCCCTGGGAAACAACTTCGCCGAACCCGGCTTCGGAAGCCAGCACTGCCTGTGGAACGGCAACGGTGACGCGAATCTGGGGCGCTCTGCATTGCGGGCAGAACGCGATGCCTTCCTCGACCGCCGTTCCGCACTGGTAGCAGGAATGTTCCACCGGATTTCAAGGTACAGCAGGGCGGGCGAACGAGGCAAGGAACGAGGGCCGGACCGCCGAGATCAGATCGTATCTTTGCCGTACGTGCGCACGTAGACCAGTGCGAAATCGGAGCCCGAGCCGTCAGGTTTGACGGATACGATGTGCTGATTAGCTTCGGTGCCGGCTTTGAGTTCGATGTTGCTG
>CAVZMC010000059.1:0-9231 GCA_963776125.1 uncultured Acidobacteriaceae bacterium | reverse complement strand
ACCTCTTCGCGCGTGACCACGTCGCCGGGGCGCTCCAGCAACAGGGCCAGCATCTGGAAGGGTTGTTCCTGCAGGCGAATCCGGCGGCCGTTCTTGCGCAGCTCGCCTGCCGCAAGGTCCACCTCGAAAACCCCAAAGCGGACGACCCTTCCGGCAGGACTGGCGTGGGGCGTGGACATAGAGAAATATGACAGAGACGAGGCGTAGTTTAGCATTCCGTGCGCCTGCCGCCGCGCTGGCCTCGATGGCGCCGCGAACGGCAGTTGGGCCACGTCAACCGCTGCCTCGCGCGAAGCGGGCCGTGGCTCGGGCAGTTCAGAGTCCGAGAGGACGCGTGCGCAGCCCGGCGCGAGTCACTCTTCTATTGCAAATGCGCCCGCGATATTGCCATAATGCAGCCAAGTCTAAGACTGCGTTGTGTTTTTCTGTGGAGATGGGGGCGGCGCAGAGCCTGAGGTATTTGGCGCAACTCCATTTCTTACCGGTGTGATCATCCGGGTGTCCGATCTCACGGCTGGCGCGCCACTTCGCTCGTTCTTCGCGGGCTGAAGGTGCAACGAAATGCGAGGGCTTACCAGCTTGCACTCGAACACTTGCTCAGCAGCATCTAAAGAAAGAACTTGGACTACCAAGCATGGGATTTCACAGTTCTGTCGATGTTACTGAAGCGTTAGAGGATGGCGATGGCGGTCGCCGATCCTGCCCGTCCGAACCTGGCCGAAGCGCTCGACTGGGTTGGATGGTTGTTGTCACCGCCTGCCTGGTATTTGTTGCCAATGCCGCCAGCCCTCCGCGCTTGATGGATGACATGGACGCGGCGCAGGCCTCGGTCGCGCGCAACATGCTGGCCTCCGGCGACTGGGTGACACCCAAGCTGAACGGCATCGCCTTTCTCGACAAGCCACCGCTGGTTTACTGGATGATGCTGGCCTCGTACCGCGTCTTCGGCGTGCACGACTGGGCCGCGCGTTTGCCGCTGGCGCTCGCGGTGGTGCTGCTTTGCTGGGTTACCTACAGCTTCGCGCGCTGGGCTTTTGATGAAGAAGCAGGACTCTTCGCCGGGGTGGCGCTGGCGACGTCCGCGGGATTGTTCCTGTTCACCCGGATTTTGATCCCCGATGCCGCGCTGACGCTGGCCATCACGGGTGCGGTTTGGGCATGGCTGCGGTTGCTGGAAGACGACCCGGAAGAGGAGCATCCACTGCGTTGGTCGCTCATTCTGGGTGCCTGTTTTGGCGCTGGTTTGCTGGCGAAGGGGCTGATCGCGGTCGTGTTTCCCGTGATGGCTGCGGTGGCCTACATGGGACTCACGCGCCAACTATTCTCGTGGCCGGCCTGGCGGCGCTTGCATCTGGGGACGGTAGCGGTGGTTACGCTGTTAGTCGCCGCACCGTGGCACACGCTGGCCATTCTGCGGAATCCACCTTATTTTGCTTTTGCGATGCACGGTGGTCCGGGGCAATACCACGGCTTCTTCTGGTTCTACTTCCTCAACGAGCACCTCTTGCGTTTTCTGAACCTGCGCTACCCCCACGACTACAACACTGTGCCCAGGCTCTGGTTCTGGCTGCTCAACCTGGTATGGTTGTTCCCCTGGTCGGCCTACTTGATGGCCGCTCCCAAGCTTTCCTTTCGCCCCGCCTCGCGTGCGGGAAGGGCGCGTCTGATGGCAATTTGCTGGATCGCGGTGGTGATGCTGTTTTTCACCTTCTCAACCACCCAGGAATATTACTCGATGCCGATTTACCCGGCGCTGGCTTTGCTGATCGGATCGGCGATCGGCTCACGAAGCGCATGGGTTTCCCAGGGGACGCGTCTTGTGCTCGCCGTGTGCACGCTGTTGTTTGCCACGCTGGGCACGCTGCTGCTGCTGGTCTGGCGGTTGCCGGCTGAGGGGGATATTTCGACCGCGCTGACCCAGCATCCTGAACTCTACACCTTGTCCCTGGGGCACATGGCGGACTTGAATCTGGGTACGTTTGCTTACCTGAAAGGGCCGCTGGCGCTGGCCACGCTGGCTTTCGGCGCCGGCGCTCTGGCGCTGGCGGTGTGGCGAAAGAACTCGCGACGAACGGTTCTGGTGGTGACTGCCACCATGATTGTTTTCTTCCAGGCCGCCAAGCTGGCGCTGATTCGTTTCGACTCCTATCTGGGTTCTTACCCGTTGGCGCAGAGCCTGCAGCAAAATCCGCCGGGACAATTGATCGAGGCCGACGCCTATTTCGCGTTCTCCTCGGTATTTTTCTATACCGGCCGCACCGCGCTCTTGTGGAACGGGCGTTACAACAACTTGGAATATGGATCTTACGCGCCCGGGGCCCCGCAGGTGTTCATCGACGACGGTCAATTTACCTTGCTGTGGAAGGGTTCGCCACGATGTTATCTGCTCGCCTACGGCAGCGAGATGCCTCGCCTCGAGCAACTCGTCGGACAGTCCAACCTAAACATCGTGGCGGAAAACGCCGGCAACTATCTGCTGACCAACCATGCCCTCCGGTGAAGCATCGGCGGGATTGAGGATCCAATGGGAGGAAACCGTTCGGGTTGCATTGCGGGCTCTGGCGGCGGATAAGGTGAAGGCTTCTCTCACCATGCTGGGCGTGGTGATTGGCAGCGCGGCGCTGGTTCTGGTGGTCACGATCGGTTCGACCGCCAAAACGTACGTGGTGGGGCAGATCGAGGGCATTGGCGCCGACATTTCCTACGCCACCCTGCATCGCAGCGAAGGCTTTTCCGTACTGGACGATGAACTTAACCCTGGCGACCTGGACGCGATAAGACAGGGACTCCCCGGGGTTCGCGCCGCCGCCGGCACCTACGATCTGCCCATTGATTCCCAAATCCGCGGCAAAGAAGTGCACGCGCGCTTGGTTGGAGTGACGGAGGATTTCGGAAAAATCCGCAAGCTGCGGATCACGTCGGGGCGATATTTCGACGAGCAGGACTACCTAGCCCACTTCAAGGTGTGCCTGGTCAGCGACCATCTGGCGGAGGCGGCTTTTGGCCTTTCTCCAGCTTCGGGAAACGCCGTGCCGATCGACCAATTGCGCTGCACCATCATTGGAACCTTCACCGAGGGCGTGCCCACTTTCGGCCGCTCGGAAATTCAGGATCAGACCGTGCTGATTCCGTTTCCCCTGGTGAAAGAAGTCACCGGAGACAATTTTTTCCAGGTGATCTACGCGCAAGCCGCGTCCTCCGGAGGGGTCGCGGCCATGACCAGAGAAATGAGTTACCTGTTGAGCAGCCGGCATCGCAAGGAAGCGCGCTACGACGTGGAAAACCTGTCTTCTCTGCTGCAGACGGCCAACAGAGTTTCCCTGGCCATGACCGGCGTGCTCATCGCCATCGCGATTCTGACTCTGGTGACGGCCGGCACCGGCATCATGAACATCATGCTGGTGAATGTTTCGCAGCGAACCCATGAGATTGGCCTACGCAAGGCTCTGGGCGCCCGGCCTGCCGAAATCCGCTTGCAGTTCTTGTTGGAGGCGTTTTTCATCAGCTTTACCGGCGCGGTGCTGGGGGTGGTCGCGGCCATCGCCATTGTTTGGCCGGTCGCCGGCTTGGTCCAGGACATCGCCCCGCTGGGCATTTCATGGGAAGCTGTCACCGCCGCGCTTCTGGTCTCCAGCAGCGTCGGCGTTTTATTCGGGTACAGGCCCGCCCGTTACGCGGCGGAGTTAAATCCCATCGACGCGTTACGGATGGAGTGAAGAGAAACATTGCCGATTTGTTCTGAATGAATGGGAATACCGGCGGCGCAGAACCAGGCCGCTCCTTTTTGCAAGGCCCTCTGACGTCACCACGGTAACTGGCCCGAACGGGCCATTCCCACAGATTGCCGATGCCCGTAGAGTTGTTGGTGAGCAGACTTTCGGGGGAGGGGCTGTTCAACGAGCGTCCCAAGACTCAAACCAGAGTCTGGGACGTTTTCGTTTTTGGGCCTTGCTGGTTGTGTGGCGTGACGAGTAAGCCGCGTGAAGCTCCCTGGTCGGAACCTGCCCTGCCTGATCTTGGCAGCACTGGGAGCGCCGCTTCGCCCGAAAGCGGAGTTCTGCGGGGCTACAATGTTGCCTGGCAATGGCAAATCCACGGCTACCGTCGGAAGCGCGCTCGCCACAAGGGAATGGGGCGGCAAAGCACGGCCCAGGGAAATCTCGCGCCGCCAGGCTAGAGGCGACCGGCGTCCTCATCGTCGCGGTCCTAGTTCTGATTGTTACGCTGGTCCGCTATTGGCATCACATCCCATGGAACGCGCGCTGAGTGTACCGCCCGAGCCGCTGCTCGTCGTGCTGCTGGGGCCCACTGGAAGCGGCAAGACCGCGCTGTCGCTTGCTCTCGCGCAACATTTCGACGGCGAAGTTGTGAACTGCGATTCCATCGCGATGTATCGCGAGTTCGAGATCGGCGCTGCCAAACCAACACTAGCCGAGCGCAGCCTGGCGCCGCACCACCTGTTCGATTTCGTCGAGCCCGGCGGCTATATTACTGCGGGCGAATACGGCAGCCTGGCGCGCGCCAAGCTGGAAGGAATCAAATCTCGAAAAAAGTTGCCGATCGTCGTTGGCGGCACTGGCCTTTACCTTCGCGCTCTACTGGAAGGCCTTTTCCCCGGCCCGCAGCGTTGCGATGAACTGCGCGGGCGCCTGCGCCAAAGCGCCGAGCAAAAAGGCACCCGGCACCTGCACCGCTTGCTCGCGCGCCTCGACCCCGCGGCCGCCGCCAAAATCCACGCGAACGATGCCGCGAAGCTCATCCGGGCCATCGAGGTCTGCCTGAGCGCACGGCAACCCGTGACCGAAGCATGGAAACGAGGCCGTGACCCGCTGGCGGGCTTTCGCATCTTCCGTATAGGGCTGAATCCAGACCGCGCTGCGCTTTACCATCGCCTTAACCAGCGCGCGCAACAAATGTTCGACAACGGCCTAGTGGAAGAAACTCGGCGCCTGCTCGAAAAATTCGGCGACGCCGCTTGGCCCTTGCAGTCCCTGGGCTACAAGCAGGCCGTACAACTTCTCCGCGGTGAGATTGATCCGCCCACCGCCCTCGCCGCCGTCCAACAAGCTCACCGTAACTATGCCAAACGTCAGATGACCTGGTTCCGGCGCGAACCTGACGTGGTCTGGCTGGAAGGTTTCGGCTCGCAGGACGACATTCAGAAAACTGCAATGGAGAAAGTGCAACGATCGCGCGAAACTGTTTGAAAAAATATTCCGACACAACCTTTACATCCCACTGACAACTGGCAGCTTTCGTCAGACTAGTCTTCGAATCCAGAGCCCCCACGGAAGTAAGCTCCGCAAGGAAAGACCCCGTTGATTCTTTCCACTCGGTAGTGCAGAACCCTCGCGGGATAAGTTCGTCCGCACGAGGCCACGCTATTCAACCTAACAAAAGTTAATAAGGAGAATTAAGAAATGAAGAAGTTCATCGCGCTCGTAGTGTTCTCGCTCAGTCTTCTTGGGACCTGCATCTCTGCCTTCGCGGCGGCTGGCAGTCTGGACCCCACCTTTGGAAACGGCGGCATTGTGGAAACCAATTTTGGCCCCAATAACAACAATTTCACTTTTTCGGATGCAGCTCTCGCGCCCAACGGCGACATCATAGTGGCCGGATCGGTTGCGGGCCTTGCCGGGCAGCAATCCGCCGCCGTCATCGTGCGTTACTTGCCGAATGGCGCTCTCGATTCCAGCTTCGGCACTGACGGCATGGTCACGTTGCCTGCACCGGCGAGCTTTTTCCTAGGAATATCGTTCATCGAAAGCATTGCGGTTCAGCCGAACGGACAGATCCTGGCGATATTTGGAGCGGCCAACGACAGCGGAACCGAAAGCGAAATCGCGCTCCTGCGTTTCATTGCCAACGGAGAACCGGATTCTTCGTTCGGTAGCGATGGCCAGGTAATCGTCAACTTTCCCTCTGTCCCGCCTCTTGCGGCAAGCCCCAATATTGTTCTGGCCCAGCCCGACGGGAAGATTCTTCTCGCCGGCTCGGCCACGCCGCCGTTTCGCAGCAAGGTCTCCCCGCAGACCGTCCTGGGCCGTTATCTTCCCAACGGCGCGCTCGATACAACCTTCGGTAGCAGCGGTTTCGCCTCCGCCGTGGCCATCAGCACTCCCAGTACGCTGGCCTTGCTTTCCGGAGACGGCATCCTGGCTCTGAATAGCGCGGGACAACTGGCGCAGTTCACCTCCGCCGGCGCTCTGGTCGGCACTCCTACCGGCGGCGCGGTCATCGCGGTCAAGCGCAGCGTCATCTCCCAAACTTTCCTGTCGAACGGGGAAGATCTGGAAGCCGGGGGCGTGCGAGGCCCGTTCGGCAAGACAAACACCGACGCCATCGTCCAAAAGTTCGAGGTAAGTGGCGCCGCTGACCTCTCGTTTTCCTCGCCAGCGATCTCGTTCCTCCCCAACGGGGTGGAAATTAAGAGTGGCGTGGGCAGCATTGCCACTGACTCGCAAAGCAGAATCGCGCTTGGCGGAACCGTCGAAACCGCCGTCACCAGCTCTTGGGGAGTGGCGCGACTGGAACCCAATGGCACCCTGGATCCAACCTTCGGCAGCGGCGGCGTGGTCACCACACAAGTCGCTCTAGAAGGCTTCATTGACATAGTGTTTGTCCAACCCGACAACAAGATTCTTGCCATCGGGGAAGTGCAAGTCTCCAAGGACACTGCCAACACCATGGAGGATCTGGCGATCGTCCGTTACCTGGCGCAATAACGCCACCGTTTTGCTTTTGCCCGCTGCCTCGGGCATGGGAACCAGCGCTTCGTGGATTACCCTGGGGAGGGAGGATCCACGACGCTGGTTCCGTCCTTATTCGTCCTCTGCTATCGTCTTCTCATGCCCCGGCGCGTCTTTCTTCTTCTCGCTTTGCTTTCTTTTTGCGCGGCCGCTTTCGGAAAAGAAATGTTCCAGCAGCCCGCGCCCGTCCATCTCGATCGCGACGGCGCAAAGTGGGCCGAGAAAACTCTGCGCCGTCTTTCCCTCGAAGAAAAAGTCGGCCAAGTCTTCATGATCTGGGCGCGCGTTCAATTTCTCAACGAGGACAGCCGTGAGTATCTCGAGCTTCGCGATGCCATGCGCAAATACCATCTCGGTGGCTTTGCCATGACCGTCCCCTACGATGCTCCATTTCTCTATCGCACTCAGCCCTACGAGACGGCGGAGATGCTCAACCGCCTGCAGCGGGAGTCCAAGCTACCGTTGCTCATCGCCGCCGATTTTGAGCGCGGCGTGACCATGCGCGTCCACGGAGGCACCGAGTTTCCCCACGCCATGGCCTTTGGCGCGGCCGGCAAACTGGACTACGCCGAAGCCTTCGGACGCATCACCGCGCAGGAATCCCGCGCCATCGGCGTGAACTGGAATTTCTTTCCCGTGATGGACGTGAACTCGAACCCAGCCAACCCCATCATCAACACGCGCTCTTTCGGCGCCGACCCGCAGCAAGTCGGCGAATTGGGCGCGGCCTACATCCGCGGCGCGCGCGCCAACGGACTATTGACCACGGCCAAGCATTTTCCCGGACACGGCGACACTGCCACCGACTCCCATCTCGGCGTGGCCCAAGTCAGCGCCGATATGGATCATCTGCAATCCATCGAACTCCCGCCCTTCCGCCAAGCCATCGCCGCCGGCGTGGATGCAGTGATGGTGGCGCATGTCACCGTGCCTGCTCTCGAACCCGATCCCAACCGCGTAGCCTCGACTTCGCCTGCCATCGCAACCGATCTACTTCGCGGCAAGCTTGGCTTCCAGGGAATCGTGGTCACCGACGCTCTCGATATGGCCGGGCTCACCCGCCTCTACGCCTCCAAGATTGGCCGCGCCGCCGTGGACGCCTTCAAGGCCGGCAATGACGTCCTCATCATCCCGCCCGATCTCAACGCCTCCTATAACGCCCTGCTCCAGGCCGTGCGCAGCGGCGAAATTCCCATAGCGCGCCTCGACGCCTCGGTCTTGAAGATATTGCAAGCAAAAGCTTCTCTCGGGCTGGAGAAGGCCCGCCTTGTGGATATCGATAAGCTCTCTGCCGAGGTCGGCAAACCCGAAAATCTCGCCCTGGGCCAGAAGATTGCCGACGACGCGGTGACGCTGGTTCGCGACAACGGCCAGGTTCTCCCGCTCAAACAAATGGGAACTGTTGAGCACGGCCTTCCGTATCAAAAAGTGGAGAAAGTTCATAACCGCATCGTGGCTGTGATTTTTGCCGACGACGTGCGCACCAACGCCGGGACGCGAGTTCGAGCGGCAATTGAAGAATCGCGTGGCGGACGCCAATGTGATTTACGTGGACCCGCGGATCGCCACTGCCGAATCGGCTGAAGTGCTCACCGCGGTGGGCGACGCCGGCGTCGTTCTCGCCGCCGTCTACGCGATTCCGACGGCAGGCAAGGCCATGGAAGGAGCCAACGGCTTGGCGAAGTTCAGTTTCGCTGCCGGAAGCCAGTTCGGACTTAATGCGGCGGATTCTCGACCAAGCGGCGGCGAAAACCGTGGTCCTCGCCTGGGAAATCCGTACTTGGCGCAGGACTTTCCCGCCGTGCAGAACTATATTTGTACGTTCTCCAATGCGGGCGTTTCCGAGGTGAGCGCGGTGAAAGCGCTGTTCGGAGAAATCTCGATCCACGGCCATCTACCGGTCGCCATCCCGCGAATCGCCCCGCGCGGCACCGGAATCGAATTGCCAGCGGCGTCAGTTTCGAGAGGCTTCGGAAGGAGTGCAACATGCAGATCGATAGATTGCGAACACCTCGACTAGACCGCGAATTCCGCTGCGCGCTGGCCTTCATTTCTGTCTCTGTCATTCTGCTTCTTCTCCCCGCTTGCACCATCCACGTGAAAAAGGATGAGAGCGGCAAGGAGAAAAATGTCGACATCAGCACTCCGTTCGGCGGAATTCATGTCGACAAGAACGCCGACGCGCGTGACACCGGCATGCCCGTCTACCCAGGCGCGCGCCCCAAGCCGGAAGACAAATCAAACGACGACAAGAGCGCCAACGTAAATATTTCCGGCATGGGCTATGGTTTGAAGGTCGTCGCGGTCGAATATGAATCCGACTCCACGCCTACGAGCATCATTGCTTATTACCGCGACCAGTTAAAGAAATACGGCAACGTGCTCGAATGCCATACCAGCGGATCGAGTGCTTCCATGAACTACCACTCCGGCTCCGACCCCATGTCCAAGGAATTGACTTGCGGTCCAGATAGCGGCAGTA
>CAVZMC010000058.1:0-50565 GCA_963776125.1 uncultured Acidobacteriaceae bacterium | reverse complement strand
GAAACGGGAGAAAAATGGGGTTTAGCGGTGAAATAGGGGATTGGGCGGAGGTAAGTTGTTGAAAGGAATACGACTATCACGCGCCCGACATGCTGTTTGGCAAAGTGGTCCGCTCGCCCTACGCCAAGGCGAAGATTGTCAGCATCGATACCAGCGCCGCGGAAAAAATGCCGGGCGTGAAGGCCATTGAGATCGTCCAGAAGCCGGGCAGCACGGTGCAATGGGCGGGCGACGAAGTGGTCGCCGTAGCCGCCTTGGACGAAGGCACCGCCGAAGATGCGGCGCGCGCCATCACCGTGCAATACCACCCCGCAAATCACATGGTGAGCGATGCCGAGCCGCCGGCAGGCGCGGGCGATAGCGCCGGTCCCATGAACGGGGATGACATTGACGATGCCATCAACAATCAGCTCCCTGACCGGCAGTTCATCGAATACTTGCAGCAGCATGGCGTTACCTTCCACGTTGAGGAAGACGACATCAAGGACTGGAAGGGCGCGGGCGCGTCGGACGCCGTGATCGACGCCATCCGCAAAGCTGAGTACCACGAGGTGAAAGGCGGAGGCGGGCATTCGGCTTATCAGAAGGCCGCCGCGCAGACCATGGGCGATCCCGACAAAGCCTTTGCCAGCGCGGACGTCGTGTCAGAAGGCCTATACGGCGCTTCCGTGATTACGCATTGCTGCCTGGAAAGCCACGGTTCGGTCGCCGAATGGCCCAGCAAGGACCACCTCATGGTCCACATTTCCACGCAGAATGTTTCCGGCGTGCCCGCGCAGATGGCGGATCCGCTGGGCGTTCCCGCCGCCAACATCCGTATTCATCAGGACAACATGGGCGGGGGTTTCGGCAGCAAGTTCGCCGCCGACCGATGGGATGTTACAGCCGCAAAGTTATCCAAGAAAGCCGGCAGGCCCGTGCGCATCATGCTGGAACGCACTCCCGAGCTGGAGGTCGCGGGAGCGCGCCCATCCGCCTACGCCCGCGTGAAAGTGGCTGCCAAGAAAGATGGCACCCTCACCGCCTGGCAGTCACAGTCGTGGGGCACAGGCGGCCCCGGCGGCGGAGGCATGCCGCCGATTCCGTATGTCTTCAACATTGCGGACCGCCATTTGGAGCACACCGCCATTCGCAACAACATTGGCCCGGCCCGCGCTTGGCGCGCTCCCAACCATCCGCAGGCCGCGGTCATCACCATGGGCGCGCTGGACGATCTCGCGGCTAAGCTGAACATGGACCCGATCGATCTCTGGCTGAAGAACCTGAACATCGTCGGCCCACGCGAGACCACGTATCGCGAAGAGTTGGGCATTGCTTCGGACCTAATGGGATGGAAAGACAAATGGCGCGGGCGGGGACAGAACGTCTCCGGGAATCTCGCGCGCGGGCTGGGACTTTCCATCCATACCTGGGGCGGCCGCGGCCACGCCAGCGATTGCGATTGCACCATTCATCCCGATGGCTCGGTGGACGTGAAGATCGGCACGCAGGACCTCGGCACTGGCACTCGTACCACGATTGTGATTGTCGCGGCTGAGACCTTGGGGCTGCCGATCGAAGCCATCAATCTCTACATCGGCGACACGCTTTATCCTGCGTCGGGGGCTTCGGGCGGTTCGACCACGCCGGGCGGAGTAAGTTCTTCCACGCGGCACGCCGCGGTGGATGCGCGCCAAGCTCTGTTCGAGAAAGTTGCGCCGGCGCTGAACGCACAGCCCGATGATTTGGAGGCCGTGAACGGAGTGGTGAGGGTGAAGACCGATCCCAGCCGCTCGCTTCCCTGGAAGCAGGCTTGCTCGAAGCTCGGCGCAATGCCGGTTACAGCACGGGGCAAGAATCCCGACCGGACCAAACCGCCCGACCTAACCAATAGCGGAGTCGGTGGCGTGGGCATGGCGGAAGTGGAAGTGGATATGGAGACCGGGGTCGTCAAGGTTAAGAAGATGGTTGCGGTGCAGGATTGCGGCCTGATCATTGATCTCAAGACCGCGGAGAGCAGTTGCTTCGGCGCTCTCATCATGGGCATCAGCTATGCGCTCTACGAAGAAAAGATAATGGACCAAGCTACCGGCCGCATGTTGAACTCGAACATGGAGTTCTACCGGCTGGCCGGACTTCACGATATTCCTGAACTGGTCGTCCACATGATGACCGGCAAAGGGTACGACGAGCGCGGTGTGATTGGGTTGGGCGAGCCGCCGGTTATTTCTCCTGGAGCGGCCATTGCCAACGCCGTGGCAAACGCGATTGGCGTGCGCGTGCCGTTCCTCCCGCTCACACCCGACAACGTGCTCGCGGCGCTCGAGCAGAAGGCAGGTGCATAGTGCGACCTTTTGAATACGCCAGTCCGGCAACCAAAGAACAAGCCGTCAGCCTGCTGGGCGCAACCTGGGGTAGCTCCGCCATACTGGCCGGCGGCACCGATTTGCTGGCCCTGATGAAGGATGACGTTGTCCATCCCAAGCGCCTGGTCAATATCAAGGACATCAAGGAATTTGACGGCGTGAAAGCCGGTCCGCAGGGCCTTCGCATCGGCGCACTGACCACGCTCGGCGATCTGGCGGACAACGTTCACGTGGTGAAGGACTATCCCGCGCTAGCCGACGCGCTGAATGAAGCAGCCAGCCCGCAGATTCGCAATATGGCGACGCTCGGCGGAAACCTGTGCCAGCGGCCACGTTGCTGGTATTTCCGCGGCGGCTTTGGGTTGTTGCCGAAAGACGAGTCAGGGAAGGATTTGGTCGCCGGAGGCGAGAACCGCTATCACGCGATCCTGGGCAACGACGGTCCGGCCAAGTTCGTCAGCCCGTCGACTGTTGCTCCCGCGCTAATCGCTTATCGAGCGAAGGTTGTGTTGGTGGGTCCGAAGGGTAAACGCGAGCTTCCCTTGGAGAAATTTTTCGTTACTCCGAAACTGGCAACGGATCGAGAGCAAGATCTCCGGCCCAACGAGATCGTGGCGGAGATTGTTCTTCCTTCTGCCAACGGAGTCAGCGCCGCGCACTATGAAATTCGCCAGAAAGAGGCGTTCGACTGGCCGTTGGCAGTGGCTGCGGTGGCGCTGCAAATGAACGGTTCGACGGTGCGGTCCGCCCGTGTAGTCCTGGGTTACGTAGCGCCGGTGCCGTGGATTGCGACTGAAGCTGAGCAGGCGCTGGTGGGCAAACGTATTTCCGAAGAAACCGCCAAGGCCAGCGCCGAAGCCGCACTCGCGAATGCCAAGCCACTGAGCCACAATGCGTACAAAGTTCAACTGGCGCGAGTCGCCGTTCGGCGCGCTATTCTTAAGGCTGCTGTCGGGAGGTGCCGCATGATTGGACAAAGAATGACCGGCGAAGACCTGACTGGACAAAAGACCATCGGACGAAAGCCCGTTCCGGAATCTGTTCGCTTCAACACCAAGCACCCCGATCTCTGCCCGGCGCTGCGCTGGAAAGGGCAGTTCGTTTTGGCCGAGCACGATCCTACGGTGCAGCCATCGAACGATGGTCTGTTTTGGTGCATTCACACCCAAACTTGCATCGGCCCGGATGGCGAACTGGCCGAGCCCGGCAATTGTTCAGCATCTTCCCGCGGCTGCCACGGTACGGGAAAGTGTGGCTAGCTTTGCGGGCGAGGCCGCTACGGTTGAGGGCGTTATGAAACTCCGTCACTTCACCTGCATTGTGATGGTCTCCGCGTTTGCCCTGGTGGCAATCTCGTTGACCGCTGCGCAAACTGCGTCAAGTTCCGTTCCCGTTGGCACGGATTACAGCTTTACGATCGCGACTCCCACCACTTCGTGGACCGACACCGGCCTTGATCTGCAAACCGGCGAGGTGCTGCAAATATCGACCGTGATGCCCACAGACTGCGGGCCGCAAGGCAGCGGGACTCAGGATTCGAGTGGTCTCTTACTCCCTTCCGCTCCCGCCGGTTCACTGTTGGCGCGCTTGCACGCGCAGGGGGCGGAGCCGCTTCCAGTGGAAGACGGTAAGGACATTCAGATCCAGGAAGCCAGCCATCTTTTTCTCGGAATCAACGGCGGGAACTGCGCCGGGAGCGTGCAGGCGAAAGTGCATGTAATCCCCACCTCAAGTACTGCCGCGCCCAGAGATATCAAATCCAAACTGGCCGCTGCGGCGCAGACTTGGCTGGCCGGGCAATTCGGTAGTGGCGCATCGTCCTCTGCGTCTGGGAACGCTGCAACCTCCGGCGCTGCCGCCAGCGCGCTGCCGGCCTTGAACGTTTCCAACACACCTTTGGATTCGTCTCTTCGCAAGAACATCAACAACTTGCCCCGGCGGGTTCATGACCAATTTAACAACCAGGGCGACATGGTGAATTTCGTTTTGGTTGGCTCCCAAACGCAGATGCAGGCCGCACTGCAGGCCGCCAACTGGAATGTGGCCGATACCAACGACAAAGACGCCGCGGTGAAGGCGGTGATTGAGACTTACCAGAAAAAAGATTACCTGGCCATGCCCATGAGTTCGCTCTATCTGTTCGACCGGAGGCAGGATTACGGCTACGAGGAGGCCGAAGCCTACGCCGTGGTCGCGACCCGGCATCATTTCCGCATCTGGAAGGCGCCGTTCACCTACAAAGGACAAACCGTATGGGTGGGAGCGGGCACCCACGACATTGGTTTCGAAAAAGATCAACGCAATGGCAAGGTCACCCACAAAATCGACCCCGCCGTGGACGGAGAACGCGACAACATTGGCCAGACCTTGCAGCAAGCCGGCAAAGTCGAAAGCATGAGCTACTATCTTCCTCCCGATCCGGTGCAGGACGCTAAGAATGCCACCGGGGGCGGCTACCACTCGGATGGACGCATGCTGGTCGTTTTTCTGCAGTGAGCCATGCGCGGCTGGTTAGGCCGCGCCGCCATTTGCCCCCGAATCCACCACAACCCCGTTCTCATCCTTTATCCTAGTAGTTGACGAATTATGATTACCAAGCAAGCTGACACTGTCACTGCGGGAGATTCCCCCGCCGGAGTCATGACCGCATTCGATTCCGAGCGCGAACGGGTGTTCGACGCGTTTCGCCGTTGGGGATACCTCGAGGCCGATCTCGATCCTCTAGGGTTCCTGCGTTCGCAACTGCATCCCGATCTGATCATCGACGGCGAGTTCGCGGAAGAAGCTCGCCAGATCTATTGCGGCACCGTGGGCGCGGAGTTCGTGCACATCGCCGACCCGGAACGGCGTCGCTGGATTCAGGAACGGCTGGAAGGTCCACAGGCCCCCGTGGATCAGGATGCTGTGCTCGATCAGTTGATCCGCGCCGATCTTTTTGAGCAGGTCTTGCAGCACCGGTATCTCGGCAATAAGCGATTTTCTCTCGAAGGCGTCACTGCGCTTATCCCCTTGGTGGATGAAATTCTGGAGGGCGCCGGCGAACTAGGCGCGGTTGAGCTGGTGATGGGCATGAGCCATCGCGGTCGGCTGAACGTGATCGTACAGGTCGCCAAACGCGCACCGGAAGAGGTTTTCGCCGGCTTTGAAGACGTGGACCCGCGCAGCGTTCTGGGCAGCGGCGATGTGAAATATCACATGGGAGCGACCGGAGAATACGTCACTCGCAGCGGCGCGAAAATCCATATCCACCTGGTTTCGAATCCCAGCCATCTGGAAGCCGTCGATCCCGTCACCGTGGGCCGCACCCGCGCCAAACAAGATCGCGCTGGCGCTGGCGGCACGCGAAAATATCTGCCTTTGCTGGTGCATGGGGACGGAGCCTTCGCGGGGCAAGGAATTTTTGCGGAGACTTTGAACTACTCCGACATTCCTGGATTCAGCGTGGGCGGTACCGTGCATGTGATCGTCAACAATCTGATCGGCTTTACCACGCTCTCCAGCGAACTGCATTCCGCCCGTTTCGCGGCGCAGCTGGCCCGCCGCCAGGACATTCCCATTTTTCACGTCAACGCCGAAGACGTGGACGCGGTGGTGCGCGTCGGCCGCATGGCCCTGGAGTATCGCTACAGATTTGGCACGGACGTGGTCGTGGACATGATTGGCTATCGCCGTCACGGGCACAGCGAGGTGGACGACCCCACCATCACCCAGCCTCTGCGCTACAAAATGATCAAAGACCATCCGCCGTTGTGGGAGGTTTATGCCGAGGACATCGGCGCGGCGGATGCGCAAGCGCGAGCGGACGCGGTCCGTGCGGAATATGAAGCCGCGCAAAAGAAGGCCGGCCACATCCGCAAGAAACCCACGCTGCGCGAACTGCCTAAGTATTGGGATGGTTACAAAGGCGGCCGCCACAAATCGCAATACGAAGTTGAAACGGGTCTGCCGGCGGAGGAACTGGCGGCGTTGACGCAGCGGCTCACGGCTTATCCGGAGGATTTTCACATCCACCCCAAGATCAAGAAACTGCTCGAACAGCGCGCCGAGATGGGCAAGGGCAAACGTCCCGTGGACTATGGCATGGCGGAGGCTTTGGCTTTCGGAAGTTTGGTGAAGGCCGGCGTGCCGGTGCGGCTCAGCGGGCAAGACAGCCGCCGCGGCACCTTCAACCAGCGCCATTCCCTGCTTCTCGATATCGAGAATGAGCACGAATATGTGCCGCTGCAGCACATTGCCGAAGGCCAGGCGCGTGGCGAAATCTACAATTCCACGCTCTCCGAGGCCGGTGTGCTGGGCTTCGAGTATGGCTACAGCCGCGACTACCCGGAGGCTCTGGTGCTGTGGGAGGCGCAGTTCGGCGACTTCGTCAATGTCGCCCAAGCGGTGATCGATCAGTTCATCAGCGCGGGCGAGGATAAATGGGGGCTGCTCTCCGGAATGGTCCTATTGTTGCCGCATGGATACGAAGGCCAGGGCCCGGAACATTCCAGCGCCCGCATCGAGCGTTTTCTGCAACTGGCGGCGCGGGATAACTTCCAGATTTGTCAGCCGTCGAATGCAGCGCAATATTTTCATCTATTGCGACGGCAAGCACTACGGGTTTGGCGCAAGCCGCTGGTAGTATTCACGCCGAAGAGCATGTTGCGGCATCCCGATGCCTCGTCTCCGATTGAAGACTTCACGCATAAGGGATTCCTGTCGGTGATTCCCGACACGGAAGCGGTCGACGCGCGCCGCATCGTGCTGTGCACGGGAAAAATCGGCCACGAGTTGCGAGTGGAACGCAAGAAGCGCAAGGACACCTCCACGGCCATAGTCTTTGTCGAGCAGATCTATCCGTTCCCCGAAGCCGAATTGATCGCCGAACTCGCGCGCCATCCCTCGGGAGACATCGTCTGGGTGCAGGAAGAGCCCGCCAACATGGGCCCGCTGTTTTACGTTCTGCCGCGGCTGCGCAGGCTCGCCGGCGACCGCCCGGTGCTGACGGTCAAGCGCTCCGCCAGCGCCAGCCCGGCGACGGGCTCCGCCAAAGCCCACGAAGTGGAACAGAAAACCCTGCTCGCGTTGGCGTTCACCACCTAAGTGTGGGGACGACAAGAGTGTCCGCCCCACAGTCGCGGCTCTCGTCTATAATCTCGCATTAACCATGGACTTCGACCAGTTAGTCACATTCCTGGAAGTCGCCAAACTCGGCAGCTTCTCCCGCGCGGGGCAAAAAGTCTTTCGGTCACAGTCCGCCGTGAGCGCGCAAATCCGGCAACTGGAGCAGGAATACGGCGATCGCCTGCTCGACCGCTCCGGCAAGGATGTAACCTTGACGCCCGCTGGCCGGGTTCTGTTTGCCTACGCCGAGCGCCTGCTGCAGATGCGGGACGAATCGCTGCTCGCGGTCGCCGACCAAGGCAGCTCCCCGCGTGGAACGCTGGTGATCGGCGCCAATGAAGCGACCTGTCTCTACGTTCTGCCTGACGTCTTTGCCAAGTTCTGCAATCTTTATCCCAGCGTCCAGATCAGCATCTATCGCAACTTCAGCTACAAGATTGTCGAGAAACTGGAAAACGGCACCATTGACGTGGGCATCGTGACTCTGCCGGTGAAATCCGCCAGCCTGAAAGCGCACGCCATTTTTCGCGATCAATTGATGTTGATGGTCAACCCGCAGAATCCCTTAGCGAAGCTGGATGTGGTTCCGGTCAGCGAGATCGCCAAGCAGCCGCTTCTGCTGCCCAAAACCGGCTACAGCCGCCGCCTCATGGACAAACTCTTTCGGCCTTATGCCGCGCAGCTGCAGATTAGGATGGAATTGCCCAGCGTGGGCATGATCAAGAGCTTCGTCGCCGCAGGGCTCGGAGTCTCGCTGATAAGCGCCAGCTTCGCCCGCGACCAAGTGCTGGCGGGCCGGGTCAAGCTGATTCCTATTAAGGACGAAGAGTTGTGGCGGGAACTGGGCTTGGCGTACCGGCGCGACCGCACCCTCACCCGCGCGACGACCACGTTTATCAGCACGGTGCGGCAGCTGGGATCTTCCTCAAAGTAAAGCAAGTCCGGCGGCCATTGAATCACGGGCATCAGCTTTGGCGATTTCCGTGATCGGAATTTCCGATTTCCGTTCGATTCTGAAAGTTGCTAAGCTTGTTAGAGGGTCCTAATATTTAGTGCGGCTTGAGGGGCCACGCCATGAGTGAACTGGAACGCAGTTTGAACCAGGTTCTGCAGGAGCACCTGCATGAGAGCGGGCTGCATATGATCGGCGGCCAACGGCGCTTGGTGAATCGGCTGGTGCAGTTTTTCGAGGCAAGGCAAGAGTCGGGCAAGGAATCATCCAAGACCGAGACGGAACAACAGAACTAATACGGCAGTGCCTATGGTCATTATTTCCCAGAACGCCAAGCGAATTACTACCCAAATGGGCAAGACACGGATTTGGTGTCTACTGGGGGAGGCCACCTGCTGAGCTGAGCAAGATTGTTCTGACAGGGATTAAGACCACCGCCAGAAGCAACTGAGCGGTGGTTTTTTTGCGTCAAGGTAAACGGGGATGGGAGGCGCGATGAAGCTGCGGTCGAGCGAGAGCCAGGAAGCTACTGTACGGCGCGGGGAGTGCGTCGTCATGAAATTCGGCGGCACTTCGGTGGAGGACGCAGCCGCTATCCGGCGCGTCAGCCAACTGGTGAAGCGGCGCCTCCGCCATCCACCCGTGGTCGTGGTCAGCGCGTTAGCCAGGGTGACCGACCAATTGCTCGCGGCGGCCAGATCGGCAGGGGAAGGGAATTCGGAGGCTGCGCGAGATACGCTGTGCCGCCTGCGACTGCGGCATCAGGCCGTGGCCGGCGAACTGGTGGAGAAGCAGCAGTATGAATGTCTTTGGGCGGAACTGGAGCCAGCCTTCCAAGTGCTGGAGGCTCTCGCGGATGAGATCGCAGCGGCAAAAACGCTGAGCCCAGCCGTACAAGACCGGTTTCTGGGAGTGGGCGAATATCTCTCCAGCAAGGTCTTGCACGCTGCCTTGCTGCGGGACGGGTTCGACGTGGCCTGGGTGGATTCGAAGCAGTGCCTGGTCACTGATGACGCCCACACCCACGCCTCGCCTTTGTGGGAGGACACCAAGGAACGGATGCGGGCGGTTCTCTTGCCGTTGCTGCACTCCGGGCAGGTTCCGGTAATCGGCGGCTTCGCGGGCGCGACCCGCGAAGGGGTTCCCACGACGCTTGGCCGGGGTGGATCCGACTGCAGCGCCGCCGCCATTGGAGTGGTGTTGAACGCCCGCCGCATCGAAATCTGGACCGATGTCGACGGAGTCATGACCACCGATCCCAATCTTTGCGCGGACGCGCTGCGCATCACCAGCATGAGTTTCAACGAGGCGGCGGAATTGGCGCACTTCGGCGCCAAGGTTCTGCATCCCGCCACTATTGCCCCGGCTATGCAACACAACATTCCGGTGTGGGTGCTGAACTCTCGAAACCCCGGAAGTGGCGGAACGGAAATCACCGCGCATACCAGCGACAACGGCCGGGTGAAGGCCATCACCACCAAGCCTGAGGTCGCGGTTCTTGACATCGAACCGGCGCAGCGGCTGCGCCCCGATCTGCTGCGCCAGGTGTTCGATGTGTTCGAGCGCCATCAGCACAACTTGGAGCTGCTCTCCGCCTCGCACAGCGGTTTGTCGCTGGTGCTGAGTTCGGTGGCTGATCTGCCTGTCCTCCTCGAAGAACTCCGGCAAGTGGCTAGGGTGCGCTGCGAAAGCCGCAAAGCTCTGGTTTGTCTGGTGGGCGAGAAGATTCGGCGGCGTCCGGAAATCGTCAGCCAGGTGTTCCATGCCGTCTCCGATCTTGAGATCCGCATGATCTGCCAGGGCGCGTCGGAACGGACTGTCAGCTTTCTTGTGGATGAATCGCGCGCTGAAGAAGCAGTGCGGCGATTGCACGCCTTGTTGTTCTCGCCGCCGGCTCGTGTGGCGGGTGGTCTTTCGCCCGCCCTGTATCAGTCGGGAGGGACCTGCTAGAGCGAGTTCAGCTACGCACATAATCCCGCGTGGCGACAGCCGCCTCGGCTGTCCAGCCAGGGCGAAGCCCGGCGCACCGCCCGGACTTCAGTCAGTCGCGTATGGTTCCGCTGATTTTTTGGTTTTTGGCGAAACGTCTGCCCTACTCCTCATCTTGAAACCCAGTACTCACCGAGGCCGTGAATCTTACCGAGATTTTGCTTGACGCCAGCCGCGGAACCTTTATCATAAAGACAGATGAATAAGTATGCATCTGAGTGAATAGGTATTCATGAGCAAATTGTTACGGCAAAAAACCATCCTGGAACTGCTGGAGCAAGGGCCGATCGGCAGCCAGGAAGAATTGCAGCGCGCCTTGCACAAGCGCGGCGTCAAGGTGGGGCAGGCCACGCTTTCGCGGGATATTCGCGATCTCGGCCTCGCCAAGACGGCCGAGGGCTATGCCCTGCCGCTGGGTGAACATGGTTCCGGTTCGGCTTTGCCTCCGGTTTCCCGGCTGGTGCGCGAGTTTGTCGTGCATGTGCGCCGGGCCCAGAACTTGTTGGTCATCAAAACCACGGTGGGCAGCGCGCAGCCGGTGTGCGCCGCCCTCGACGACGAAGAATGGCCGGAAGCCGTGGGCAGCGTGGCCGGGGATGACACCATTCTTATCGTTTGTCAGAACAACAAGGCCGCCAGCCGGTTGGCCACCCGCACCCAGGAGATGCTCGCCTGATGCCTGGCAAACTCAAGTCGGCGGTCGTGGGTGCGACCGGCTACTCCGGTTTGGAATTGACTCGGCTGTTGCTGCATCATCCCCAGGTGGAGACGCCTTTACTGTTGAGCCGGCAGAGCGAAGGCAACGGGACCATCAATCTCGCCGATATCTTCCCGGTGCTTTCGGGAAATGGAAGCTATCCGCTGCAGCCGCTTTCCTGGGCGTCGCTAAAAGAACACGGCGTTAAATTGCTTTTCTTGGCAACCCCGCATGAAGCTTCGAGGTCGCTGGTGCCGGAAGCCGTCGCCCATGGACTTCGGGTAATCGATTTGAGCGGCGCTTGGCGGCTGAAAGAAGCGCGGCATCGCGCGGTGTATGGATTCAAGGACGAAGGCTCCGCTGCCGCCGCCGAGTTCACCAATAAGGCCGTCTACGGTCTGCCAGAACTGAATGCCGACTTGATTGCCCATGCCACGGTGGTCGCCAATCCTGGCTGCTATGCGACATCGGTGATCCTGGCGCTGGCTCCTTTGTTGCAAGCCGGTATCGTAGACCGCGAGCGCGGGATCATCTCGGATTCGAAATCCGGCGTTTCCGGAGCCGGCAAAGAGCCGACCGCGCGCACCCATTTTATTTCCGTGGCCGACAACCTGTCGGCCTACGCGGTATTCGGACATCGCCACATGGGAGAAATGCTCGAGCAGTTGAAGCTCAATGCCGGGGAACTGATTTTCACGCCGCATCTTTTGCCCATCCCGCGGGGGATTTTGTCGACGGTTTATGTGCATCTGAATCGGGAGATGAAACCGGCGGAGGTGGAAGCCTGCTTCCGCGGATTCTATGCGGGCAAGCGCTGGGTGCGAATTTTCGGCACGCCGCGCTTGCCGGAAATTCAGTATTCGGTGAATACGAATTATTGCGATATCGGTTTTTGCCTGGCGAAAGACGGACGCCGTTTGGTTGTGGTCTCCTGCGTGGACAACTTGCTGAAAGGCGCGGCCGGGCAAGCCGTGCAGAACATGAATCTGATGTACGGGTGGAAAGAAGAGGAGGGCCTGCAGTGAAGATCGTGGTCAAGATTGGCGGCACGGCGTTGGAAGACAAGGCCACATTGCGCAAGTGCGCTCATGCGGTGGTGGAGTTGGCGCGCGATGGGCACCAGATTGCCCTGGTCCATGGCGGAGGCAGCACGCTTACCCGCACACTGAGCTTGTTAGGCAAGAAGAGCGACTTCGTGAACGGCTTGCGCATCACCGACGCCGAGACCCGCGATGTCGCCCTTATGGTGCTGGCCGGCATGGTGAACAAGAGCGTCGTGGCCGCAGTGGTCGCCGCCGGCAATCCGGCGATTGGCCTGTGTGGCGGCGACGGCATGTCGTTTCGCGCTCGCAAGAAGAAAACAGAAGGCTACGATCTAGGATTTGTGGGAGAAATCTGCTCGGTGGAACCGCGCTGGCTCGACGCAATTTGGAACGAAGGCGGAATTCCCGTGCTGTCGTCGCTCGCTCTGGGCTCCGATGGCGAGTATTACAACGTCAACGCCGACCAGATGGCCGCCGCCTGCGCCGTCGCTTGCCACGCCGATACGCTGATTTTTCTCACCGATGTGCCGGGAGTGAAAGATGCCGATGGCAGCGTGATTCCCTGGCTGAACACCAAAGACGTAGCCGCCATGGTCGAGCACTCGGTGATCGGCGGTGGAATGCTGCCGAAACTGGAAGCCTGCAATACCGCGCTCAAAAAGGGAGTTGGCCGCGTGCGCATCTTGCCGGCGGCGCAAGCCGAAATCTTGCCTCAGTTCTACTTCACCAAGCTGGAATGCGGCACGGAGGTGATTGGGGCATGAACCTTGCTTCCGTCGTGCAATCCGAGCAGGAACTCCTGCTGCCCACCTATGATCGCCAGCGCGTTCTCTTTACTCGAGGGCGGGGCGTCTATCTGTGGGATTCAGAAGGCAAGCGCTATCTCGACTTCCTCAGCGGCCTCGGCGTCAATGCGCTGGGTCACGGGCATCGAGCTATCCAATCCGTGCTGCGGCGCCAAGCGGCGCGGCTGATCCACGTTTCCAATCTTTTCTTCCACGAATATCAGGCCGAGCTGGCCAAGCGGCTGACGAAAATTTCGGGCCTGGACAAGGCTTTTTTTTGCAACAGCGGCACCGAAGCCTGGGAGGGCGCACTCAAACTGGCGCGTGCCCTGGCGCGCGTCGAGAACTCCAACGGACACAAAGCCAAGTGGCGCATTTTGGCTTTGGACAATTCATTCCACGGCCGCACTTTTGGCTCGCTCGCCACAACCGGCCAGGCCAAGTACCGTCATCCGTTTGCGCCGCTGGTGCCGGGAGTCGGCTTCGTCGCGCTCAACGATATTGACGATCTGAAACGGCAGTTTGATGGCAGCGTCTGCGCCATTTGCCTTGAGATCATCCAGGGTGAAGGTGGAATTTTCCCGGTCAGCGCGGAATTCCTGCAGGCGGCGCGGGAGTTGAGCCAGCGCACCGGCGCGCTGCTCATCCTCGACGAAATCCAATGCGGTCTCGGCCGCACCGGAAAATACTTTGCATACCAGCAGTACGGCGTGAAGCCGGATATCGTCACCGTGGCCAAGCCGCTCGCCGCGGGTTTACCGCTCGGCGCCATTCTCACCACCAACCGCGTAGCCGGCGGCATGCACCCCGGCATGCACGGCACAACCTTTGGTGGAGGGCCGCTGGCTTGTGCGGTCGCCATCGAGGTGCTGCGGACGGTGGATGGCTTGCTGGGACACGTGCGCGAGATGGGCGGTTACTTCCGCGAAAAACTGGAAGCCTTGCAGGCCAAACACGCCAGTATTCGCGAGGTTCGTGGAATGGGGTTGATGCTGGGTATTGACATCGATTCCGCGGATACGGCGAAAGCCGCGGTGCAGCAGCTGCTCGATGGCGGCATCCTCATCAATCGCACCCACGAAACCGTGCTGCGGTTTCTGCCGCCCTACATCATTCAGAAAAAGCACGTGGATCAAGTCATTCGCGCCCTCGATACCGCTCTGGCCTCGGCGCCGGCGAAGCCAGGACGGGGATTCGCGCGCGCCGGGAAGTCTGCCAAAAGGAGTAAGACACAATGAGCAGCCAACCACTAAACACAGCCCGGGCGGTGACTGCGCCGGCGCCGTCGGGAATTTCCTGCCGCGATCTGCTTTCCATTCGCGATATCGGCCCCATCGATCTTGAGGCCATTTTTCATCTCACGAGCCTGATGAAATCGCGTCCCGCGGATTTCCGCGGAACGCTCGCGGGCAAACAGATCGCGATGTTCTTCGAGAAACCATCCCTGCGCACACGCGTCACCTTCGAAGCCGGTATGGGAAGTCTTGGCGGCCAAGCGATCTTCGTCGACCAGACCGGCGGTCGAATCGACGCGCGTGAGAAGCTGAGCGACATGGCGCACAATCTGGAACGCTGGGTGGATGGCATCGTGTTGCGTACTTTCTCTCACGCCACCGTCACCGCCATGGCAGAGCATGCATCCATTCCGGTGATCAACGCGCTCAGCGATCTGGAGCATCCCTGCCAGGCGCTGGCGGATTACTTCACGCTGCAGGAACAGTTTGGCGATCTGCGGCCGATTCAACTCGCCTACGTTGGCGATGGAAACAACGTCGCCCATTCGCTGCTGCTGGCTTGCGCGTGCATTGGCTCGAAAATCCGCGTTGCTACGCCGGCCGGTTACGGTCCAGACGCCAAAGTTGTTGCCGATGCGCAAGACATGGCGCACAAGACCGGCGCCGTGATTGAGGTGCTGAATGACCCCAACCAGGCGGTCGCCGGAGCCGATGCCATCTACACCGATGTGTGGGCCAGCATGGGAGAAGAGCACGAGGCGGCGGCGCGGGCGGCGATTTTCCGCCCGTATCAAATCAATGCTCAACTAGTCGCCGGGGCCGCTCCCCACGCGGTTTTCATGCACTGCCTGCCGGCGCACCGCGGCGAGGAAATCACCGACGCGGTCATGGACTCGGCGCGCTCGGTCGTTTTCGATCAGGCGGAGAATCGCCTGCACGTACAGAAAGCCATTTTGATGTTATTGCTGGACGGTGGAAAGAGCCGTCTACCCGCGAGGAGCGTTCATGTCTGAGAAAGTGGTGCTTGCCTATTCCGGAGGGTTGGATACCTCCATCATCATCCCCTGGTTGAAAGAAAACTATTCCTACGACGTAATCGCCATGGTCGGCGACGTAGGGCAGGGGGATGACATCGAGGCCGTGGTCGATAAGGCTTACAAGACCGGCGCCAGCAAAGTTGTGGTCGAAGACCTGCGCGAGGAATTTCTCACGGGATATGTGTTCCCCTGCCTGAAGGCCGGCGCTGTGTACGAGCACAAGTATCTTCTGGGTACATCGATGGCGCGCCCCGTGATTGCCAAGCACCAGGTGGAGGTTGCGTTGCGCGAAGGCGCCAGCGCCGTGGCCCATGGATGCACCGGCAAAGGCAACGACCAGGTGCGCTTCGAGCTGGCCTATCAAGCGCTCGCTCCGGAGCTGAAGGTGATTGCGCCATGGCGCGAGTGGACGCTGAAATCGCGCGAGGATTGCCTGGACTACGCCGAGCAGCACGGGATTCCCGTCGAAGCCAGCCGCCAGAAGATTCACAGTCGTGACCGGAATATCTGGCACATCAGCCATGAAGGCGGCGAGTTGGAAGACGCCGCCAACGCGCCTTTGCCAGGCACCTGGCAACTGACTCGCTCCCCGCAAGAAGCGCCGGACCGCGAGGAGCAGGTGGAGATTGGGTTCGTCAAAGGCGTCCCGGTATCGGTCAACCGCATGAAGCTCGATCCCGTGGCATTGGTGGAATTGCTGAACGAGATTGGCGCGCGCAATGCCATTGGCCGGGTTGACCTGGTGGAGAATCGTTTCGTTGGCATGAAGTCGCGGGGATGCTATGAGACTCCGGGCGGAACGCAACTGGTGGCGGCGCATCGCGAACTGGAAGCTCTCTGCCTGGAGCGCGAAGTGGCCCATTTCAAACAGCATATCGGCCTGAAATATGCGGAGCTGGTTTACTTCGGGCTGTGGTTCACTCCGCTGCGCGAAGCGCTGGACGCCTTTGTCGAGAGCACGCAAAGAGACATGACCGGCGCCATCACTCTTTCCCTCTACAAAGGCAATGTCGCGGTGGTAAGCCGGAAGTCGGAGAATTCTCTCTATCGCACCGACCTTTCGTCCTTCACCATGGGCGACAGTTACGACCAGAAAGATGCCGAGGGTTTCATCAGGATTTTGGGGCTGCCCTCGCGCTCGCGGGCGCGCATGCGGACGGAGGTCGCTCGATGAAGATGTGGTCGGGCCGCTTCCGGCAGCCTTTGGACCCCGACTTTGAGCGCTGGCAGCGGTCTTTCGATTTCGACCGGCGCTTGCTGGCCCATGAGTTGGCCGCCAGCCGGGCCCACGCCCGCGCTTTGAAGGACGCCGGAATTCTGTCATCGAGTGAATTGATTGCAGTTCTCGAAGGCTTGGAACAGATTGCTCAGGCCGCGGCCGCTTCGCCCGCATTTCTCGAGGATGATGAAGCGGAAGATATTCATCACTTCGTCGAAAAGCGATTGGTCGCGCTCATCGGCGATACCGGCTACAAACTGCACAGCGGGCGCAGCCGCAATGAACAGATTGCGACCGACCTCCGGCTCTATGTTCGCGCTAGCATCGACCAATTGCAGGCCGATATGGCGGAGTGGCTCGGCGTCCTTGTGGACCGCGCAGAGCAGGCGGGAAACGCGGCCATGCCGGCATACACCCATTTACAGCGGGCCGAGCCGGTGCTGGTTTCGCACTGGCTGCTGGCCTATGGCGAGATGTTTTTGCGCGACGCCGACCGGCTCGCGGACTGCCGCAAGCGGCTGAATGTCTGTCCGCTGGGCTCGGGCGCGGTGGCGGGCACCACGCTTTCCTTAGACCGGCGCGCCATCTCTTCCGACCTCGGCTTCGATGCGCCAACGGCGAACAGCATCGATGCCACCAGCGACCGCGACTTCGTTTTGGAGTTTGCCAGCGTGCTTTCCCTGTTGGCGCTGCACCTAAGCCGTTGGGCCGAAGAAATGATTTTGTTTTCTTCGCAGGAATTCGGCTTCGTGCAACTGCCGGAGGCTTACTCGACCGGCAGCAGCGCCATGCCGCAGAAGAAGAATCCGGACCTCCTGGAACTGGCGCGGGGCAAGGCGGCCCGCGTGATCGGCAACGCCACCGCGCTGCTGGTGACGGTGAAGGGATTGCCCCTGGCTTACAACAAAGATTTGCAGGAAACGCAACAACCGCTTTTTGATGCGGCGGAAACCGTTCTGGCGCTCCTCCCGTTGGCGACAGGATGGATGAAGGCCGTGAAGTTCGACCATGATCGCATGCAGCAAGCCGCCGAAACCGGATTCATGAACGCTTGGGCCGCTGCAACCTATCTAGTCCAGCGCGGCGTGCCTTTCCGTTTGGCCCATGAGCAGGTGGGCAAAGCGGTCCAGCTATGCTTGGAAAAAGACTGTGAATTTCAGGACTTGTCCTTGGAGGAATTGCAGAAATTGAATCCAGCCTTCGATCGGGATTTCTATTCTTGCCTTAGCCTGCAAGCCGTGCTCGCCATTCACGATGTGCCGGGAGGCACTGCTCCGGCGCGGGTTCGCCAAGCCATCGCGGATGCGAAGCGCAAAATCGACGCCATGCGGGAGGGAATTCATGCGCACGCGTGAAGCCATTCTTCCCGACGCCGACCGCATCCACGAACTGATTGGAGCTTACTCCGGCGACGGCACCCTCCTGCCTCGGACGTTTGCCGAGATCTGCGAAAACGTCCGCGATTTCGTGGTGCTGGAGCACCGCGGACGCATCGTCGGCTGCGGCGCGCTCCATCTTTACGGACAACACTTGGCGGAAGTCCGCTCCATTACCGTCGATCCCGCTTATCAGAAGTCGGGAGGCGGTAAGCGCCTGGTCGAAGCCCTTCTCGAAGAGGCCGAGAAGCACCACGTCAGTTGTATTTGCCTGTTTACCCGCAAGCCGGAATTCTTTTCCCGCCTGGGTTTCAGCCTGGCCCAGCGCGAAGACCTGCCCGACAAGATTCACAAGGACTGTTGGGTGTGTCCGCGGCTGCATTGCTGCGATGAAGTGGCCATGGTGCGCGGCGAGCTGCCCAAGTTTTCCATCCTGCCCGAGCCGGCAAGCTTCCTGGTGAAGCTGGAGGTATGAAAGAACTCGCGGCGTCTCCCGAGACAATTCATTTGTCGCAAGGATTTCTTTTTTCCGCGGTTGCGGCGGGCGTCAAAGCCAGCGGCCGGACGGATCTCGCTCTCATCGAAGCCGCTGCGGGAACCACTGCCGCAGCCGTCTTCACCAAAAACCGCGTGGTGGCCGCCCCCGTGCAAGTCGGCCGTGCGTCACTGGCGGCCAGCCGCGGCCGGGTTCGCGCCGTGGTGGTAAACTCGGGCAACGCCAACTGCGCCACTGGGCCTGCGGGACTCCAGGCCTGCAGCCGTGTTTGCCAGGAAGCCGCGCGCTTGTTGGGCGTGCGCGATGCGGAAGTTTTTCCATCCTCAACCGGGATCATTGGTGTTCCCCTTCCGGCGGGAAAAATCATAGCTAAGTTGCCCGAGCTCATTGCCGCCAGGCAAGCCACCAACCTCGGCCTTCGCCAGTTTGTCGAAGCCATCATGACGACCGACCTACGTCCGAAGTTGGCTTCCGCGCAATTTCGATCCGGAAAGAACATTGTCACCCTGACGGGCGTCGCCAAAGGCTCCGGCATGATTCATCCGCAACTTGCGACCATGTTGGTTTACTTGTGTACGGACGTCGCCGCGGGTGCGAGCGAGCTGAAGCGGCTCCTGAAGGAGGCGTGCGACCAGACCTTCAACTGTATTTCGGTAGACGGCGATACCTCGACGAACGATACCGTGCTGGTGCTCGCCAGCGGCAAGAGCGGTGTACGCCTCAACGGCTCCGGCGTCCGCAAGAAATTTGCCGCAGCCCTGCTTCAGGTTTGCCAATCGTTGTCCGGGCAAATTGTTAGCGACGGAGAAGGCGTGCAGCATGTGATTCACTTGTCCGTCGAACAAGCGAAGAACCGCGCCGAAGCTTTGCGCGTGGCCAAAGCCATCGCGCACTCGCTTTTGGTCAAAACTGCGTGGGCCGGTGCCGATCCCAACTGGGGACGCATCCTCGCCGCCGCCGGGGCATGTGGCATTCCCATTCGCACCGAGCGCATCGAAATCATGATTGGCAAACAAGTTGTATTTAGCGAGGGCGAACCTCGCCGCTTCGATCAAGCCGAAGCGCACCGTGAACTCGCACAGCCAAGCTGTGACATTCGGGTTAGAATTGGGCGCGGAAGAAGCGATGTGCTCTTTCACACCACCGACTTGACGGCGGAATACGTTCGAATCAACGCCGACTACTCAACCTAGGCTGGCCGTCCTTTTGCTTGGTGAAATCCCGCTGTGAAAAGGTGGAAGAATCCTCTGCGGTTTCCAGTCGATTCCTAGTAAGGGCGGAAACCGCTATTTTCCGGAGGGAACCGGCGTATTTCTTTTTTCCGCCGCGTCAATCAACGGGCGCAGCGCCTCGGCCGAAATACCCAGCGTGCCACCGGAGAAACCGTCCAGGTAGGCGGAGTTCACTCCGATGACCTCGCCGCGGGAATTAAATACGGGACCGCCGCTGCCGCCATGCGCCGTGGGCGCGTCGTAGATGAGTTTGTCGCCCACTACGTCGCCCAGGTGTCCGCAGGTGGCGGAGGGGCGGATCAGCGAAAGCGCCGCCAGTTCGTTGGCCGCTCCCATGTCATCCCGGCGGAAAGCCAGCCGGTCATAAACGGCGGCCGGTGACTTCGCCACCATCCCCAAAACTCCCATAGGGTAACCGATTACCGTCACCAATTCCCCCGGATGAGATGGCGCCGGCGCCAAGGGCAGCGCAGTAAGTTTATTGACCTCTGGCGAATTCTGAACTTGCAGCACGGCCAGGTCGCCGTGCGCGGAAAATACGACCGGGGTCACATTCACCGCGTCGGGAAGGCCAGGAAAGAAGGCGAGCAGTTTCTCCAGCTGGGGCACGGCGCCACGGCGAATCAAGGCGCTGGCCTCGCTGTCTTCGTACCACGGTTCGGCTACGTGGCGATTCGTCGCCAGCAGACCGGTTCCCACGACAAATCCAGTGCCAGAAACGCGGACGCGAAGCGCGGGCTGCTCGTTGGCAAAACCCACGCGGTAAACCCCGAAAATGTAGCAAATGGAGTTGCGATAGCGGTTCAGGACCATCGCCGGCATGGCCTGTTCCTGTTGCAGGCGTTGGACTTCGCTGGTCAGTTGGCTGACTTGCTCGCGAAGATCGTCGCTTGGCGGTGGAGCGTAAGAGTGCGCCAGGAAGGCCGCTCCGGCGACCATGAGCACGCCCACAATAGCCGGGTAAAGGCGCCCCAAGGTCTTGACGATCGATTCGCGAGACTGAGAATAGTCTTCGAACATGAGACCGAAATTCGGCGATGCTGGACGGGAAACACAGGGAGGGGGCTCCGCTCCGCCAGGCAGAACCGATGACCCCCTATCTTCGCCCGTCAGGGGCGGGTTTCCTAGGGTACGGAAGGCGATGTACGAGGGATTGTTAGGGTTCTCTGATACCCAAGCGTTCGGCCATCTCGTCATACAGAAACCCCTCGCCGTCGCGGTATGGCTGCACCCATTCGCCATCGATGACGAATTGCGGGATGGCCCGCTTGCCGGTCTGCCGAACCACTTCGTCGGCCGCGCCGGGCGTGGTCTCGATGTCGATGTCTTTGAAGGGAATGTTGTGCTGCTGCAGGAAGCGCTTGGCGACGCGGCAGTCCGGGCACCAGAAGGCGGAGTAGACGGTAACTTCCACGTATCAGAGTCTCAATCTGGAAGAGATTTCGCAAGGGAACGGCGGTTGGTGGACCGGCGGAGGCTGAGCGTTCCAGCTGGAACATATCGTCGTGACAGTTCTGTCGTGACAGCTAGGTTATTGATGGTTAGGGAGATGCGGGTGGTCGAGAGAGAGGTTTCGCTTTTTGTTTATTTTGGGGGAGAATGCTTAGGAGGGAATTGTATGTCACAAGACCCCAAACTCGTTCGTGAAGTTATGCCTCAGCGCCCGACTGAATCCTGGCAAGATTTTTTCGAGCTGTTGAAGACAATTGATGTGCCCGACGATTTTCTGGCGGATCGGCAGGATGCGCCGCCGCAGCCGCGAAAGCTGTTCGATTGCGATTGAGGAATTCTTGCGGTGGTTTGAAGATTGGAGGCGAAAGGGCGAGCCAATGGGCGATCTGGAAACGATGATCGCAGCGCAGGCACTGGGCTGCGGAGGCTGTGTTGGTGACGCATGGTTGGGTGTTCCGGCGAATGAAAGGATTGAGGAGCGAGGACTGGGCGCGGCAGCTAGATCAAGGTTTCCGCAAAGGGAACGACGCAGTAAATTAGTTTGATACTTTCTATTGTTAATCACTTCTTTTCCACACGATCCCATACTATAATTCACAACGCCGAAGCTGTACACCTTATTGTGTATGTGTTGCATCATGCACAATATATTGTGTTTTGAGGATGACAAAAATGCGTTATGTTCGATGCCGGGTTTTTCTAGGGTTTTTCGAGACTGAGTTCTATGTCATCGTCGATGAGTCCGCCGCTTTCGTGAGCAGGGAAAACGTAAGAGTGGAGAGGGCTCCCGTGCCGGACAAATCAGTAGATGGCGAAGTCCTCGTGTACGTCGTCCAAGAAGAAAAGGACAGGACTCTCGTGCAGTTACCCGGAGAAGTCGCAGTAGGGGGACTAAGGACGTGGGTGCCCACGGCTGCTCTCATTGCAGCCTGATAGATGATTCTCAGTAATGAAGGCATCAAAAGAGCGCTGCGGGATGGGGATCTGGAGATCACTCCAGTGCCCGCGGAGGATCAATACACAACTTCAGCGGTTGATCTTTTCCTCGGATCGCAGTTTCACGGCTGGAACGAAACCATCTTGGACGTTCAAGGCGCTAAGGTAGAGCTGAACTTAGCCAACCAAGATTATCAGAAGACTGCCCGAGCTTATCTTAGAAGTCTAGATTTGGAGCGCGACGGGTCCTTCGTTTGCCCTCCTTATCGGGTCATTCCCAGCCATGTCTTGGCAAACACCAGGGAGCGCATTTATCTGAAGCCTGGCTCCAGACTTGCGGCGCGTGTAGAGGGCCGAAGCTCCATGGCTCGACTAGGGCTGGTAGTGCATCTTACCGCGCCGACCATTCACGCTGGCTTTCAAGGGACAGTAACTTTAGAAATGATCAATCACGGGCCCTTTTATCTTAGAATGGTTCCTGAGAAAACCCGCATTTGCCAACTCATCATCGAATGCCTTCAAACAGATCCGGAAGGGACCATCAAAACTCAATTCCAGGGACAGGCCACCCCTTCAGGGATAAAATCCTAACGCGACCCACCAGAAAACGAAAGCCGCCAGCTTTCGCTGACGGCTGAAAGCTGATTGCTGAAAGCTGTCGCTACGTATTCTCGTACAGCAGCACGCCTTCGGTCGTCTTTTCCGAGTCCACCGGACGGTAGAACAGCTTGTTGCCGTCTAAGAAGACTTCGATGAACGCCGGTCGCGTGGCGATGGTGCCCTGAATCAGCGCTTCGGAGAGCGGGTCTTCGATATATTTCTGCAACGCTCTCCGCAGCGGGCGTGCGCCGTAGCTGCGGTCGGTTAGGGTTTGGTTCAGGATCCATTTCTTGGCTTCGTCGGCGACCGTGACAGTGATCGCCTTCTGCGCCAGGTTCTGGTTCAACTGGTTCACCATCAGCTCGAGAATCTGGATCAGGTCTGCCTCGCTCAGAGCGGTGAACAGAATGATCTCGTCGAGACGGTTCAGGAATTCCGGGTTGAAGGTGCGCTTGACTTCGTTTTTCACGAGGTCTTCGACCTTGCCGGAAATCGTGTCCTCGTTGGTCGACTGGAAGCCCAGGCCTTCGCGTTTCTGCAAATAACGCGCCCCGATGTTCGAGGTCATAATGATAATCGCGTTTTTGAAGTCGACCGTATTGCCCAGACCGTCGGTGAGCTGGCCGTCTTCGAAGACTTGCAGCAGGATGTTGAAAACATCCGGATGCGCCTTTTCGATTTCATCCAGCAGCACGACGGAGTAGGGCGCGCGCTTTACTCGCTCGGTGAGCTGGCCGCCTTCTTCGTAGCCGACGTATCCCGGAGGCGAGCCGATCAGCTTCGAGACCGAGTGCTTTTCCATGAACTCGGACATATCGAAGCGGACCAGCGACTTTTCGCTGCCGAACATGAACTGCGCGAGCGTCCGGGCCACTTCGGTCTTGCCGACGCCGGTGGGGCCGAGGAACAGGAACGAGCCGATCGGCCGGTTGGGGCTCTTTAAGCCGGCGCGGCTGCGGCGGATGGCGCGGGCCAGGGCGGTGATGGCCTTGTCCTGCGAGATGATCCGCTTGTGCAGCTCTTCTTCGATGCGTAGCAGCTTCTGCGATTCTTCTTCCTTGATGGACGTGATGGGCACGCCGGTCCAGCGCGAGACCACGTCTTCAATATCCTCGCGGCCGACCACGCCGGTGGCGGATTCATCCAAATGATATTTTTCGCGAAGAGCGCGCAGGTTCTCACGCTCTTTGCGTTCCTCGTCCGAATAGAAACGCGCCTTCTCGAACTCGTGGTTCGCGATGGCGTTTTCCATGCGGTGAACGATGAACTTGATGCGCTTCTGCACTTCGGTGATGTCCTCGGGCAGGGAAGTCTGGCGCAGCTTTACGCGGGCGCCGGCTTCATCGACCAAGTCGATTGCCTTGTCGGGCAGGAAGCGGTCGGGAATGTAGCGGTTCGAGTGCGAGACCGCGAAGTTGATGGCGTCGTCGGTGTAGGTGACGGCGTGGAACTTCTCGTAGCGGTCTTTGATGCCGAACAGAATTTTGGTGGCATCGGCCTCGTTCGGCGGCGGAACTTTTACGGCTTGAAAACGCCGTTCGAGCGAACGATCTTTTTCGATGGATTTGCGATACTCACCCGGAGTCGTGGCGCCAATGCATTGGATTTCGCCGCGCGACAGCGCTGGCTTCAGGATGTTGGCGGCATCGAGCGAGCCTTCGGCTGAGCCAGCCCCCACCAGCGTGTGCAACTCGTCGATGAAGATGATGGAATTCTGCGACTCCATCAATTCCTTCATGATGGTCTTCAGGCGCTCTTCGAACTGGCCACGGTATTTGGTGCCGGCAACGATCAGAGAGAGATCCAGAGCCAAAATGCGTTTGTCGGCAAGGAAAGATGGAACCCGTCCATCCGCGATGCGCTGGGCCAGGCCTTCAACGATGGCGGTTTTGCCAACGCCAGGTTCGCCGATCAATACCGGATTATTCTTGGTGCGGCGGCAGAGGATTTGGATCACGCGCTCGAGTTCGCCATCGCGACCGACCAGCGGATCGAGCTGAGAATCCATAGCCGACTGAGTAAGATCGCGAGAAAATTCGCTGAGCAAGGAGGACTCGCGTTGCCGCTGCGGCTGCGCTTTCTCCTGGCTGGTGCGGGCAAGCTCTTCGCGGATGGTCGAGAGCCGCAATCCGCGCTCGTGCAGAATTTCCGCGGCAAAGCACTTTTCTTCGCGCAATAAGCCCAAAAGCAGGTGCTCAGTCCCAATGTGTTTGTGCGAAAGGCGTTCCGCTTCTTCGGCGGCATAAGCCAGCACCCGCTTGCATTCATTGCTCAGCGGCAGGTCCACGGAAGTGGAGACCTTTTCCCGAATGGTGGTGTGCCCTTCGATCTGCTTGCGGATCGATTCGACCGAGGCATGAGAGCGCAAGAAGCGGTTGGTCAGGGCTTTGTCTTCGCGCAGAAGCCCCAGCAACAGGTGCTCGGTCTCGATGTAGGGAGAGCCGAACTGGCTGGCTTCATACCGCGCGAAAAAGATGACGCGCCTTGCTTTCTCCGTGTAGCGTTCAAACATATAACCCTTTTCCCTCTGAGCTCTTCCTTGGAGACAAGCGGGTCAGGTTTGGCCCCTATCCCACGAGAACCCTTCGCCCAAATTCACCATGCAATCCGGGGGCCAGCGGCCCCACCCCTGTAATCATAAGCTACCAGACCAATTGCACTTACCAAAGGCACCTTCGTGCCACTTCGTGTCAACTTAGTGCACCCCGGGCGCCACCATGTCTCTAATCCGGCAGCGACTCCGGGCTCAACCGGCGCGCCCGGCACAACTTCCTCGATCTTTCCATGCTGCAATCGCAACACCCGGTGACAGCGCCGCGCAAAAGCAAAGTTATGGGTGGCGATCAGGGAGGTCAGTTGATGATCGCGATGCAGCCGCGCGATCAATTCGAAAACCGAATCAGCTGTGCGGCTGTCGAGGTCCCCGGTCGGCTCATCGGCCAGCAAAAGCTTCGGCTGGATGATCAGCGCCCGCGCCAAGGCCACACGCTGCTGCTCTCCACCGGAAAGTTCGCCGGAGCGGTGGTCAGAACGCTGCTCTAACCCCACCTCGCGCAGCCACCGCAAAGCTTCCGTTTCAGATTTCTCCCGGGGATGGCCCCTGAGCAGAAGCGGCATGGCCACGTTTTCCAGCGCCGTGAACTCCGGCAACAGGTAGTGGAATTGCCAGACGAAACCGACTTCGCGGTTACGAAAATCGGCGGCGTCGTTCTCCGACAGCGAACTCAATCGCAAGTGGGCGCAGTATACGTTACCCGCGGAAGGGCTATCAAGAGTTCCAAGGATGTGCAACAAGGTACTCTTTCCCGCGCCCGATTCGCCGACAATGGCCAGCATCTCACCCCTATCTGCTTGGAACGATAGGTTTTCAAAGAGCAGCAACTCCGAAGCCCCGGAGCGGAAGACCTTCTTGAGGCCCTCAATCCGTAACATCGGCTCTTTACTTAGATGCAAATGGCCTGCTCCAGGTATCAAAATGGCGGCGAACACGCCGCCGCTCCGCTCAAAACTCCTCTTCTAGATTAAACCACGGAACCATGCATCCAAGTTTTGGTTTCCGCTCCATGGAACATGCCCGGGAACAATCATAGGCATGAGGGCTGGAGGCGCGGCGTGACTCTGGTCACGGGTTGCTGTGAGTCTAGTGGAACGCTGGCTCAGGGAAGTTGACACTCTCACACTCATTCATAGCGCAGGGATTCGGCGGGAAGAATTCTTGCCGCCGACCAGGAGGGGTAAACCGTGGCCAGCAGGGATACGCCGATGGCGACCAGCGCCACCCAAACGCCATCCATCAGATGCGGCGCGAAAGGAACATAGTTGATGGAATAGACCTCGGGCGCAAGCGAAAGCACGTGATAGCGTTCGCCGATCCATGAGATCCCGAAGCCGAAGATCAAGCCCAGAGTTGTGCCGAGCACTCCGATCAGCACGCCTTGCGTGATAAAAATGCTGCGGATTTGCGACTTGCGGCTTCCCATCGACATGAGTACCGCAATGTCGCGAGTTTTTTCCATGACCATCATAATCAGAGAAATCAGGATGTTGAGGGCCGCGACGAAAACGATCAAGCCGATGGTGATGAAGGTGACCAGGCGCTCCATGCGCAGGGCGTGAAAGAGGGCTTTGTTCTGCTCCATCCAGTTGGTGGTCATGAAGCCCGTGCCGGCGGCTTGTTCCAGTTCGTCGGCGACGGCGGAGGCTTTGTAAATGTCGTCGATTTTGAATTCGATGACGGCAATCTCATCGCCCAGGCCGAACAGCCGCTGCGCGTCGGAGAGGCGGGTGAAAGCCCACGAACTGTCATAGTCGAAAAAACCGGAGTTGAAAATTCCGGCCACGCGAAAGCGCGTGTACTTAGGGACCATGCCAAAAGGAGTGAGTTCGCCCTGCGGGCTGGTGACGAGCACGATGGATCCGACCGTCACGCCCAGGCCGTCCGCCATGTCTTTGCCCAGGAGGATGGGAGGCATGGCAGCGGTGCGTTCGGCCACGCCTTGCAGGGACGTGGGAGACTGGCTGGCTTGCGAGGTTTGTGTGGCGGCGGAGCTTTGCCCCGCCCCCACACGGTTTTCTTCCAGAGCGTCCACCGAGCCGATTTTTACCGTATCGAGCAAATCGCTGACTTTGCGCTCATCTTCTGGGACGATTCCCTTCAATATTGCGCCGCGTGCGCGCGGGCCACTCGAAATCAGCAATTGCTCGTAAACGGCGGGCGCGGTGGCGACCACATGCGGTTGCTTGGCCAACCGCTCCATCAGCGGATGCCAGTCTTTGATGCCGTCATCCAGCACCCGCAACACATCGACGTGGGAAGTCGAGCCGATCAGCCGATCCTGCAAGTCCTGGCGGAATCCGTTGTTGATGGCAAGGGCGATGAGGAGTGAGGCTACGCCAGCCGCGACTCCCGCGATAGAAATGCCGGTGATGACGCCGATGAATGCCTGGCGTCTTTTGGCGCGCAGATAGCGGGAGGCGATGAAGAGTTCAAATTTCATGCGGAGCTGTCAGCCGCCAGCTAATTCGATTATAGCTATCGCGCAGGATAAGCCTGATCGTCCGCGTGCCGGAACGATCCGTCTGGCGTCAGTGCCGACGAATCTGAGGCCGGCATCAGTCGTATTTCGACTTCAAAGTCATGTTCGCCCGTGCTACCGACATCCTCGACCTCATACAGTCCCCAGACGTTTCGAAAACTATGAATGTTTGCTATGTCGTAGTGGATTTCGAGGAGATGTTCTCGTTTCCAGACCAATTGCCCGCCAGTCATTGGGTCTGCGCTGAATACCTCGCGTCCTGCCTTAATATGTATCGGGCCTCCTTTTGGAACGATGTAGACGTTCGAGTCCACTCCCCCCCCAACAGCCCCTCCATAAATGTAAGTCACCAGAACGGCGTCCAATTGGCCGTTCGGGGAGGTTACCCGCATTAGTTCCGATGATTTTGAAAAGGCATCCTCGTTCGGAACAGCTCTTTCCTCGCACCCCGGGAGGAGCAGGATGCTGAGAACGGCGCTGAAAATGAAGGCTGAGCGGAAGAGCGTCGACACGACAGCAGTATACGTCTAACCAATCAGTCCCTCTGGCGCAGCAACTCTCAATTCTTGCGGTCCTATAGAATTGCGCGGTTCGTATGAATCCGGCAAAGGAGAGAACACCATGAAAGCGCACATTCGAATTTTGTTCATGGCCGGGGTCGTTTGCTTCGTTCTTGGCGCGGGCGCGGTCTGGGTGGGGCGGATGGCCGCAAACGCAGCCAGTCCGCAGGCTACAGCGAGTTCTTCGACCGCAGAAGATGAAGGCGAAAAAGACAGCATGAGCGAGAAGAACGACCAGCACATCAAGATTGCCGATCGCACCAAGTCTTACCTTGCGGTCGTTACCAGCAAGAACGCCCTCAAAGTGGATGGCTCCGCGGTGACCCAGCCGGTGACGCTGGCCCCAGGGTCGGGCGTGCAAGGCGACCTACCGGAGAACACCAGCAGCCCGGACTTGGGGTATCCACACACGCTGACCATGTGCTGGAATGCCGATCAAGTGACGGTGCAGGAATCGGTGGACGGGAAGACGTGGTTCCCCAATATGGCTGTTCAGGCCGCCAAGGATACCGGCATCATGGCCGTGGGCATTGGCTGCATGAGCGTTCCGCCGGCGCGGTTCGTAAAATGGACTTCGCAGGACTACATGTTCCAGAAAGCAGCCGGAATGTTTCAAGCCAGCTACTGAACACGCGAGCCGTTTCCGGTAGCGCCGGCGCTACGGTCAGTGCGACACTCGCGCCCTACTTGGCTTTAATCACCGTTTTGGCCGAGCCCATATTCTCGTAGCGGTCGTAGGCCCGCACCACCACGACGTGCTCGACGCCTCGAGCGTCCTGGTTCTTCGCGCCCAGCGGGCCTGCGGGTGCCGGAACGGTGAAATCGTAGCTTTCCGTTTTGGCATCGGAAAGCTGACCGATGGGTTCAACAAATTGCCAGTCGGCGGCGTCGATCGAGTACTGCACCCGCTCAATAGGCGAGAAACTGTCCACGGCGCGAAAGGTTACGTGGATTTGGCCGCTCTGCAGTGACGCGCTGAGGCCTTCGATTTGGGGCGGCGTGGTATCGACTTCGAACCGCGCGCTCTCTTTTGCCGAGGTTAGCGCTTCGCCAGGAGAATGCGAGGGCGCATCCGAGGCTACCACTTTCACGGTATAGCCGTCGTCCGGCAGCAGCGCGGCGTCGAAGGAATAGAACTTGTCGGTGAGGTTGTCCTTGAGCAGCAGCCAGCGTGTTTCGCCGTCGCCGCGGTAATAAACCGAGTAAACCATTTGGTCGTCGTTGTCGTCGTGAACGCTCCACTTCACGCCGATGGAACTCGCATCATGAATCGTGGGGACCGGGATCTCATAGTGCGGCTGGCCCTGATTGCCGCCTACATTGGTGTCGGGCTGCTTGGGGAGCGGCTGATAGCGCACACCCACCTGTACGGCGATGTCGTCGAAATCCGGCGCGACGTTCTTGGGAAGATAGTTCAAGAGCACGCTTTCCACGCCGGGCGCGGGATCACCCGCGTGCAGCACGGCCTTCCACTGAACAAACCGGGCGGCCGGGACCTTGACTTCGGCGTCTTTCTGCAAGCTTATTTGTTCCCAGGGGCTCCAGTTGCGGTCGGGATTGTCCACGTTGCCGCTGCGGGCAAAGAGGTCGACGTTGCCTTGGCCGCGGAATTCCGCGCGGCCCCAGCGGGAGAAAATGTGCGCATCGAAAACGTCGCTCTCGTAAGTGCCTTCGGATTCAGGCGCCGCGCTCAACAGAAAAACCTTTCCCAGATTGCTGGTCGAAGCGTAGAGGCCGCCGTTTGGCGCTTTGGCGAAGCCGGTCACTTGCGAAGCGCTGGCCTTGAGCAGGTCGATGAACTGGTCTTCGCCGCTGATGGCGAAAACGTGTCCGCGGTTTCCGGTACCGGCCAGCAGGCGCCCATGCTGATCGAACGCCAGCGCGTAAACCAAATCTTCACGCGAGGTCCACAAGCGGGTGGGAGAGCCGTCAGGAGCAATGCGATAGATTTCAGAACCGCCGGTGACGCCAACTCCGGGTGCGGGGAACGTGCCCATGGCGACGGGACCGGCTGGAGCCACGTTGGTGATGACGATGCCAGTTTGAGGCCCGGCGGCATGACCGGCCGTGGGGCTCGGTTCGGGAGCGATGATGAAAGGGGCGGGAGTTGTTCCCGGATGCTTTTCCCCGACGCCCGCCGCGTAGATGTTGCCGGCCGTGTCGAGCGCCAGCGCGGTGATTTCCTTCTTGGGCGCGCTATAGAGGACGAAAGCCTTGCCATCGGTTGCGATGCGGTACACCAGGCCGCTGCCGTCGGAGCCGGCGATCAGGCTGCCTTGGGCATCGAGCGCCAGCACGCGGATATGGGCTTCGTCGCTGGTGAAAAAGACTGAGTGCTCGCCCTTGGGCGTGACGCGAAAGATCTCGCCGTGATCGCCGGTAGCTACGTAGAGATTGCCGGAGTCATCCACCGCCAGATCCCAAATGTATTTGGTGGCAGGATCGAAGTAGATGGACGAACTCCAGTCCGCTGTCGAAGGCTTTTTCGTATCGGTGCTTTTTCCCGCGGCGGCCTGGCGGTGTTCGATCTTGTAGACTTTGCCGTCGGGATTGGTGGCGGCGTAGATCGTGCCATTCTTATCCACGACGAGGGCCTGCACTTGCAGTTCCTGAGGCTCGAAGATGGTGGTTGACTGGCCCTCCGGCGTGATGCGATAAACGCGGGCCGGGGCGCCGGCGGCGGCGTAGAGGTTGCCTTGGGCGTCCGCCGCGATCGACCAAACGTAAGCCGACGGAGTGGTGGAGAGCGCCTTAAACGCCGGCGCGAGTTCCAGACCGCCGGTGCTGCGAATGGCGACGCCTTGGGCTGTGCCTTTGGTTAGATCGTCGAATTTCGACTGCTCCCAGGTACGGGTGCCTTCGGCAAGAGCGAGGGCGGCGGATAAAAGAATGCAGAGAAGGCCGGAGATTTTTCGCAGGCGAGCGTCCAAGTTTATCCTCGATCCGAATTTCTGAGCGGAACTACGCGGGCGAGGCGCCCGCGCCACATGACTTCTACTTGATATTGATGGTCAAAACATGAGCGCCGGAGACTACGTACTCGAGTGCGGGCGTGGCGGATTCGTTGACCGAGGATTCGGCCTGCACCACCATTTCCTGGGTGCCGCGCATGCCGTCCATCACATTCATGATGGAAAGGGGCAGGGCGGGCATGACTTTGTCGGCCACTAACGCCTCGGGATCGGCCTCCAGCAGCGAAACATAGATGCGGTTGTTGACGTGCTCCTTGTTCAGCACGGCAATGGTGGAGGCCAGATCGAGCTTGCGCCCGAACACCGGGATGTTGTGGCGAAGGCGGTCCAGAGTATCGCCATCGCTGACCAGAATGCGCAACGGGCCCTTGGAAATGGACGTCGGAATGTGAATAGGAATCTGGCGCACCACGGGGTCGCCGCGATAGGGGCGAAGCAGAGCTTCGATCATGATTTCGCTGCCGGGGCGGGCTTCGGTCACATCGGTGCGCGCGCTTTCCAGCTGCGCCCAGCGGCGGTCGTGGACAATTTCAAAATCCAGTTGCACCCCGCGCACTCCGGGAGTGTTGTAGGGATTGTCGTAAATGCGGGCAAAATCCTCGCCGAGAGAGAGCGCGGCCAGAATCGCGGCGGGCTGGCCGCCGTCCGATGGGGCAAACATGTTCTGCACGGTTACATCCGGATAACCTTCCACGCTGATGTGGCCGTCCATACGGTAGGTGGTTTCTTCGCCGTACTCGTTGACTCCATGCAAAGCGTTGAACACGGTCGCCATCATGGCGACGGGGCTAAGCTGGGCGTTGTTGAGCACTTCGTAGTGAAATTGCCGGGGGGCCAGCCCGCCGCGGATGGTGAGGGTCACGGGAATCATGTCCGGCTTCTTGCCGAATTCGCCGAGCAGGCCGGTATGGCGATCCTGCACGAACGCGCCGACGGGCTCGGTGGCGTTCACGATCTTGAAGGCGTTTAGCGGCGAGGCCAACGTCGCGACCACGTCCGCCTTGGTCATGGGCAGGTCCACCATGCCGTACTGCAGCAAGGGATGGCCGCAGGCCAGTAGATTGTGGGCGTCCATGTAGGTGACGGTGCAAGTGGCGGAGATATCCATATCGCCGCGCACCAGAATGGCGCTGATGGCGGAGCCTGGTTCAAGCGGTTCCGGCTGCTTGGCATCGCTGACCGACCCCACTCCTGTCACCGGCACGATTCCGGCGGCGGCGAACTGCGGAGCGAAGCGCTGAATCGCCTCCTGCGAGAAGCCGTCGAACACCAAGGGAGTCTCAATTGGCCGTAGATAGTTGGCAAAGTCCTGCGTGGGCGTGCTCGAGGCATCCGGGCTGGAAGTCTTGCTGGGCACGGCGGCCGAGGTTTTGGCCAGGGCCGGGTTGGCCTCCGGCGACCGGTCCATGGCGTTGATCTCCAACATTTCTCCGATGGGAGTCACGCCGGCAATCGGTTCCTTGGAGAATTCGCCGATGCGAAAGGCAATGGCGCCGGCCAGCTTACCGTTGAGGTAAACCGGGCTGCCGCTCATGCCGGCGACCACGCCGGTGTATTCCACCTTGGCGCCGCTTAGGCGGACCAGGATGACATCGCCCTTGGGGCCGTTGACGTTGGTCAGAATGCCAAGCACTTCAACGTCCATGGGCTCGGGCTTGGTGCCCTGAAATACCGTGTAGGCGACGCCCCGCATGCCCGCGTGAATCTCGCTCAGGGGGATGGTTTCGTAGGATTTAGCGATTTGCGCCTGCGTCGCAACGGAAACCAGAAGGCCCAGCAAAAAGCATGATCCGGCGCGCGTAAGGGCGGTTTGTCGCATAAATGTTCCCCGGAAGGCCGGCATCCGGCCTTTCATCAAAACTCGCACTTCGCGCGTCGTATTCGGATTGCCAGGGAGGGGAGCGGCCAGAGCCGAGCAAAACATCCCATTCGCGAAGCTCTGCGTCTATACTAGCACAAGGTTTTCGCGAGGGATTCCATGTTTTCCACTCGTTTCAAGCACAACGGCGGGCTAATCCGCAAGTATTTCGCCTGTATCTCATTGCTGGCTTTCGCCTTGGCTGGGTTCGCCAGCGCTAGCCCTGCATTCGCGCAGGATCAACCGGCGGCACCGCAAGACAATGGGCAGCAGAAGGGCACGGAGGCGCCTCCGGCGGCCGGCGGCCCGACTGGGGACGTTGGCCCCTATGCGGTTCCGAAGAAGAAGGAAGAGCCTCCGCCGCCCCCGCCGGAAAAGCCCAAAAAGATCGAGGGCATGCCCGACTATTCCATCCACGTGAGCGTGCCGCTGGTCGAAGTGCCGGTACTGGTGACGACCAAGGACGGCCAGTTCATCCCCAACCTGAAGCAGGAAAATTTTCGGGTGTACGAAGACGGAGTGCAGCAGAACATCACGAACTTTGGCGTGTCAGAGGCGCCCATCACCGCGGTTGTGCTGGTGGAATTCGCGAGCATCTACTACGGCTTCACCATGGAGGCCCTGCAGGCTTCCTACACGTTCGTGAGCCAACTGAAGAAGAATGACTACATCGCGGTGGTCTCCTACGATTTGAAGCCACATATCCTGGCGGATTTTACGCAGGACAAAGCGGCGGCTTATGCGGGATTGGGCCAATTGACCATGCCCATGTTTGCGGAGACCAACCTTTTCGATGCTCTCTACGACACGCTGGACAGGATCGACAACATTGAGGGGCACAAATACGTGATCCTGATCAGCACCGGGTTTGACAGCTTCAGCAAGCTGAACTTGGATCAGATTCTCAAGAAGGTCAAGAACACCAAGGATGTCACTATTTTTCCGGTGAGCATTGGCTGGGCGCTGCGGGCTTATTGCGAAGCCAACCATTGCACCAGCTACCTGCGCGGGCAGGTTCCCGCCAACGAGATGGACTATCTGCAGGCAGACAACGAAATGCAGACGTTTGCCCGTTTGACCGGAGGCCGGTTCTACCAGCCCCATTTCGAGCAGGATATGCCTTCGATCTTTCACGAGATTATCGGCGACATTCGCAGCCAGTACAATCTGGGCTATCGCCCCACCAATGCGAAGCTCGATGGCACCTATCGCAAACTGAAAGTGGAAGTCGTGGCTCCCGATGGAGGCGCCCTTAAGATCGAGGACCAGCACCACAAGAATGTGAAATTTCAGGTGGTCGCGCGCGAGGGCTACACCGCGAAGCACACTGTGGAATAGCTCAATGAACGTGGGCGATTTGGTCGAGAAGAAATAGGACGGCCTACGCCGACGAAGACGACCAGTGCCATGCCCACTCCGGGCTCCTGGTTCACTTCAGGGATAAGGTCGGACGCGGCGATATAGATAGTCACTCCCGCCGAGATCGGCAGCCCGAATCCGACTTCGTGACGCAAAAGCACCATGGTGAGAACCCCGGCCAGCGTGGCCGCACCCAGAAGCCCGGAAGCGCCCCAAGCGCTGCGGCGGCTCTGGCCGCTGGCCAGCATGACTGAAGCCACCGTAAAACCCTCCGGAATCTTGTGCAGGAAGATGGCGAGAAAAATGATCCATCCCAGCCAGTTGGAAACTAGAAATCCCGACGCGATGGCAATGCCGTCGAAGAACGTGTGAATGATCAAGCCGATCAGAATGGAAAACCCCCGGTGGCTGTGAACGAATTCCGCGCGATGGGTTTCCTCGCCAAAGTGGAAATGCGGGGTGACCGTGTGCTCGAAGAAATGAATGATCAGATAGCCGAGCAGAATTAGATACGCCGCGCGATTGCCGCTCAATTGCAGGCTGGCCGGGACAACCTCCACGATCGCGGTTGCCAGCATGAAACCCGCGCCCAGCGCCACAAAATACTTAAGGTAGGACCGTTCCCAATGCCGGTAAACGATGATGGCGCCGCCGAAAACATTGGCCAGAGCCGCTGTGAGGCCAAGGACGATGCTGAGCGCAATGGAGTGCATGCTCGTGGCTTAACCGCTGTGCCGAATGTGCATGACGTCGCCATCCTGCACAATGTAATCTTTGCCTTCGAGCCGCAGCGCACCTTTGGCACGGGCGTTGGCTTCGGAGCCGGCTTCGAGGAGTTGATCCCAGCGGATGGTCTCGGCGCGAATGAAATGATGCTCCAGATCGGAATGGATGGCGCCAGCGCCTTGCTGGGCGCGGGTGTTCTTGGGGATGGTCCAGGCGCGGCATTCGTCCTCGCCGGCGGTGAAGAACGAAATCAGCCCCAACAGAGTGTAGGTGGTTCGAATCAAGCGGACCAGGCCGCTTTCGGTCAGGCCGTAGCTGGCGAGGAATTCCGCGGCGTCGGCATCGCTCATCTCGGCTAGTTCCGCTTCCACCTTGCCGCAGATCGCCGTGGCGGCGGCATTAGGGCGCGAAGCGACCTCGATTAGCTTGTATTTGCTCGCGGCTACTTCGAGTTCCTTGCCGAGTTCGGTGCTCTCGCTCACGTTCAGCACGTAGAGCATGGGCTTCTCGCTGAGAAACATGAAACCTTTCAACCGCTTCTTGTCCTCGGCGGTCATCTCCAGTTCGCGCAACGGGCGCTCCGAGCCGAGATGAGCATTGGCGCGCGTCAGCAGTTCGAACTCTTTTTCCAGTTCGGGCGAGCGCATCTTCTTCAGGTCTTTCTCCAGGCGCTCAAGCCGTTTTTCAATCTGGCCGAGATCGCTGACCATCAAGTCGAACTCGACGTTCTTGATATCACGCAGCGGATCGATAGGCCCAACGTGCGGAATAGAAGGATCGTCGAAAGCGCGAACGACGTGGGCGAGCGCGTCCACATTTCTCAAATGGCCGATGTAGCTGGTCTCCTTGAGGGCTTCCTGGCCGATGGCGCCCACATCTACGTACTCCACGGAGGCGTGCGTCAGCTTCTTCGGGTTGTAGAGCGCCGCCAGCCGGTCGAGCCGGTCGTCCGGGACTTTGGCGACTCCCATGTGCGCCTCGCGTGGGTTGGCGTAAGCCTGGTCGGAGAGCCGCGCCTTGGTAAGGATGCGAAACAGCGATGTCTTGCCTACCTGGGGCAGGCCGATGATGCCGGTTTTCATAAGGGCAAAGAGATAATAGCAGGCAATCTAAGCCGACGGCCGTGAGGTCAGATACGCGGCGAACAGTCCCAAAACCAGAACTCCGCCTTCGGCTCGGGTTGACCAGACGTGCAGGAAATCGAACTGCATGCGGATGGCATTGTCGGCCGGCAGAGAAGCAATTTCTCCCGCGGCAGCGCGGAGCGTGTCCATGCGGGGGATGATGCCGAATTGCGAGATGAGCGTGAGTATCAGCATGAAACAGATGAGCACATGGCGCGCGGCAAAGACATGTACACGTCCGTTAGTCAGGCGATTGTGGAGCATGGAGCTTGCGAGGAAGAGCACGCCGGACACGATCCCCATCCAGTGCAGGATGATCAGCGATTGGCGAACCACCAGACCGGCAAGGTGCTGCGTCGGCAAAACCGAGAACGCGGTTGCGGCGACCACGGGGAAAAATATGAGGCCGCCCACCCACACGATCAGAGCCAGTAGCATGAGGAAGCGCAGGAAGGACATGGCAGGACATTATGCTGGGGCGGGAGAATGAAAGCCAGGGGTTCCGACTGTTGTCATTCCGAGCCAGTCTTATCGGCGAGGAATCTGCTTCTTATGGCGAAACAGCAGATTCCTCGCGCGATACCGCCGCGCTTCGGAATGACAACTCCCCAGAGTATGTTCGCAATGCGCTCCGCCGGCAGCTACACCGGCACCGGTACACTCTCCACGATCTCGCGGATGGCCTGCTCGGCTTGTTCGGATTTCTTCAGAGTGGAAGAATACTGACTATCGGGTACTACGCGGTGGGCAAATACTGGAACCGCTAGCGGCTTGAAGTCTTCCGGAGTGCAGAAGTTGCGTCCATCGAGGAATGCCATGGCCTGGGCGGCGCGATAGAGCATCTGCGCGCCGCGGGGCGAGACGCCGAGGGAAAGATGCTCGGATGTGCGGGTCTTCGTGACAATGGCGAGCGCGTAGCCGACCAGCGAATCATCCACGCGCACCTGCGCCACCGCTTGCTGCATTTCCAGAACATCCACACCGCTAAGCACGGGCTGCATTGTGTCTAACTGAGCCGCGCCGGCTTCGGAGCGCAGAATCTCGCGTTCCGCCGCGGCATCGGGGTATCCCATGCGCAGCCGCATCAGGAAGCGGTCCAGCTGGGATTCGGGCAAAGGATAGGTTCCGTGATGTTCCACGGGGTTTTGCGTGGCGATGACCAGGAAAGGTTGCGGCAGCGGGTAGGAGTGCGCATCCACCGTGACCTGGCCTTCGTTCATGGCCTCGAGTAGAGCGGATTGCGTCTTGGGGGTGGTGCGGTTGATTTCATCGGCCAGCAATATGTTGGCGAAGACCGGGCCGCGCTTGAACTCAAACTCTTGCGCGACCGCGGAGTAGATCGAGATTCCCAGAACATCGCTGGGCAACAGGTCGCTGGTGAACTGCACGCGCTGGAAGCTGCAATCGAGCGCCCGCGCCAAGGCCTGGCCGAGCGTGGTTTTCCCCACCCCGGGAACGCCTTCGATGAGCAAATGCCCGCGCGCCAGCATGGAAACCAGGGCAAGGCGGATGATCTCGTTCTTGCCGCGAATGACCTTGCGCAGGGCGTTCTCCAAAAGAGCCGCGCGGTGGGCCACGGCAGTAGCGGTTTCCGGGGACATTGGAAGGATTTTACTATGAGGCGATGCGTCGACCGGAAGGAGAAAGCGTTACCAACGTCATGGCCGAGCTGTCAGCTCTCAGCTGTCAGCCTTCGGCTAAACCTGATCTTGTGCAGGCGGCCAGCATATTCGGGTTCGGCTGAAGGCTGACTGCTGATAGCTGACGGCTCGAACTTACTGCACAAACTCCGCCGGCCGTCCCGTGAGCCGCTCGATCCGTTTGGCGATCGGCGGGTGGGTGGAGAACAGGTTGCCGAAGTTCATCCCTAGCAAAGGCTGGATGATGAACAGGTGCGCGGTCGAGGGCGTGCCCATCATCGGAACCCGGCGCGAGTATGCGTCCAGTTTGGCGAGAGCGCTGGCCAAGGCGTACGGGTTGCCCGTGAAATGCGCGCCGGTGGCATCCGCCTGGTATTCGCGAGTGCGCGAAACCCAGAGCTGGATCAACATGGCCGCGAAGGGCGCCAGAATCAGCATGAGCAGCCCGCCAATGCCGCCGCCACGGCGGTTGCCCCGGCCGCCCCCGAAAAAGAAGCCGAAGCGCGACAAGTACGTAATGGCGCCGGCGATGGTGGCCGCTACCGAGCTGATCAAGATATCGCGGTTGTTCACGTGCCCAAGTTCATGCGCCAGCACGCCTTCCAGTTCCTCGTCGTTGAGCAAGTTGAGGATGCCTTGCGTCATGGCCACGGAAGCATGCTGCGGATTTCGGCCGGTAGCAAACGCATTGGGAGAATCCGTGGGAATCACGTACATCTTCGGCATGGGAATGCCGATTTTCTGGGTGAGCCGTTCGACCGCCTGATAGGCGCGCGGCAACTCTTCGCGGGTGACCGGCCGCGCGCGGTAGGTGGCGAGCGCAATCTTGTCGGAGTAGAAGTAGGCCACGAAGTTTATCACCCCGGCAATCACGAGAGCGATGAGCATGCCCTGCTGGCCGCCGAAGGCGTCCCCGATCAACATGAGGACTAAGGTCAACAGAACGAGCAAGAATGCGGTCTTGAATGTGTTTCCCATGAAGATTTCCTTACAGCTATATAGATGTCATGCTTGTTCGAAGGATTCACGCCTCTAGTTCGCCGCTCCCCGTTTGACGGCCCGCTCCAGCGTCTGGTCGAGTGCCGCTCTGGCTTTGTCGTACTCCTGCTGCGAGATGCCGCCTTGTTTGTGTTCAACTTCCAAAGCGAATAATTCCTCTTTCAAGGCTTCGAGCAGCAGGCCTGAGCGCCCCGAGGCCGCCGGTTTGAGCGTGGATGCGGCCCGGGGTTCGGCTTCGATCGCGACCGAATCCGTGGCCAGCGCCTGCATGGGCCGCCTGGCGATGTAAACCGCGCCGGCCGCCAGAACTAGCGCGAATCCACCCAGCAGCCACCAGCGATATCTATCCAGCGGATCGGGAGCCTCAATCGGCGGCCCGAGGCCACCGCCGGGACGATTGTCGGCCGCTTGTGTATCGGCAGCGGCAGGCGCGGCGCCGCCGTCGCCCTCCGCTCCCGCCGAATTTTGATCCTGCAGGATCCCGTTGCCGGAGATTGAGAAGGACAAAGCCTGTCCGGGATGAATGTTGGCGGCCACTTCGGCGTTGGCCTTGGGCTGGTCGGGAGGTTGTTCATCCTCATAAAGCCCGGCCTGCGCGGCGGTGAACTGCATTTCCTTGGGCAGGATTACGACAAAATGTTCCAGCGGATAGAGCGGCTTGGGATCGATTGTGGCGTTCCCGTTGTACGGCACGTGATAGGTGACTTGAAACTGAGTGGTGCCGGGGCGCAAAGGAAAAATAAAAGCGTAACGATCGCGTTCGGCTTGCGGAACCGGCGCCGACTCCACCCATTGGCCGCCCGCAGTCTGGGCCTGCGCCTGATCGATCTGCGCTCCCTCGGGGAGATAGAACTCAAAGTTCTGGTCGTTCATCTGGGTGCGCGGCGGCTGGGAGTCGTTATCGACGGCGAACAGACGGCTGATGCCGAGCTGGCCTTGTCCGGCTTGCACGTACATCAAATCCGCGACTGGGCTCACGCCGGCGACCTTCTTGCTTACGTCGTAAACCTCCGCTTCCACCGAGGTGGTTCCCGGAGGCGCCATCGGTGGTAAGTCACATCCTTGATGAATCACGCGAATCAGATGCGGCCCTGCCGGGCCGTCGAGCTTGAAGCTGAACCGGCCCTGCGCGTCGGTCTTGGTGCGCGCGGCTTCGTCCATCCCTTGCGCCAGGTTAATCAGCACCACATCGTCACCGGCGGCGGGTTTGTTGGTGGTTCCGTTTTTCACCGTTCCGGTGAGGGTTTCGGCGGAGGCAAGGGGGGTCGCGGCGCACAACAGAAGGACTGCGAAAATTCTTGTGAGAGACTTCAAACTCTTGCTCCTTTATTTCCAGGGCCGCGAAGCCTAGCGGCTGCGGCGGTCGCGTTTACCTCTTCGAGCGATGCCATCTCTGCCAGAACAGCGGCGGCTTCCTCTTCCAGCGAGGTCTTCATGGCCTCGTAATCGGAATCGGGGAATTTGCCTGCCTTGTATTCGAAGTTGAGGTCCCGCAGGTTCTCGTAGATGGCTTCTTTGCGTTCGCGCAGATAGGCGAGCCGGGTCTTCTCCGGGCCCAGGTGCAATTCTCCGGGGAGATAGAAGACATAGAACAGCACTGCGCAGCGTGACCAGCGCGCATGCTAGCAAGGCTGAAGTCATAGATCTGTATCCTTCCTGGCTTGTTCGCGGAAGCGAGCCAACTCGGCGCCCGTGGCCGGCTCCACCGCATCTTCCGGCAGAATCAACGGGCGCTTTTTCCACGCCCGCACAATCAGCGCGACCGTAGCGAGTCCGAGTACCAGCACGAGGTACGGCATGACCCAGGCAACGCGGTCAAAACCCGCCGCCGTCGGCGCCAACAGCACGGTGGGGCCGTATTTCTGGACAAAGGCTTGCAGCACCAGGTCGTCGCTATCCCTGCGGTCAAGATTGCCGGCCAGCTCATCGCGCATGCGGCCGGAGACGGTGCAGCCCACGTGATTGCATTCGAGCAGCACCTGATTGCAGCCGCAAGTGCACATCAGCTTGTGACCCAGGTTTTCGAAGCGCGCTTCGTCTGCGCCGAGAAAGGCGAAGAGCGCCAGCGACAGCAGCGCCATTCCGAAGACGTGCTTGAGGCTGAAGTTGGAGGATGGCATCAGTCGCCCGCTCCGACAGGAACTGCCTCCACCCGTACCGCCGCCGCGACACGAACCGGGACCGCGCTCGGCACCAGCGCGATGACCGTGCCGGCAATGATGATCCACACTCCCACCCAGATCCACATTACCAGCGGATTGAGATGCGCTTTGATGATGGGCCGGCCGGTGTCTTCGTTCTGGCCTTCATACACGAGATAAAGATCTTCGTTGGGCGTGGAGCGGATCGCGGGCTTGGTCGAGGTTTGCTGGCTGGCCTTGTAGAAACGCCGCTCTGGATCAAGTGTCGCAATCTGCTGACCGCCCTTAAACACATCCATGATGGCCCATTCGCTGCCGTAATTGGGATTGTCCTCCTGCGTGTAAGAGCGACAGACCAGGGTATAGGCGCCGATGTTCATTTTGTCGCCGAATCCCATTTCCTGCTCTTTGTCTTGGTTGAAAGCCGATCCGGCAAAGCCAATCATCACCACGATCACGCCAAAATGAACGATGTAGCCACCATAGCGCCGCGTATTCCGGTGCGCCAGATGCACCATGGATCCCAGCAAAGACTGGCCCGTATGGCGGCGAATCACGCGACCGCCGCGTACGAACTCCGAGACGACCGTAAACGCGACAAGGGCCGAGAGCATGATCGTCATCAGGGAGTAGAGATACGAGATATCCTGCCATGGCTTCATGCCGAAGACCGAGCCCCAATTGGCCGGGGTTACTATCAAGAACAGGCCGATGGCCAACGCGCCCAGCGAAGGCCACAAGAAATTGCGCTTGATGCTTTCGAGGGAAGTCCTTCGCCAAGCGAGCAGCGGACCGACGGCAGTCAGCAACAACAGCAGCAACGCTACGGGGATGTTCACCCGATTGAAGAATGGCGGCCCAACCGTGATCTTGTGTCCCTGTACCCACTCCGAAAGGACGGGAAACAAGGTGCCCCACAGCACGGTGAAGCAGGCAACCAGCAAAAGAAGATTGTTGAACAGGAAACTCGATTCGCGCGAGACCAGCGACTCCAATTTATGTTCGCTACGCAGGTGCGAGCGATTCATCACGTAGAAATACAGGCAGACCAGGAAAATGATGGCCAGAAACGACACGAACCAGTCGCCAATCGAAGATTGCGCGAAGGCATGTACCGAACTGACCACGCCACTGCGCGTGAGGAACGTGCCGAAGATACACAGCCCGAACGTGGAGAAAATTAGCCACATATTCCAGGTCTTCAACATGCCGCGCTTTTCCTGCATCATCACCGAGTGCAGGAACGCGGTCCCGGTCAGCCACGGCATCAGCGAGGCATTCTCCACCGGATCCCATCCCCAATAACCGCCCCAGCCCAATACCCGGTACGCCCAATGCGCGCCGAGAAAAACTCCGCAGGTTAGAAAGCACCAAGTCACCATGGTCCAGCGGCGGGTGATGTGGATCCACTTCTCGCCCGGATACTTCATCGCCAGCGCGCCCAGTGCAAAAGCAAAGGGCACCGTGAAGCCCACGTAGCCGAGATAAAGCATGGGAGGATGAATGACCATCTCCGGATACTGCAGCAGCGGGTTCAGCCCGGCGCCGTCGGCTGCCAGCGGCCCCGAGCTTAGGACAAAAGGGCGAGCCGCGAAGTTCAGCAGCAGCAGAAAGAACACTTGCACCGCCGAAATGATTACTGAAGCGTAAGCGAACAAGCGGCTGTCCACCTTGTAGCGCATCCGCAGAACCAATCCATACGCTGCCAGCAGCAGGGACCAGAAGAGCAGCGAACCCTCTTGCCCCGACCACAAGACCGCAAACTTATACGCGATGGGCAGATCGCGATTACTGTGCTGACGAATGTATTCGATGGAAAAGTTGTCTTGAAAAGCCGCGGTCACCAGCACTCCGGCAGCAAGCGCCACCACGGCAAAAGTCGCAATACCCGCCCGCCGCGCGGTCTCACCCAGCCGGTCCGAGCTTGATCCGTCAAGGACCAACGCCACGAACCCGGCTAAGAACGAGTAAGCACTCAACGCTAGCGCGAGGAGGAGCGCAAAACTGCCGATCAGGGACATGGGGAACCCTGGGGTATTTTTTCAGAAACAAACCGGGGACGCAACCGCGGGATCATGGCAAAGGTGCTTATGGCTGGATATTTAGGGTGCTAGGCGAGCGTCCACGCGGCTATGGCCGACCAACGAAGACAAACAAAACCTACGCAGTCTGACCCCCGAGTCAGGCCGCCGGGTTGCCAAATTCCCTGCAGCTACGCGCCCTGATGCCGCGCCGCGATTTCCCGCTCGGCGATCAGCCAATCCTCGCTCTCATGCCCTGGGGCGCATCCTCGCCGCTCGTACAGTTCATACGCGCGACGCCGGATTTCAGCCTCCAGGTCCGCGGGAGTGGGGTGATTGCCGTTGGTTCCAGGGCTGCTGGAAACCCCGGCCTTTGCAACCTGCTTTTTGAGGGAACTCCCATTCCTGGGAATCTTTGCTCTTGGCATACTCGGATACTCCTTATGGGTTCTAACGGTTTAGCAGCTCACTTAAGATGAATGAGCCGCATTTACGTTGCCTCACCCACAAACCGGCGGGCCATAAATTGTAAGGGACGATTACCTGCATAATAAACGCAACGCCTGTGGATGTTCTACTGTTTAGAAGCAAAAAATTTTCTTAGACGAACCACTTTTTCTGCAGCTACGACCCTTCGGGTTGCTTAGAATCCATGTGCTCATTGAATCCAACTTTAGGGAGGTAATTTTTTGAGGGTAACCCGCCGCTGCACTCTTGGAGTGCTCGTCCTTGCCAGTCTGTCGGTTGGCGTTGTCGCTCGTGCGCAGGCGCCGGACTGCTCCCAGAACGGCGCCCCGCCCTTGGCCAACTGCCCGCCGAAGGCCGAACCGCAGCAAAAGGCCGAACCGCAGCAAAAGGCCGAACCGGCGAAGACCGACGCGGCCAAACCCGACCAGGCCAAGGCTGCCCCAGCGAAAATCGAGCCGAGGAAGGAGACGATTGTCGTCACCGGAACCTTTGAACCCCTCCCGGTGGACAGCGTCGACCGGTCCGTTTCCGTCATCGACACCCGCGAAGCCCCCTTGCTTTACACCCATTGGGTGGATTATTTGCAGCTCGATCCCTCCGTTGACCTTCAGCAACGAGCGCCAGACGGCGTGCAGGCCGACCTCACCATCCGCGGATCGACATTTGAGCAAACCTTGGTGTTGCTGAACGGCTTGCGCATGAACGATGTGCAGACGGCTCACCATGACATGGATGTGCCTTTGCCGTCGGATGCCATTGAACGCATCGAGATTCTTCGCGGCGCCGGGTCGACTTTCTATGGATCGGACGCCCTGGGCGGCGCCGTTAACTTCATTACCGGCCCACCCAAATACTCCGAGTTCCGCATGGGCGCGGACGTGGGGAATTTTGGTGTCAACCAGGAATCCTGGTCGGCTGCTTTTCTTTCCGGCCGGTGGGATGAACAGCTCAGCGCGGCGCGGGATTTTTCTACCGGCTTCATGACCGACCGCGATTACCGCAGCGAAACAGTTTTCTCCAACACCGGGATCGAGACTGGGCTGGGGCGCACGCTGCTCATGGTGGGCTATGGCGACAAGCCGTTCGGCGCCAATCAGTTCTACGGGAACTTCAATTCCTGGGAACTCACGCGATCATGGTTCACCGGCCTGAAGCAGGATCTCGGCAAGAACATGGAATTTGATTTTGGCTATCGCCGCCATACCGACGAATTCGTCCTGCTACGCAACGATCCGGCGTACTACACCAACAACCACGCCGATGACAGTTGGCAGGCCGCGCTTCGCCGCAAGCAGGCGCTCGGCAAGAATTCGACTTTCTTCTATGGCGCGGAAGGATTCTACGACTCGATCGTCAGCAACAACCTGGGGCAACATCACCGCACGCGTACCGCGGTTTATATGGACTACGACGTGCGAGTGCTGGGCCGCCTCTCGCTTTCGCTCGGAGCGCGCGAGGAGATTTTCAGTTCCACGCGCGGCGAATTTAGTCCCAGCGTGGCCGCCGGTTACTGGCTGAGGGCCGGATTCAAGCTGAAAGGCAGCGCCAGCCACGCTTTCCGCCTGCCCACCTACACCGACCTCTATTACTCCGACCCCGCGACCGTCGGCAATCCTAACCTGCAGCCGGAAACCGCCTCGGACTATGAAGGCGGGCTGGTTTGGGATCGCGGCGGCCACTATGAAGCGGAAGTCACGGTCTTCGAGCGGCGGGAGCGAAATGGCATCGACTATGTGCGCGCTTCGCCGGCGGACATGTGGCACGCCGAAAACATCGACGTTCTGAACTTCACCGGAGTGGAAACTTCGCTCACCGTTCGCTTGCCGCGCCGCCAGCGCCTGCAATTCGCCTATACGGGCCTGTATGGCAACCTGCAATCGCTGAACGGGCTGCAATCGGAATACACCTCGAACTATCCCGTGGATGATGGCTCGGTGACCTGGCAGGGAATGTTGCCGGGAAGCGTCGTGGCCCGCACCCGCATCGGCGTGATTGATCGCTATAACGGCTATCGTTACGCACTTTGGGATCTGTCGGTGGCACGGGAGTTCCATTATGTCGCCGCGCACCTGGGGCTTTCCAATCTCACCAACACGCAATACCAGGAAATTCAGGGCGTGGCCATGCCTGGCCGCAGCGTAGTCTTCGGGTTGGAATTCATTCTTTCCAAGAAGAGCCGCTGAGGCTCGCGTTCCTTGTTCCGTGGTTGGTGCCATTCCGAACCTCGGCGTGCAAATCCTGCGCCGTTCCGGTTCGCGAAGCCCCGCGGCCTGCATTACACTTATTGAGACTCAGCGAATTATATCGCCTCACGAAGTATTGAGCGGAGGATGAAATGTCGTTCCGTCCCGTGTTCATCGCGGTTGTGATTGCCTTTGCCTTGGTGCTGGCCGCTTTCCTCATTAACCGAGCGCGCCCCAAGGCGGAGACGGAACAGCCGGAAGGAGCTTTCGTCCGCGCCACCGGCAAGTGCGCCGAATGCCATTCCCGCACCCAATACTCCATCGTGCACGAATACGAAATGAGCCGGCACGCGCAGAAGAATGTGAGCTGCCTCGACTGCCATCAGGCCGCGCCCGGCCAGGATAAGGAAGACCATCATGACTTTGTCATCGCCAAAGGTCACCTTACCGCGGCCAACTGCCGCAGTTGCCACGAGCAGATCTATCAGCAATTCACCCGCAGCCGTCACGCCGCTCCCGCCTGGGCCGCGATCTACGGAGAAAAAGGACTCACCCCCGAGCAAGTGAATTTCTCGGAAACCTATCAGCCCGGCGGAACCCGCCGCCCTCCGCACCCGTTCGTGCAAGCCGAAGGCGGGTCGGCGATGATCAGCGGCTGCGAGCAATGCCACAGCATCGGCAAGCCTAATCCGGACGGCACGATCGGCACCTGCACCAATTGCCACACCCGCCATACCAGTTCAGTCGCCATCGCGCGCCTTCCCAGCACCTGCGGCCAGTGCCATATGGGCCCGGATCACTCGCAAATGGAGATTTACGACGAGTCCAAGCACGGCTTGATGTTTGCCGCGCAAGAGAAACTGCTGAATCTTGACGCCGAGCCCGACAAACTCACCACCCGCGACATGTTTGTCCCCACCTGCGCCACCTGCCACATGAGTGGCATCAACGGCCTGGGCGTGACCCACGATCCTTCCGAGCGGCTTTCTTATTACCTAGCCAACGCGATGACCGAAAAGCGGCCCAACTACGCGCAGGCGCAAGCCAAGATGAAACAAGTTTGCGGCCAGTGCCATACCGAAGACGTAGTCAATCGCGTCTACGACCAGGCGGAGAAAGTGGTGCAGACTACCAATCAGCGAGTGTCTGCCGCCAAAGCAATCGTGGACGGACTGCGCGCCGACGGCCTGCTCAAAGGGCCGCCATTCTCCCAGCCCATCGACTTCCTGTATTTCGATTTCTGGCACTACGACGGCCGCACCGCCAAACACGGCGCGTTCATGGGAGGCGCCGACTTTGTCCAGTGGCACGGCAACTATCCCATGCTGAAAAAGATGGTGGAGTTGCAAGCCGCCGCCGATGAGCTGAGGAGAAATCGTGCTCACCAGAAATAACCCCTGGTGGGCCCAGCCCTGGTTCTTGGTGGAAGCCTTCGCAATGGCGAACCTCGGCTTTCTCACCCTCGATATCTATCTCGCCCATTCGGTCAACGGGTTCCGCCGGGAAGCGGAATACATCCCACTATATTTCTCAGCGGCGACGCCAGTCGTTCTGCTGCTCGGGCTGCTCCTTCGCCGGCGCTGGATTGCGGTGTGGAAGGATCTCGGCTATCTGGTGGGATGGCTTGCCATTCTCATCGGCCTGGCCGGAGTCATATTTCATTTGGACAGTTCTTTTTTCTACGAACGCACCCTCCGCAGTCTCACCTATTCGGCGCCTTTTGCCGCGCCCCTGGCCTATACCGGGCTAGGGTTCTTGCTCCTGGTCAATCGCATGGTGGAGTCGAATACCGTCGAGTGGGCGCAGTGGATCTTGTTCTTAACCTTGGGCGGGTTCGTGGGAAATTTCGTCTTCAGCCTCAGCGATCACGCGGAAAACGGTTTTTTCAACCGCTTGGAGTGGATTCCGGTTGTGGCCAGCGCCTTGGCCGTTGGATTTCTCGCGACCTGTCTGGTTTCTCGCCAGCCTCGAAACTTCGTGGGGCTGTGCGGAGCCGTTCTTCTGCTCGAGTCCGCTGTCGGCGTGTGGGGTCTCCTATTACACGCCGATAGGAACCTGGCCGGCCCCTCGACTCACCTGTTCAAGAACTTGATCTACGGCGCGCCTCCCATGGCTCCGCTGTTGTTCCCCAATCTTGCCGTCTTGGGTTTGATTGCTCTATTGCAGTTGGGAAGGCTCACTTCCTGAAGGGCTCATTCTTCTATTTTCGGCCCGCCCATCGCCACCGAAGCTCCGCGACAGCCCGGCAATTGGCCCTTTGCGCTTTGTTATAATCGCCCTGGTGCGCGAGGCGCTATCGTCTAGGGGTTAGGACGGAAGATTCTCAATCTTCAAACACGGGTTCGATTCCCGTTAGCGCTACCAACTATCATCCGCTAAAGCCCGCTAAATCAGCGGGTTTTCTTTTTGTTCCAAAAGCTTCCTGGCCCTCGCTAGCGGTGCTTGGCGTCAATCGTGGTACACAAAATGGTACACAGTCCGCTGGGTGTTTCCCCCGAATCACATGGAACTCTTGCCAGTAAGAGAAAGCAAGAAAGAACGGGCCGCGTATGAGCAGATGAAGAAGGCTGTGCGATACTGCTGAGCGTCGGAGGTTGGCTCATGGCAGCAACCAAGGTGCCGAAATAGGTGGTGTAGAACGCGGGGCTCAACTGGGCGGCGTTCATCGCCCAGAAGCGGCGGTACTTCCTCTGGTAGTCGGGCGCGGTCGCTTGACCCACGTTTTGGATGAGCCACTCGTAGTTCGTGACACGGTCAGTTTGTCTGGCGGCCTACCTTCGGATCGGCGCAGTGAATCGCCTTGGCTGCAAAGAGGAATTGGCAGAAAGTGGCCGCACTGGTGGCCAAGGATACTCAGGGGGCGCTCTTGGGCAGCACAGCCGTGAAGAAGCTGCCTTTGGGACTGGAAGAAGTGAGTTCCAATCTCCCTCCGTGCGCTCCCGCAATCCACAGCCCAATCGCCAAACCGAGACCGGCCCCACCGCTTCCGTTGTTGTCGCTGCGAGAGCGCGCCTTGTCCGCGCGGAAGAACCGTTCGAAAATCCGGCACTGTAGCTCGGCGGCAACGCCCGGTCCGGAGTCCTGGACCGTCAAACGGTACTGTCCGTCTTCCTCGCTGCAGCGCAAGGAGATTGATCCGCCTTCGGGAGTGTACTTTATGGCGTTATCCAGCAGATTCAACAGCATTCGACGGAGAAGAGACTCGTCCGCACGAATGGGTAACTCTGTTTGGGCTTCACATGAAAGTGCAATTTTCCGGGCAGCGGCAAGCGTCCGCACGTTCCTTGAACATTCCTCAACCAGCTCATCCAGATAAAAGTCAGTGAGCGCCAGAGGATATTGGCCGGCATCCGCCCGCGCCAGCGTGAACAGATCCTCAACGATATGTTTGAGCCGCTTTGCTTCCTGCCGCAGAATTTCCAACGACTCCCGGTATTCTCGCGGAGTGCGCTGCTGCTGAGCTAGCGCGACCTCCGCCTCGCCACACAAAATGGCAACGGGCGTACGCAGTTCGTGGGAAGCGTCCGCAACAAATCGGCGTTGCCGCTCGAATGACTGACTGAGCCGATCGAGCAATTCATTGAATGAACCTGCCAAGTGCCCGAGTTCGTCCCGCGGATTTTCGACCTTGAGTCTCTGGTAGAGGTTCTCGGCGCCCATGCGGCTGGCCTGGGAGCTCATGGCCACTACGGGAGCAAGACTTCGTCGCGCAAGGAGATATCCGCCAGCACCAGCGAGGAGAATGGCTAAGGGAATGACAATCCAGAAAGTATCCACCAGAGTCGCAAGGAACTCTCTCTGCTGGCGAAGAGACTGCAGAACGATCAGAGTTGCCGGCTGTTGCTTGACTAAGAAATGTCGTACATAGCTCCGGTATTGGTGCCGGCTTAGGTGGAGCGAACGGAATGTTTCGGAAGAAGAGACCAGCGTGCGCAAGGATGAGGCGAGCATTTCGCGACTCGGATTCGAGAATTCTTCGGCCTCGCTATAGCCCTCTGAAGCGCCCAGCAGACTACCGTTCGCATCGTAGACCACGAAAGATACCTCTCGAAAACGGTGCTCTGAGATGGCTGCCGCGATTCCGTCGCTCACACCGGCGGGATTAGTTGCCAGTTCGGCGTTGACGGTTGAGAGAAACGAGTCGGCCAGTTCGATCGCGTTGGCATCGGCCCGTCGAATGACATTCTGGCGAAGAACGAAATAGATCCCTGCGGCCAGCGCGACCAGGACGATCGTCATCGACAGGGTGTACCACAGGGTCAAACGAATGCGCACGGAGCTAAACATCGTCGCGGCTCCGCACAGCGGTTTGTTTCGGCTCCGGGGTCTCTCCATTTAAGGTAAGAATGTAGCCTACACCCCGTCGCGTGTGCAGCAATGGTTTAGCAAAGCCGACGTCGATTTTTCGCCGAATCCGGTTGATATACACTTCGATCAGATTCGAGAAGGGATCGAATTCTTCGTCCCAAACGTGCTCAGAAATCTCCGCACGGCCTACAACCCGGCCGGCCTCGCGCGCCAGGAATTCCACCAACGCGTATTCTTTGGCGGTCATAGGAATGGCCTTGCCGCCGCGCTCGACGGTTTGTGCCGCCGTATCAACGACCAGGTCGGCGACCACCAGCCGCGTCGGTTGCAAGGTTTTGGACCGCCGCAGCAGAGCTCGCAAGCGAGCCAGCAGTTCCCCAAACTCGAATGGCTTTGTAAGGTAATCGTCGGCTCCCCGATCCAATCCCTTGATGCGATCGTCGACTGCATCGCGGGCGGTGAGCATCAGTATCGGCATTGTCTGCCCGGAGTCGCGGAGTTCCCTGCAAACCTGAAATCCATCGGGAGGGGGAATCATTACGTCGAGAATGACCAGGTCGTATGAAGAAATGGCCGCTTGGTACAGCGCCTGTTCGCCCGAACTCACAACGTCAACAGCATAGGACCGTTCCCGCAGCCCCTTGGCCACGAAATGGGCGATTCGAGCCTCGTC
>CAVZMC010000057.1:0-7939 GCA_963776125.1 uncultured Acidobacteriaceae bacterium | reverse complement strand
CGAACAGCCGCGCGATGGCTTCCTGCGCCACCACATCCGCCTCGTTTTCCAGGCGGTTGATCTCCACGCAGTGGGCCAGGATATTGCCGTTCTTCTGCATGAGCGATACCGCTTTCTGCAGTTCCTGGCTTTGCATCAGGATGATGTTCGCCAGTTCTCCGGCCGCGGGCGGCGGACTCGCAATCCGGTACATCACGATGCGCGCGCAGGCGGCATTGATGAAATCCAGAACATCGTCCAGTTTGGACGCCAGCTCGTGTATGTCTTCCCGGTCGAAAGGCGTAATGAATGTCTGGTTGAGTTTGGTCAGGATGGCGTGGGTGAGTTCGTCACCTTCGCGTTCAATGCGATGCACTTCTTCGATTTTGCTTTCGACATCCCGGTAATCCGCGAACAGATCCACCAGGGCGCGGGCTCCCGCGATGAGGTTTTCCGACATCGCGGAGAACATCTTAAAGAAGCTGGTATCCCTTGGAATGAACCGGAACATTTTTTGAGGGAAACAGACTCACAGACGTTAGCGTAAACAGTCTGTTTATGGTGATTGGAGCCAGCCACTATCTCACGCCGCGCACGTGCCGTCAAACGGCGCGTCTGGGGCGGCGGATGACGCTGGCCGCGCGTCGCGGGATTCCCAGATAGACCACCAGGAGCAATGCAAATACCGCCCCGGCGCCCACCGCGACCCGCTGCAAGAAGTCGAGGAAGAGCAGACTCATACTCATGCCATCATTGTGCGACTTTCCTGAAGCGAGAGTGGGTTACGATCAGGCCAGTCCTTTCGTGTCCTCCGCTCCGGCGGCAGTGGGTGTAAATCTGCCCGCGCCTGAAACCTCCGCTTCTGCCACTTTTGCTCTGCCGCCGCCCGCTGCACTCGCCGCGCTTTTCGTGTAAATTCTGGATGAGCCCTTTCACCAGCCGGACTCCCAACAATCCGTTGTCCACGCCGCAATATCCCGTATTTGACGCTCCGCCGGGCGCCGGCCCGCAGCCGAACATCCCCCCGTCGGTGCGTCCTCCGCTCGATGAGGATCCGCCTTGGAGCGGCTGGGATGTGCTGGCCATCGCTTTTTTGACGTTGCTCTCCATTTTCGTGTTCTTGTTTGTGGGCGCGTTCGTGGCCAAGCGGCTGTTTTTCCCCCACCTATCCTTTGCCGAAGTGGGATTGAAACCTCTGGTGACCGTTGCGGCCCAAGGCGTGGCTTATCTGGTTGTCCTGGCCTTCATGATTGCGCTGGTGGAGCGCGGCCGCGGCCAGCCGTTCTGGCGGGCCATCCGTTGGAACTGGCCGAGTAGCTGGCTGGCCTATCTTCTCGGTGGCTGCGTGCTGTCGATCGGGCTGCAGGGCTTGGCCCACTTTCTGCCCATGCCCAAAGAACTGCCTATCGACCGTTTTTTCCAGAATGCTCGCGAAGCCTGGGCTCTGTCGTTCTTCGGAGTAACGTTGGCTCCGCTGTTGGAAGAACTGTTCTTCCGCGGATTTCTTTATCCGGTCCTGGTGCGTCGGCTGAGCGTCGCGCCGGCGGTCATTCTTACCGCCATCGGGTTCGGCCTGATTCACGCCCCCCAGCTTGGCCGCGCCTGGGCTCCGGTGCTGATCGTTTTTCTGGTCGGCGTGGTGCTAACTATCACCCGCGCTGTGACCAGATCTGTCGCCGCCAGCCTACTGGTTCACATCGCCTACAATGGCACCATCAGTGCGATGCTTTTCGTGGCCACCGACGGCTTCCGCCACCTGGAGAAGTTGAATCAGTGAGGTACTTATGCCGGAAACTCCCGAACAATACATCCAGCGCATCTTAGGAAACATTGAGGGCAAAGATCCCCTGCGCGTGCAACGATCGACCGCGCGCAAGCTGGCTGGCCTGATTAAGGGTCTGGACAAACGGCGCGTGTTCGAGCGCCCCGCGCCTGGAAAGTGGTCTATTGCCGAGATCCTCGCCCATCTTGCCGATGCCGAATTGGTCATCGGCTGGCGCATGCGTTCGATTCTCGAAAACAGTGGAACCGCACTCCAGGCCTACGATCAGAACGTTTGGGCCAACACCTTCAACTATCGTCGGAGCGATCCCAAAGCGTCGATCGAAACGTTCCGCGTGCTGCGCGAGAGCAACCTTACGCTGCTGAAGGCTGTCGCGAAAAATCTGTGGGAGAATTACGGCATGCATCAAGAGCGCGGCAAAGAATCCATCGCTCACCTGGTGCGCCTCAACGCCGGCCACGACCTGAATCACCTGCGGCAAGTGGAGAGCATTGTGAAGGGCATTGCGAAGAACAGCCACAAGAGGCGCGAGGCCAAGGGGAAATGAGCGTGGTGTTGATTCCACCACTCAGTCACTCAGTTTCGCTGAAAGCCAGCAAAACAAGAGGCCGGACAGGAGGCGCACACGGCCGGGCTACATAGCCGCGATCTTCTTACCTAACTCCGCGGCTTTCGGAGCATCCATGATCAGGCCGCCAGAACGCTCAACCCAGGCAGCCAGGTCCTTGAGGTGGGCCGAAGTCAGTGCCGTCATCTCGATGCTGAGATGCCCTTTGCACTGCCGGGCGAGGAACGACTCCGCCGCTGGCCCGAGATAGGGTTTGCTCAACGCAAGTATTCTGTCAGAAAGCTCGCTCATCTTCCACTTCCCTCCGTAGCCGGCACGGCCTGCGCGGCCTCTGCCTCTGATTGAAAGAACCGGACGGCGGTCACCATGCGGCCAAACGAGTCGGCCAGATCGCCGATTTCATCCTCGGAAAAGCGGCGTACCGACATTTTGAGATTGCCCATGCTGACGTTTTCCGCTACCTCTTTCAGGTGCTCGACCGGCAGCAAGATCGCTCGGGACAATATGTAGCTCATGGTAAGAGCGATGACGAGACCGAGCAGCGAAACTCCGATAACCAGCGGCACGGAGCGTTTGCTGACGCGTTCGATATTGTCCTGGGAGGTTTGGCTCGCATCCCGGCCAGCCATCTCGCCGTCCTCGGCGCTTTCGCTTAACTGTTGCGCCGCCGCTTCATAGGCCGTGACCGCTGTGGACTCTTCTTTGACCTGGCCGTTCTTCTCGACTGCCTGCACGGCGGCGTCGAGAGTGTCGGAATACTTGGCGGCAGCGTCGGAAATAACCTGAAAAGTAGCGCGTTTTTCCGCCGTCGGAGCCAGATGCACGCCCTTCGCGGCGAGCGATTCAATTTCGCTGATTTCAAATTCCGCTTCGTCAAGATAAGTCTCGCGCGCCTTTTCCGCGCCCAGCTGTTTGAATTCGGTCAGGTAACTGCCGATCTTGCGCTGCGCCTCCAGGTTGTGGACTTGAATTTCCAGCGAGATCGAGTTCAGGCGATCTCCCACGCGGGCGGTTTCCAAGGCGCTGGCGCGCAGGCTTAAAACCGAATAGGCTCCAATCACCGCGACCACGCCCATCAAAAACAACACCGCGCTGAACCCACCCACTAGCTTGTTCTTGATTGTCGGTCTCATAGAGCTCCTTGCTCCCGCAGTTCGACCTAGAGCGGGTATCCCGGTTGACCCACAGTTTTGCCATCGATCCGCAGCACCTTTACGGATCCTCCGATCACAGACAAAGAATTTGCCTCGACCACTGCCAGCCCGCCAGCGGATCCGCTGATGTAGCGGGCAGCGGTGGCATCGGAATCCACGGTTTGAATCGCCATGGGGTCATCGCCGCGAAATTCGGCGTTCATCACGTAGCGGTGATAGTCTCCCGGCGAAAGGCGGACAATGCTCGACAGAGCGCACTGAAATACCTTGGTGGAGGGATCGCGGGCAACCAAGGTCACGTTCTTGCGATCCTGCCAGGCGCGAACGTCGCCCAGGATCAACTTTCGCAGCTGCGCCATGGACAAGCTTTCCACGGGGTTTGCCTTATTGACCACGACTGCCAGGCCACCCGGCATGCACTGCGCGCGCACGGCACTGGAGAAACTCAGAAGTAGAATTGCGATACCCAATCCATATCTTGCCATGTCGTCCATGTCTCCCTTCGCCGATCGCTGAAGGCCGCTTCAGAAGGTAAACGCAACTTGCGCATTCAAGCCGTTTCCCGCCAACTGGCTGCTTTGATAAAGATGGTTAAACTGCAACTTAAACGCCGCGTACTCGGTGAAATCGATCCGCAGCCCCGCTGACGGCCCGTAATAAGTCCCCTTCAGTAGATTCACCGGGTCGTTCACGTTGTCGCGCACGTACTGATAGCGAAAGTATGGCTTGTAGATCCCGAACTTCCGGGCGACCTGGATGTATGCCATCGGGCTGCGGAATGGCTCGCTTGTCCCATTGACATGATTGGAGAGCAACACCGCCTCGTTGAGGAACTCCCAGTCGGAGTTGAAATAGACGACATAAGCGCTCTCGATATTCTGCGTGACCTCGGGGATGGGAAGGGGGTTCTGTGCCTGGGAGGGCTCTAGATCGTCGTGATACCACGAACCCCCGATTTGCAGTCCGGGAACCCATTCCGGTCTGATGTAGCCGGCGAAATTAGTGGCCTTGGCGTTGCGATCGGAGTAGAAGTTCTGCACCGACTCTGCCGCGAAGGGGTTGGAACTGAGGCCGTTGCCGACCTCCCCAACCCAGTGAAGGCCGAGTTTCTCGGTGTTGGGAACGGTTCCCGTAGCGCTGATCCCTACCATGTGCACCGGCAGAATGCCGCCGCTATCCTCGAATAAGTACATGATCGGCCGCCCTTCGGCGGTCGAAAACCAATTCCCGTGATGATAAGCGGTGTTGTAATAGCCGATGGATGTGTGGAACCGGCCGGCGCCCAGGGAAAAATAGCGATTCGCCTTGTAGGTGAGGGTATAGCGTTCAATGTCGGGTCCGAAAACGTTCGTGGCGTCCGGACCGAGCACCACCTCAGCTAGGAAGCTCAGATGCTGGGAGAGCTTGGAGGTGAGGAACAGGTCAAACTCGCCGGCCTGAAAGGTGGTGTGGGGCGGTGTGAGCGGATTCCCGCAGGTGCCGCATCCGTCATCGACGATCCGAAAGACCAGGGGATTGGCGATCGATCCCCCGCCGAAGTTAAAGTCGAAGAAGCCTCTGAACTTTATGATCGGGCCGCCGGGAATCGCCATGTTGTGCCCGCCTGAGTCCATTTCCGCGGGCGCGGCGGGAGGCGGCAAAGCGTCAGGTGGAGCGGCGGCGGCGACCGTTGCCTCCGCTGGAGCCCCGGCTGAACCAGCGGCCGCAGCCACGGGAGCCTCCGCAGGATGGGGTTGCTGCGCTGCCTTCAACTGAGCGACATCTGCTTGCAGTTCCTTTAACTGGGCGTCTTGAGCCCGAAGTTGGTCCCTAAGCTGGGCGATGACTTCAGAGGGCGTCGCCGGTTGGGGTGGTACCGGCTCCTGCGCAATCGCCGACCCCAAGCCGAAGAGCGCGACGGCCAAGAATGAACCGCAGACTCTGGTTAAGAACATTGTTTTGCTCCCGCGTGGTTGTAACTCGCCGCATTGTGGCGTTTTGCCGGACTTCCGGCGTCCCGTTCCTGCAAACGCCAGATGATTCGGATCAAAGGTTGCTAAAGTTTCGGGCTTGCAAATCCTTCGCCGCCAGCTTGTGAACGATTCAAATGGTCTCCCCAAGATTTCCGGAAGCTTTGCGTGATTAGGTGACCGCGGCCCGATATCGACCTGAAACGTTGGCGTCGCAATCGAAACATCGTTGCCTAATCTTTCCCAAGTACAAATTAGAAGTGTGACTTCCCGTCGGACCCCGTTTTGTTGAATCCTGTTTGCCTAATCGACACGAGCGCATTAACCTTTAGTTCAAGCAGGAGTTCAGGGCAATTAGAAGCCGCTTGGAGAGTAATCTGACGCGGCTAACTGTGGTCCTCCAAGAATCTGTGGGAGAATTAAGATGTGACCAGAGAGCTTCGCGCAGAGGGTGTGAGGGTCGAGTGGGGATGAGAGAGCGCTTCGAGCGATGGTTTGCCTATGATGCATGGGCCAACCGTGAAGTCCTAACCTCGCTGCGGGCCACCGTCACGCCGCCAGCGCGCGCTCTTGAGCGCATGGCCCACATTCTCTCCGCGCAACACGTCTGGTTCGATCGCCTGAAGCAACAGGCGCAGGCCTTCCCGGTATGGCCTAATTTCTCGCTTGAGCAGTGCGAGGCCGAAGCCGGAAAACTCGCCGTCCTCTGGAAGGACTACCTGATGGCGATGCCAGAAGCCGGACTCGCTGCCATGGTCACTTACAAGAACACCGCCGGCCAATCCTGGACCAGCCGCGTCGAGGATGTTCTGATGCACGTCATCATGCATTCCGCCTACCATCGCGGCCAGATCGCATCTGACACGCGAGCCGCTGGATTCACTCCCGCCTCCACCGATTTCATCTCCGCGATTCGCCAGGGGTTCGTGCCGTAGTCTCACCCGCGAGTTTCCCGCGAGGCAGGCACAGCAGGACCGACGGCAGGACAAGTGGCGTCAACGCGAAGATCGTGTAGATCGGAGCCCGGTGCGCCCACTGCAGCCGCTCGATCGGGACCATATAAGAGCACACCGCCAGCAACAGTGCCGTAAACCACTGCCAAGCCTGACAAGCAAAGGCCGCTTTCACCACCGCGCGCCCCACAATTCCAACCCTCCCCAGCTGGCCAGGCAGAGCCAGCCAAGCTGGAATGAGCAGAACTTGGTTGTACGGCGAGGTCTTGTTGAGAATCGCTAGGTTCACAGTCAACGCCAGAATCATCGCCCATCCGAATCGCACGGATCCGGCCCGCTCTTTCTTCCATCGCCAGCACACCACGGCAAAGACCACCAGCAGCAATATTGCCGCGAACTCGCCACCGAGCGGAGTAAGCAAGGTCTGCAAGATGGGTTGCTCGGCAGTGTAGCGCTCGTAGGCGGGGATGGCCGCGATGAAATCCCGCATCCAGCCCGGCAACAACGCTTCGGCGCCGATGAGGAGCGCCGCCATGGTGGCGGCAAAGCTCCATAGAAGCCGCTTGCGGTTTTTCCAGTCGCCCACAACCCAAACCAGAAACCAGCAGAGCAATAGCACGCTGAGCTGGGGCTTAATGGTTGAGAGCGCCAATAGAAAACCACTCAGAACCAGCCAATCTCGGGCGATGGCCGCCGCCGCTGCCGCCAGCAGGAACCCTACCAGCATCGTTAGCTGTTGCATGTGGAAACCTTCCAGTACAGGGTAGGTCCCCAATACCAAAAAAACTGTCGCTGCGCGCAAGGGCCCGTTTAGGCGCAGTCCGAGCGCGTCGATCCACAGCAAGACGCTGGCCGCGGTGCAAGCCAGCAGCAACCACCCGAATATCCTCATTACCGTGGAGAACGGAAGCAGCACACTCGGCGCCATCAGGAACACGACATACACCGGATAGGCAAATGCCTGCTGATCGGTAGGATCGGCTGGTTTCGCGGGATCGAGCGGCCGTCCGTAGAAACCGATTTGAATATCGCGAGTGACCTCCGCGCTGTACGGATTGCGGTGGCGCAGCAGCAATTCCCGCGCCCCCAGCCAGCGGGCATAAAGATCGGAATTGTTTCCAATCGGTACTCCCCTGGCCAACGCCGCCTTGGTGCCGCCGGGAATCAGCACGCGATCTGCCCAGCGCCACACTCCGAAACAGAGCACAAGAGAAGCCGCCAGCAAATACCAAGACATTCGCCGGGAATCTCCATCCAGCCGCATGGCGGTCATTGTAGCCGCCTTCGATGGCGGCGAAAAATTCATTGCCGCAACTCAGCTCCTCGCCCGCAAACAGATTTTCCTCCAACCCAACCGCATGGTACTTTGGATTGCTCATGTCCAAGCTCACCCAGGCGTTTTGCGGTTTTCTGCTTCTGGTTTCGCTCAGCGTGCTTCTGTTCGCGGCCCCGGAGCCCGGCATCCCGGCGCTTCGCGTTCCGGTTTCCAGCAACGCCGTCGCGACCGTCAAGATCCACGGCCGCTTACTCTTGTTCTCCTTCATGGGGATCGG
>CAVZMC010000056.1:0-11474 GCA_963776125.1 uncultured Acidobacteriaceae bacterium | reverse complement strand
ATGTGCCCACCACCTGCCCGTCAAACTTCCTACGCTTGAGCAGCCAAGTCAGAATGAAAAAATTCGCTACTTCGACAGCCGATTCGAAAAGCTGTGTAGGCTCGATCCTCTGGTTCAACGGCGTCCCCACCAGAGCCGCCGCCAGCGGATTGGTAAAAACCACTCCCCACCAATGCGTCGTGGGTTTGCCGTAGCAACAGCCGGCGGCAAAGCACCCGATCCGCCCAATAGCGTGCCCCAGCGCGAGCCCGGGAGCAAACGCATCGCAAGTCGCCAGCGGAGGCATGCGGTGCCTGCGCACAAACCAAGCGGCCGCAGCAAAGCCGGCAATCAGGCCGCCGGAAAAAACCCCTCCCGCCTGCAGAGTACTCAAGCTGAAGATTTCGCTGGGATGCGACGCGTAAGTGCTCCAGTCGTTGATGATGTATAAAACCTTCGCCCCGACAATCCCGCTGAGAACGACGATGATTCCCAAATTCCAGGCATCGTCCCCATTGATTCCCAGTTTCTCCGAGTTGCGCACGCTGATCCACAACCCAATCAGCACCCCCAAAGACACCAGAAACCCGTAGGTTGGCAGATTGAAGCTTCCGATATGGAAGAGACGTGGAAACACTAGTTATTTAGATGCAAGGTATCGAGAATGAGTGCCGGACCAGTTTAGCAGGAAGGAAGCCGTCAGCCAGTGAGCCGTTGGCTTTTAGCTAGAAGCTAGTAGCTGTTCTTAACAAGCCGACCCACTGAGCCGTGTGGTGGGGCCGAGAATGAACCCGTCGGTAGACGTGGGCGCCCGCCGAGACCCTTTAGGCATCTCCGCATGGCGGAGCTTCGCACACCGGATCCTAGTTCGAGTCGAGCTCCCGTTCATTCTGCATTGGTTCAAAAATCGGTTACCCGCCATCACCAACCCTGCAGGCCGGCTTTCAAGTTGGATGCTAGGGGAAACCCGCTCCCATTGGCAAGAGGCAGGCGCAAAAAAGTTGGCATTCGGCTTGCCAGCACCTTTCGTAAGTTGTGCTATTTCGGAAATGAGGAGGACTTCAGCTGCTGGGGAACGTCCCTCATCCTTCCGAGGCCTTCACCCCTCGAACCGGCAGCGCCGGTACCTTCTTCGTCCTGACTTTGGGAGCGGCCCAAACGATCACCCGATAGGCCAGCAGCACTCCCAGCACAAAGGCATAATCGAGTGGCTTTCGCAGGTCCGACTTCACCAGCCAAATGTAATGGATCACTCCCGCAATTGCGCTGAAGTAAATCAACCGGTGCAGAGCCTGCCATCGTTTTCCGCCCAGCCGCCGAATCCATCCCCGCGTCGACGTCAGCGCCAGCGGAATCAGCAACACAAATCCGGTAAATCCGGCGGTAATGAAGCGCCGTTTAGCTACGTCGGCCAGCATATCGTGCAAGTCGAAAGACTTGTCCAGCCAGATGTATGTCAGAAAATGCAGGCATACATAGAAAAAAGCGAACAGCCCAAACATTCGCCGGAAGCGAATCAGCCAGGGCTGCCCAGTCAGCTTGCGCAGCGGCGTGATGGCCAGCGTGATCAGAAGAAAGATCAGCGTCCAATTTCCGGTCGAGTGGGTGATGAACTCAATCGGATTGGCGCCCAATCCCGCGCCCCAAGTCTGCATGTCGCCGGGATGCGCTCCAAAAAACCCCCACAGCAGCCGCGCCAGCGGCTCCAAACAAGCCAAAAACACCACAACTTTGAACCACCGAATCATGCTTTCCCCTGTGTCCGTGCACTCTGTGGCGAAACCGCCCCCGCAGCGTCAATAGTTCTTCTTCAAATCCATCCCCGCATACAGACTTGCGACCTGGTCGTAGCCGTTGAACATTAGCGTGGGACGTTTGAAAAACTCCCCCAGCCGCCGCTCCTTCGCCTGGCTCCATCGCGGATGATCCACATGCGGATTCACATTCGAGTAAAACCCATATTCATTGGGTGTCTGTGTATTCCAAGCGGTCGGTGGCTGATGCTCCACAAACTTGATCCGCACGATCGCCTTGGCGCTCTTGAATCCATACTTCCACGGCACCACCACCCGCAGCGGCGCGCCATCCTGGTTGGGCAGCACTTCCCCGAACATGCCAAAGCACAGCAAAGTCAGCGGATGCATGGCCTCATCCATCCGCAGCCCCTCCGTATAGGGCCACGGCAACACGGCCTCGCGCTGCCCCGGCATCTGGGTCAAATCGTAAATCGTGGTGAACTCGACAAACTGGGCCTTGCCCAGCGGCTGCGCCCGTTTGATCAGTTCGCTCAGCGAGAAACCGATCCACGGCACCACAATCGACCAGCCCTCGACACAGCGATGCCGGTAGATCCGCTCTTCCGGCGGCGCCATCTTGATAATGCTGTCCACATCGAGCACCTGCTTTTTCGGCACCAGCCCGTCAATGGTCACCGTCCACGGCCGCGTGCGGAAATGCGTGGCTAACTTTGCGGGCCCGTCCTTGTCCGTCGAAAACTCGTAGTAGTTGTTGTAAGTGGTCACGTCCTTGTAAGGTGTGATCGTCTCGGTCGTTGAAAACGGGCTCTTTTGCAGGCCGTCGATTTTCGTCAGCCCGCCACCGTCGGCTTGGGCGGCTTCCGGAAATGCCAACCGCCCTACCCCCGCGGCTGCCGCGACTCCCGCCAGCGCGGTTCCGGCCAGAAACTTGCGCCGGCTCAAATACAGACTCTTGGAAGTGATCTCGGACGAACGAATGTCGTTAGGCTTCTTGATCAGCATAGAAAAGGCTCCCAAACCCGAAGAATGCGGCCACTGCCCTTAAGGATAGGACGCACGGCCCGCGGGGAAGTTACATCCTCAATATTTCGATGACCTTGTTTCAATCTGAGCAGGGCCCCGTGTCTCCGTGCCCTCAGCGGCCGTTATCCGTCATCTCTGCGGTCTAACAAATTAGATGCGGCGAACGTCTCTGCAGACTGCAAAACCCCGCCGATCACGCGGAACTTATCCATCCCCACCTGCGTAACTTTATAATAGCTCTGACGGTAGTCGTGGAGGTGTGAAATGTTCTGCGACGGTTGTGGCACTCCACTGCAGCCCGATTTCAATGTCTGCCCTAAGTGCGGCAAGCCCATCGCTCGGCCCGGCGCCGCGTTTGTTTCCACCCGTCTCGAGCAGCATCTGCGCACCTTGGGTATTCTCTGGATCGTGGTCAGCGCCATCTGGCTGATCCCCTCTTTCTTCCTGATGACCATGGGCCACGCCATGCCCTTCATGTTTCCTATGTATCCTCAGCACATGTTCGGCAATGCATTCTTTCCGCAATTGATGTTCGGCCTGGGCGCTGGATTTCTGCTGGTCGCCGGCGGCGGCATCTGTGTCGGTTGGGGGCTGATGCAGCACGAGCCTTGGGCCCGCATCGCCGCCATCGTCCTCGGCATCCTGGCTCTGTTTCATCCGCCGCTCGGCACCCTGCTCGGCATTTACACGCTATGGGTCCTGCTCTCGACCGACGCCGCATCGTATGACCGTATCGCCCGCGTGCGCTAGCGCGGCCAGAGGCGACGGAGACTCCCGCCGGAATCAGCCTGCGTCCCTCCCTGAAAATGCTAAGATGTCCGCTCCATATGCCCAACTCTGATTTCATTCTTGGGCACACTGTCTCGCACTACCGCATCACCAAAAAAATAGGTAGTGGCGGCATGGGTGTTGTCTATCAGGCGGAAGACACTCATCTCGGCCGCCTAGTCGCGCTTAAGTTCCTCCCCGACGACCTCGCCAACGATCCCCAAGCGTTAGAACGCTTCCGCCGCGAAGCCCGCGCCGCCTCCGCGCTCAATCACTCCAATATCTGCACCATCTACGAGATCGGCCAAGATGGCCAAGACCGGTCCTTCATTGTGATGGAGTATCTCGAAGGCCAGACGCTGAACGAGACCATCCGAGGCCGCGCGCTGCCCATCGATCGCCTGCTCGACCTCGGCATCGAGATCGCCGACGCGCTCGACGCCGCGCACGCCAAAGGCATCGTCCATCGCGACATGAAGCCCGGCAATGTTTTCGTCACCACCGGTGGCCACGCCAAGGTCCTCGATTTCGGACTCGCCAAGATCAACAAAGGCTCTCCTGGCGTCGCCCCGCCGGAACTCAGCACCCTCACCGAGCAATACCTGACCACGCCCGGAAAAGCCGTCGGCACCACCGCGTACATGTCCCCCGAGCAAGCGCTGGGCAAGGAGCTCGACGCCCGCACCGACCTTTTTTCCTTTGGCGCCGTCCTCTACGAAATGTCCACCGGCGTGCTCCCTTTCCGAGGCGACACCACCGCTGCCATCTTCGACTCCATTCTCAATCGCGTTCCGGCCGCGCCCATCCGCCTGAACCCCGATCTTCCTCCCGACCTCGAGCGCGTCATCAACAAGGCGCTCGAAAAGGACCGCGAAGTCCGCTGCCAAAGCGCCGCGGAAATCCGCGCCGACCTCCGCCGCCTCAAGCGCGATAGTTCTTCAAGCCAAGTCGCAGCCGCGGCCCAAAAGACGCCTCCAAAAAAGAGAACCGCACTCACCATCGGAATCGCAACCCTGCTTTTAGCCCTCCTTGCCTTCGCCCTCTTCTGGTTCCGCGCTCCGCTGCCTCCGCCCAAAATCACGGGCTCTACGCAGATCACCAGCGACGGTCTGTTCAAGCAACTCGCCGCCTCCGATGGCTCTCGCGTTTATTTCAACGAGCTTTTTCAGGCGCATCAAGTCCCCGCGCAAGTCTCCGCCGTCGGCGGCGACACTTCTGTGATCCCCACCCCGCTCCAGAACGTCTTGGTCCGCGACCTCTCTCCCGACGGATCCAAATTGCTGGTTGTGTCCTTCTCGGGCACCGAGGTCCAAAACTACATCTGGAGCGTACCCCTTCCCGTCGGCGCTCCCAGGATGCTGGCCGAGGCTGGCGATGCCGTTTGGTCGCCCGACGGGCGCGAGTTGCTGTTCAGCAACAACTTCTCTGTTTATCGCGCTCAGGCGGATGGCTCTCAGTCCAGGCGGCTGTTTGGCGTGGTTGATGGATTTCCAGCCCAGACGCGCCTTTCGCCCGACGGGCGCCGCATTCGGTTTACGATGTTTAGCGCAAAGGCAAACGAAAGCGCGCTCTGGGAAGCTCGCGCCGACGGTTCCGGCCTTCATCTCCTCTTGCCGGGATTCCCCCAGCCTCCCGAGCAATGCTGCGGCTCTTGGACGCATGACGGCCGCTACTACATCTTCATCAGCGGCACCCCCTCGGGGGGCAATATCTTCGCCATGCCCGAACCCGGCGGCTTCTGGCGCAAGACCTCGCCGGACCCGGTCCAGCTCACCACCGGGCCGCTGGTCTTCTCCGCCGAAGCCCCCTCGCCGGACGGAAAAAAACTCTTCGTTGAGGGCAGCCAGCCCCGCGGCGAGCTGGTCCGCTACGACGGTAAACTGCGCCAGTGGCTGCCATTTCTGGGTGGGCTTTCCGCGCACGACCTCGACTTCTCCCGCGATGGCCGCTGGCTTTGCTACGTTTCTTTATTGGACGGAAGTTTGTGGCGCAGCCGCAGCGATGGCTCCGAGCGCCTGCAACTCACCTTTCCGCCATTCCAGGCCGCTCTGCCACGCTGGTCGCCCGATGGCAGTCAAATCGCATTTGTGGACCTCGAACCGGGCAAGCCCTTCAGGATATATTTGCTCCCCGCGAGCGGCGGCACACCGCGGCAGTTGCTTCCCGAGAATCAGAATGGAGTCGAGGCTACCTGGTCGCCGGACGGAGATCAGATTGCCATCGGACGCGGTTCTGGGAGTAACGCCGTCGACATCCGAATGATTGATCTCCGGACTGGCCAGGTGACCACCATTCCCGGCTCCGAAGGCCTTTTCAGCCCCCGCTGGTCGCCGAACGGCCGCTACCTTGCCGCGCTTTCCGGCGACTCGCACCAACTCCTTTTCTTCGACTTCCGGACCCAGAAGTGGACACCCCGGGTTGCGATCCCCGATGGCATTATCGGGTACCCTGTCTGGTCCGCCGATTCTAAGTATCTCTATTTCGATCGCCTCTTTAACGCACAGCCGTCGTTCCAGCGGGTGCAGGTCGGCGGAGCCCAACCCGAGACCATCGCCAATTTCAAGGACATGCGCCTCTATTTTGGGGTTTTTGGGGTTTGGACCGGCATTGCTCCCGACAATTCCCCGCTTGTCACCTTGGACGCCAGTAACCAGGAAATCTACGCCTTGGACATCGACCTGCCCTAGCCAAGGGGCCCAGCCCGCGCCGCGAGCGACCCGACGGGCCCATGTTTTGTCGCGCCACGACCCAAGCCCGCAAGAAAATCGCGCCGCGCTCCCTTGCTCCTCCCCGCCTATAATGTTTCCTGCTAGACTGCATCCGCAGCTCCCATCCTGTCATCTGAACCTCGTGGAGGAAAAATCATGGCGCACGAACTGCCCCCCTTGCCCTACGACTACGCCGCACTAGAGCCGGTCATCGACACAGCCACCATGAAACTGCATCACGACATGCATCATGCAGCCTACGTAAAGAACCTGAACGCAGCCCTGGAAAAACATCCCAACCTGCAATCCAAGAGCGCCGAGGATCTGATCCGCGACCTCAACGCGATTCCCGAGGACATCCGCGGCGCGGTACGCAACAACGGCGGCGGCCACGTGAATCACAGCATGTTCTGGAAAATCATGAAGCCCCAGGGCGGCGGCGACCCCACCGGCCCCATCGCCCAAGCCATCAGCAAGGCTTTCGGCTCTTTCAAGGATTTTCAAACCAAATTCAACGACGCCGGCGTCAAGCAATTCGGCAGCGGATGGGCATGGCTGGCCGCGAAACCGAACGGCGATCTGCAAGTGCTCAGCACGGCCGAACCAGGACAACCCCATTTCGCAAGGCCTGTTCCCCATCATGGGCAACGATGTGTGGGAGCACGCCTACTACTTGAAGTACAACAACCGCCGTCCCGAATATTTGGCGGCGTGGTGGAACGTGGTGAACTGGGCGGAGATCAACAAGCGTTACGAATCCCTGAAGTCCGGCAAACACGAGCCAGCCCTAGCCGCCCGCTAACTGGAATCACGTGGGAAAGTCGCTCCCGGCTGTCCCACCCGGCGCAGCGAGGCTGTCAAATAGCAAAGCCCCAACGCATGAAAAGCGCTGGGGCTTTTTGCTGCATCGAGGCTTTCCCGCTTGTACCTCTCCGGGAAGCCCAGCATCTCAGATGCGCTACCACCTTGCCGCCGATTACCTTGACAACCCCACCCCCGCGGCCTAGTGTTGATGTTGAGTGAGATTCCTCTACGCGCTCGTTCAGATCCTCTGATCTAAGTCAGTCCCTCTGAAGTTAGCTCCTCTTAGATTTATCCGGGATGGAGGTTTCCCTATGAACAGCGAAGCTTTCATAATCCAGTCGAGGGACCGCATGCCTTCCAGCGTTCATGCCGGCACCATATTCATCGAGGACCGTCCCCTCATCACCCGTGCTCTGGACCTCGACAGCCAACCCTACCTGGGCAGTTGGGGAATCCTCCAGACCACTAACCTCGAGAGCCACATTCGTGAAGCCGGATGGCAGTTCTTTTTCATGGCCACAAACCTGAACGCACGCGTCTTGGGCTCGGCCAGGCCAGAAACTGTGAAGCGCGCTTTGAAACATATCTTTTCCAAAGTCCGTCACCTCGATTTCAATTGCTTGCAGGTGGTGAGTATTCTCGAAGGCCGCTTCCTCGGAGTGCCCTACACCACCGTCTCCGTCCACTCCCGCCACATCCAGCAAGGCTGCCTCCTGCAAAGCGAAACACAGAGATCGCACGCCAAGCAATCCATGCAAATCGTCGCTTGAGCACCGGCGCCACCAGCCTGGCCGAACCGTTTAACGTCCTCGGCCGTGGCCATGCTCCTCTTCGACTCTGCGTCCTTCTCTCGGCGCGGCTCGCTCCCGCTCCGTGCGCTCGTGCAATTCATGCCGCTCCGGCGCGCGCTCTGCCGGCGTGAATCGCCGCACGCCCGCGTAAGGATGAACGTACCCGCCGCGGTTGATCCACGTGCGTCCCCACCGCGCGTTGTTGATAAACACCGCATGCCCGCCCCAATCAAATCTTCCCCAGCCCAAGCCCCATCCCCATGGCCGGAAGAATCCTCCGATGCTTACCCCGAAGCCGAAACGAATCGCGCCGCCAACAAAGAAGCCCGGCCGCGGGGCGAAGAATACGATTCCTGGATCGTAAGCCGGCACCACAATGAAACCTGGGTTCACCGGCGCAATCGTGATGTGAGGCCCTCCCCCAACCACGATCTGTTCATTGCTCCGCAGGTATCCGAAATCCCGCGCCTTGCGCCGTTCTCTCTGCACCGCGTCCATCACATCCGGCTGCTGCGCCAAAAATGCGTTGCCCAGGTCGGTGGTCCAGTTGATGTCGGAAGCCATCATGTCCAGCACCGACGGAAACGGCAACAACGCCTGCACGCTAGGATCCCAGGGGAGTTGGTCATCCCGGATCGCGTTGGCCAAATCTTGTCCCGTAAGGTAGTGGTGCTGATCCGCCCAGCGTGCCGCGTCCGGAATCTGGTCCGGAAACGTCGCCGCCGCCAAGACCTGCGCCAGCAATGAGTCTGGATAAAGCGCAATGCGCGACACCATCTGATCGAGTTGATCGGGCGCGTAAGACGGCGGCGGGGCTTGCTGCGCTTGCCCAAAAAGAGGAACCACCGACAAAACCGCCAGCAGCAACAATGCGATTCGAGTCTTCATTCGTTTCTCCTAAGCCCGAAACCGCCAAATCCGTTTCGAGCTGTCGCTAATACAAGAAAACACGCTAGCATCGAATTAGTTTCCTTGTCCATCGAGTGACTAGCGTAGCTCGTTGCCAGCTACGTGAGGCAACTCGGTGTACGATGCCCTATGAAACCAATCAGCGCCCGCATGCGTCACTTTACCGCACTGCTCGTCGCTTTGCTCCTCCTGCAAGGCTGCAACGCGCTGAATCCCTTGTGCGGCAGCGCGCGGCCGGCGCCGGCGATTGCCTCTCTTTCCGTCACCACCATCACCTTCGCTCAAGTGCAACAAGGCTTTTTGCTTACCGTGAATGGCAGCCAGTTCGTCTCGTCTTCTGTCGTGGTGATAAACGGCGTCGCCCAGACAACGCAGGACCCGAGCAGCGCGCAGTTGCAGGTCACCCTCACCACCGCTTTGATCTCCGGCCCCGGAATCGCCAATGTGCAGGTTAAGACGCCCAGCGGGACTTCCGGCGATCTCGGTTGCTCCAGCGGTGGCATCACCGGCTCCCTGGTCCTGACCATTACATCTTGACCATCACCTGACGACTGACGACTAACGTCTGCTTTTCTGCATTTCCTGTGCGCCGCTTGTGGAAAATCCGCGCCGCGTTCCTCGCGAAATTTCTTGCCTGTCTCACTACGACTCTCCAAGCTCCCATGCAGCGCAGTCAGGAACCCTCCTCCTAGGATTTTGGTTCATCCGTGAAAATGGTTTCCGATCCGTGGCGGCCTTTCGCCGATTGCACCAAACTTATGGAATTGACCGCGCCCCCTCCGGCGCGTAGATTCCGCTTCACGCCACAACAACTCAGCTGGTGAGCGCGCCACCGCAAAATTCCAGCGTAAGAAATTTCTCCAAGGTGGAAGGATGTGACTAAGACGGCCAACGCGTGGCAAGTTTATCGCACCAGATTTCTCATCCGCGCCCGCGAGCTCAATCGCGCACTCACCTTCGTCGATTCCCTCGGCCGCGAACATCACGGCAAGAAGGGCGACTACCTGGTGGAGTCGTGCGACGGATCGCGCAGCATCACCCCACGCCAAATTTTCGAGGACGTGTACGTGCCCCTGGGAGCTTCCCGCCCATCGGTTGCTTCCAAGCGCTCCCCGTCACCACCAAGCCAGCCTGTATGCCAATCTCCACTTCCGCAGTTCAACGGGACTTTTAGAAAGGCCCCGCTTTCCTGTGGAAAATCTGCGGCCCTGCCCCGCATCCCAGCCGTTAATTGCTTGAGATACAATATGTAGCGATAACCTCTTGACAGCCCCCATATACGGGAGTACTGTTGCCATCCCATACGACGTAATCGCCTCCGGAAACGGGGCGTGACGATGCAAGGACAAGCGTAAACAGCAGGAACCGGGGCGGTCGCCGGGCCGAGGTGACTCGGCCGCCGCCCCAGATTAGAAGTGAATAGTAGTGCGGTGGCCGCTTCCCAGTTCGGCGGGCCGAGCCTCTTCTCGGGAAGCGACAAATGTTTGACAATTCAATGGTTTGCGCACCCTGTGGAAAAGGGAGCATGGCATTTGCTTTCCTCAACGCGCCCAAGCCGCGAAGCGGCGAAAGAATGAAGCCCATCGCATATGCCATAGGTAAGGAACATTCGATGACTCGAAAGAGCCCCGAAGAGGCGAAAGAAGCCGGGCAAGGACCAATATGGAACCAGGCCACGATCCGCCTGAATCCACGCATACTTCAACAGAATCAATAAATTAAGGGAGAGAAAAAGAAATGCCGGAAGTCCAACAACACCGAGCCCCCGCAACCGTCGAGACCAAACCCCCGGCGACCGTCCCCACCCCCAAAGCCCCCGGCCTTGCCTTCGAACGCTTTTTCACCAAGCCCGGCGTCTCGCCCTACGACGAAGTCGAATGGGAGCTGCGCACCGCCCAGATCACCGACGCTCAGGGCAAGGTTATCTTCGAGCAGACCAACGTCGAGACTCCCAAAGACTGGTCTATGACTGCCACCAACATCGTGGCCAGCAAATACTTGCACGGCACTCTCGGCACTCCCGAGCGCGAAACCGGCGTCCGCCAGCTCGTCAGCCGCGTCGCCGAAACCATTCGCGACTGGGGTCTAGACCAGGGTTACTTCCACACTCCCGAAGACGGTGCCGTCTTCCACGATGAGCTGGTGCACATCCTCATCCGCCAGTATGCCGCCTTCAACTCGCCGGTATGGTTCAACGTGGGCTGCGACCGCATCGAGCCCAACTCCGACGCCCGCAATTGGCACTGGAATCGCGTCACCCAAACCGTCGAATTCGGCGTCACCGGCTACACCAAGCCGCAATGCTCGGCTTGCTTCATCAATTCGGTGCACGATTCGCTCGACTCCATCCTCACCCTGGCCAAGACCGAGGGCATGCTCTTCAAGTGGGGATCCGGCACCGGCACCAATCTCTCGTCGCTGCGCTCCTCCACCGAAGGCCTGAGCGGCGGCGGCACCGCCAGCGGTCCACTCAGCTTCATGAAAGGCTTCGATGCCTTCGCCGGCGTCATCAAGTCCGGAGGCAAAACCCGCCGCGCCGCCAAGATGGTCATCCTCAACGTCGACCATCCCGATATCGTCGATTTCATCGAGTGCAAACAGAAGGAAGAAGCCAAGGCGCACGCGCTCGTGGCCATGGGCTATGACGGCTCGCATCCCGATTCCGACGCCTACTCTTCCATCTTCTTCCAGAACGCCAACAACTCCGTTCGCGTGACCGACGATTTCATGTACGC
>CAVZMC010000055.1:0-27160 GCA_963776125.1 uncultured Acidobacteriaceae bacterium | reverse complement strand
CGTCTATGGTGTAGAGGTACAGCCAACCGAGACCTTGGTCGAAGTCCGACGGATTCTCTTCACACACCAGCCGCGAATTCTGAACCGATTCCTCACTCGCCATCAACTCGAGTTTGCCGCTTCCGTAGTGAGTATGGGAGTAGTCGTGGTTTTGATGGACTACCAGAACCGATTGCGTGGCGTCTATTACCGTTGCGCCCAGGGAACGGGCTTTCCAGACCAGCCAGTTATCCCACCAGTAACGGCCGATAGCCAGAGGCGGCATGGCCGGGATAAAGGCCCTTGGAAAAAGCAAAGTAGTCGATGCTGCGGGCTATTTGCAACTCGCCTTCCCCCGAGGCGCGCTTGCGGACCTCAGCTGCCCAGTTCTCTTGCTGAAACGGGATGGGATCGGTGATGTCGAGGTCCGTTCTCCGGCCGATCATCAAGAACCGCTGGCTGGAGGAGGCAACTCGCGATACGGCTTGCATGAAGTCATCGAACAAAATGATGTCGGAGTTCACGTAGCAGAGGACGTTCGAACTGGCACGGACTTGCGCTTTGGCGAAAAGATCGTTCAACAGCGGCGTGCCTTGCGCATTGCGTTGGATATCGGCGATGTGCTGGATGCCGAGTTCGGCAGCCAGTTCGGCGGTTCCGGGATCATCGGCCAGCAAAATGATTTCGGGCCTGGGGCGCAGGCGGGTCCAGCTTTGAATGGCGTTGCGTTGAATGACTTCGATGTGGCCGCGAAAAGCTTTGGGGATGGCGAAGATGGTTAAGGGTGTGGACGCGGCTGGCGATGAGTTTTCATCCGCGGACGGCAAAGCGCTCATGTCAAGGCTTCCCCGAGTCCGAGTCCCAGATAGTTAATGCCGGGCTGTTGGCGCAGATGCGGCAGCGCGCGCCAGCAATCTACGACCGTGCGGGGCGACGAGGCTCGCGACCACTGTCCCGTGGAAATCGCGGTGAATTCCGGCCAGGGCGTGGCCAGTACGACCAGGTCGGCTTCCGCGATGCACTGCGTAGCGCTGTCGGCGAAAGGGATCGCATCCGTCGCGTTGGTGCGGTGGAGGGTCAATGCCGGATCGTAAGCGAGAATATCCACGCCTTGTCTCGACGAGTTCCTTGGCCAACAGGAAGCCCACGGCTTCTTCGATCACGTCCGTTCCCGGCTTGTAAGTCAGGCCAAGGATTCCGACGCGGCCCTTGGCTTGATGTTTCACCAATGCCGCCAGCCAATGCGTTTGCGAGCGGTTGAAGCTGTCCACGGTTTGCGCCATGTCGGGAGGAACGCCGAGCTTGCGCGCCAGCGCGGCCAAGGCCAGATTATCGCGCGGAAAACATGGGCCGCCGTAGCTGACCGCGCCTTTCAGATATTTTGCGCCGATGCGGGTGTCGAGACCGAGCGCGGCGGTGACGACATCCACATTCGCGCCGAGGAGCTTCTCGCTGATGCGCGCCAGCATGTTGGCGAAGCTGATTTTGGTGGTGACGTAGGAGTTGACCGACAGCTTGGTGATTTCGGCGTTGACGAAGGACATGCGCGCCACGGCGGGACGGTTCTCGCAGACCTGTTTGTACAGAGCTTGCAGAACATCGCCGGCGCGGGTGTCGGATTCGCCGATGAGCAGCATGTCGGGATTCAGGAAGTCGCGAATCACGCTGCCCAGGGCGATGAACTCTGGGCTGTAGCAAAGGCCGAAGTCCTGGCCGGCGCGCTTGCCGCTGGATTTCTCGAGGATGTCGCGCACCGGACCGCCGGTGGTGCCGGGCATGACCGTGCTGGTCAGGCAGACGACGTGATATTCGTCCTTTTTGGCCAGTGCGCGGCCGATGGCCTGGCAAACCGGTTCGACGTAGCGCAGCGAAAATCCGCCGTCGGGCTCGCTGGGCGTGGAGACCACGATAAAAGAAATCTGCGTCTGGCAAATGGCCGATTCAATCTCTTGCACGGCGGTTAGGCGGCCATGGTCTCTGCGCCAGCAATTCCGTCAAACCCGGTTCGTGGACCGGGGCTTGGCCACGATTGATCGCTTCCACTTTGCGGGGATCCTGGTCCACGCCCATGACCGTGAGTCCCTTGGCAGCGAGGCAGGCGGCCAGGGGCGCGCCCAGTTTTCCCAGGCCGATGACGGTTGCTTTCATGGTCATGCCTAGGCGAGCGCCTCCGCAGTGAGGCATAAGTGCCACCCGAAATGACGTTCCATCCAGCGGAACATAGGGGAGGGAGTCCAACTCCACGGCCAGCTTTTCACGTAGCGATATTGCACGTAGTCGGGAATGCGGTAGGGAAAAATGTGATCCACGGAAATATCTGTCACGTGAAAACCGGAAGACTCAAGCAACGTGCGGCCTTGCCGCCGCGTGTAGGTGTAGGTGACGGGACATCCGGTTTGGGCTTCGGAATGTTCGGCGACTCAGTCCTTGAGCCGCCAGAATTGTCCTTTGCCGTAACCCATCAGGATCCACAACACCTTCCAGGAATGGCGATGATAGACCATCACCTTGACGGTCGTGCCCGGTTTTTCGTAGCTGCGGATCGCTTGCAGCACACGCTCTGGATGCGGAGTGTGGTGAATCACGCCGAAGGAATAAATCAGGTCGTATTGGCCTTTATCGACGGGCAAGAAAGAGGTTAGCTCCTCCGCGCTGCCGGAATAAAACTTCACCCGGTCAGTTAAGCCGAAGACCTCGACGCGTTGGGCTGCGATTTTCAGGGATTGCGGCGACAAATCCACAGCGGTCACGGTGGCGCCATGGCGGGCGAAGTTTACGGTGTCTGTGCCGATGCCGCAACCGATCTCCAATACTTTTTTTCCGCGCCAGCGGTCGAAGTCGGCAAACTGCGGAATGTGGGGCTCGACGAAGTACTTGCGCGCCTCGACCTCGTCGAAATATTCGCGCGTGCCGACGGGACGGGGCGAGTGCCGGATGTTGCACGGCCGCTGGTCCCAATAAGTCCGCACCTGTTCGACGGCAACTTGAGAGGGATTCGACATTCTGTCTTGCAAAATTGAAACAGCCGCCACAGTCATGGCGGCCCAGACTGCGGACTGACGCCAGCCTCAGCGCGCAGACAATTCATCATAGCCGACATTTCAAAAGCCGGGCAAGCCGCGCGGGCCACGCCGACCCACAGCAGTTATATGGGATTCCCGGTCGGTCCCATTTCTTCTTTCTCCTTGCAGCCGGCGAGGTTCGGAGCTAGCATTCGCGCTGATGAAACTGATGTAGTTCTCATTACCCCGCCATGTCGGAGGTCGTATTGTGAAATACAGACTGGTTTTTTTGGCAACCGCCATTTTCCTGCAAACTGTTCTTCTGTCCGCACAAAGCGGGAAACTTATTATCCCCGCCGGCACACCCGAGGACCAGCAGCTCCAGGCCATCACCAATGAGCAAGACCCGCAGAAGAGGCTGGCCATGTATCAGGACTTCGTGCAGAAATTCTCCTCGAACCCAGTCGCCGTGGCATACGGCAACTGGCAGATCGCCGAGTACTACCAAACAGCCGGCGACGCGCAGAAGGCACTCGAATATGGCGACAAAGCGCTGGCTGGCGCCCCCGACAACCTGGACATTCTGGTGATGCAGGCGGGCAATGCGCAGCAAGTAAAAGACGACGCCAAGGTGATCGACTACGCCGCGCGCGGGGGCAAGATTTACAACGCCATCGGCACGCAGAGCAAGCCGGAAGGGGTGAGTGACCAGGATTTCGCGGAGCGGAATAAGGAAGAAAAAGCGGCGGAGCAGAGTTCCTACGAGTTTCTGGAGGCCGCCGCGTACAACGCCATTGTCGACGAAACTGATCCCAAGACGCGCATGGCATCGATTGAGAGCTTTACGCCGGCGTTTCCCAACTCCCGTTATGCGGAGTCGGTGAGCGCATTTGCGATGGATTCACTTTCGCGGCTCAACGACACCCCCCGGCTGATTGCCTACGCGGAAAAAACTCTGGCGGCGAGCCCGGACAACTTGACTGCCCTCCTGCTGCTAGCGAACGTCTACGTGAACGATCCAAAGCCCGCGAGCACGGCCAAAGCGATCAGTTACGCGCAAAAGGCGATCGCAGTAGCCAAGGCCGATGCCCCAGACGCGGACCACGCGCGCAAGCTTTCCGCCGGAGCGGCGCATTCCACCTTGGGCCGTGCCTACTTGAACCAGGACAAGACCCTAGCCGCCATTCCGGAACTGAAGGCTGCGATCGCGTTGCTCAAAGGGCAAGATGACCAATCCTATGCCGCCGCCGCCTACTATCTTGGTTTTGCCTATGCCAAGCTTAAGCAGCTGACCGAAGCGCGCGCGGTTCTCACGGAGGCGGTAAAGATTCCCGGGCCGGTGCAGCCGATGATCCAGGATCTGCTCACCAAAGTGAACGCGGCGCGGACGAGCGGGAAATAGAGCGATCACGCGCCCCGCGAACTCAGTGCTTCAATAATTCTTCCGACAGCACGCGTGCCTTCACCGCTAAGTTGTGGGCTCGTTCCATGTCGCCCGCGTCGCTTGCCGCCTTCGCCTGCTGCACGTACTGCTGGATCTGCGCCACCGTGTCTTTCTGGCTGGAGCTCATCTGGCGGCCGGAAAGTTTTTTCAAATTTGCGTCGGCGGTTGAGAGCAACTGGCTGACGTTGCGGCGCTGAGCAGACGATTGCTGCTGGCTCAGGCCGGGGGAAAGCTGCACGGCCGGGTCCCCAGTGCTGCCGTTCCGTACTACTTTCTTAGGGATTGCCTGTTGCGTGGCCGCCGTCCCTGCTTGCGCGCCAGGTTTCGCGGCCGGTTTGTGGGCGAGTTTCGACGTCTTGCTCGCGGTCTTACCCGCGGTCTTGGTTTTGGAAGCGGTGTGCGCCGTCCTCGTCTTGGGCCGATGAGAAGTGGCGGGCTTGGCAGGGGGAGAGGGTTTCTGAACCTCCGCCGGTTTGGTTTGGTTGGCCGGCGGCGCACTCTTCGGCGCGGGATTCTCTCCGGCGCTTTGGCTCGGCGAAGGCGCGGATTGTGGGTTGGGCTGGGCGCTTCCCTGGGCGGGCGGCGGATTCTGTTGCGCCGGCTCGGGAGTTGTCGCGCGCGCCGCGGGAGTTGAAGCAGGCTTGCTTTCGGGTTGCGGCGCGGCAGGTTCCTGGGCTGGACCTGCCGCTGGGGAATCCTGCTGAGACGGAACGCCGGCGAAATCAGCGACTTTCGCGATGGGCCTGGCGCGAGGCGTCGGCGAAGCCAGCAGCGCGCACACTCCGAGTATGGTGGCCAGAGGCATAAGTTTTATTCGCCCGGAGGCTCGGGCAACTTCCTTGCTTCAAATTCTACCGCGCGGGCAGGGCTGCTGCCGGCTCGCTGCTGTACATCAGGCGTGTATTTAAGCTCCAGTGACGGCTTCCTTCAAACTGTCCGCCCGAGATTCGGCAAAGGGCAGGCAGAGGCGGAATGTAGTGCCATGGCCTTCCGTGGATTCAAAATCGACGGAGCCATAATGCCACTGCAGAATCTGGTTGGTCTGCGCCAATCCGATACCGCTGCCGCCGGCCTTGGTGGTGAAATACAGCTCGAAAATCTTCTCCTGAATCTCCGCCGAGATGCCGCCGCCCTCGTCTTGAATCCTGGTGACGATCTGACCCTGCTCGCGGCGTGCCGAGATGGTGAGAGTTCCGCCCTGCGGCATTGCCTGGACGCCATTGAGAACCACGTTGAGAATGGCCTGCTTCATGAAGTCGGTATCCACGTTGACCATCAGGGGCGTCGGCGGGAGTTCGCGAGTGATAGTGACGCTGTGCTGGGCAGCGTCAGGCATGGCCAGTGCCGCGACGTCCTCCAGCATGCGGCGCAAGTCCACTTCTTCCAAATGCAGTTCGCGGGAGCGCATGAAATCCACCAGAATCTGCACCACGCGATCGAGGCGATGAATTTCGCTGCCGATAATGTCGATATGGCGGCGGGTGTCGGGATCGATTTGCAGCAGCTTGTTTTGCAGCAGTTGCAAATGCAAGACGATGGCGTTGATGGGATTCTTCACTTCATGAGCCACGCCGCGGGTGAGGCGGCCGCTTGCCGAGAGGCGGCGCGAAGTCTCAATTTCGTTTTCAATGCGGCGCACCGACTCGGTATCGCGCAAGGTGAGCAACGCGCCAATCTGCGTGCCTCCTTCCTGAATGAAATCGAGCGAAAGCTGGACCCGTTTCCCGTGACCGGACTCGATCTCAGACTGCGCAATCGGCCGCCGCGCCTGAAATGCCTCCCGCACCAGCGCGCCCACCGGTGTGGAATCGGAGAAAATCTCGGTCACGCCGCGGCCCAGCAACTCATGTCGCGGGCGCTCCAGAAAACGTTCCACCGATGCGCTCACCAGCACCACCCGCGAGTCGCGCGTAAACAGCATCAGGCCATCCTGCAGGTTGGCCATGATCTGGTCGACGTTGTCTTTCAAGGCGGAGAAAATTTCCTTCGTATCGCGCATCTGGCGGCCGAGATGAGCGATCTTGAGGGTGACCAAGCCGTACTCGTCGCGCCCGGCGTCCTCGGCGACCACCTCGGCCTCTCCGGCGGTGACGTTATCCAGGCTTCGATTGATTTGCTCCAATGGACCCAGCGCAAGACGCGAAAGCCCCGCCGCCAGTAACAGGGAGAGCAGAATCGCGGTGATGGAAAAGATGACGGCGTGCCGCAGGCTTGGCGTGACCTCACTCTTTAGCAGCACCGTCGAAATACCCACTCGGATGCTGCCAAACGGAGTGCCGTTCAACTGCAGCGGCATTCGCACGTCGTAAACCGTGGGCGGGTTGTACACCATGTGCAACTGCTGCCGGAACGTGGCGCTCTGCACCATTTGAAAATCGGGGCGGTCGGGAACGGCCTTTCCGATCAGATCAGGATTGGTATGCAGGATGGCTTTGCCGTCGGAGTCAACGATGGCCGCATCGAGAACGATAGGCCAGTTGCCGACCACGGATTCAAGGAGCGTGTTGAGATCGCGATCCGTGCTCAGGTAGTAGGCGACGGCGCGGCGGATGGCCTCTTGGTCGTTGGTGTCCACCTTGGTGCTGCTCAGGTCCGGAGCGGCGGTGGTGGCCAGGTACTCCAGTTGCGAGGTGAGCTGGGCCGCGGTTTCGCGCGCGGTGGTAATGCGCTGGCGGAGCAGCTGGGAAATATAGATGTAGGAGAACGCCGTGACCAGCGCCGCTACCATGAAGGTAATGGCCAACACGAGTTGGGTTCGTCGGCGCATGTGCTCTTGATCGGCGCCTTGCTACAGCAAAGACGGCGACTCGGTTTGCCCTGTGATCCGCAGCGCCCCTGGGGGTCATCCTCAACCACCGCGGACACAACATGAGGGTCACAGACTGAATTGCACGAAGCAAGACCCGCGAAACGCTACCGGGCGGGGCGGTGCCTACGCCTCCTCTTTCCCGGAAGCCAGTTCGACCGGCACGTTGCCGTACTCTTTCAGCTTGTTGTGCAGAGTCTTCAAGCTGATGGCGAGAATCTCCGCCGCCTTAGTTTTATTATTGCTGGTGGCTTCGAGCGTCTTCAGGATCAGAAGCTTTTCCGCTTCCTCCACCGTGGTCCCTACTCCCAGGCGCACCCCATCCGGATCGTCGACCGAAGTGCGCAGCGTGGTTTGGCCGAAGCCCGGTGGCAAGTGGCGGGTCTCGATCACCGAACCGTCGCAGACGATCACCGCGCGTTCCAGCGTGTTGCGCAGCTCGCGAACGTTCCCCGGCCAGGAGTAATTGTGGAACTGGTTGAGCACGGCTTCGCTGATGGTGGCAATTTTTCGCCCATGCTTGGCGCTCATCTCCGCCAGCAGCGATTGCACCAGCTCCGGCACATCGTCCTTGTGCTCGCGCAACGGCGGCATGTGGATGTTGAAAACATTCAGCCGGTAGTAAAGGTCATTGCGCAGTTCGCCGCGCGCAACCGCCTCCTCGGGAACTTTGTTGGTTGCGGCGAGCACACGCACGTCCACCGTGGTTTCCACCTTGCTACCCAAGCGGCGCAACTTGTGATCTTCGAGCACGCGGAGAAGTTTCGCTTGCGTGGCGATCGGCATTTCTCCAATCTCATCCAGCAGCAACGTTCCGCCTTCCGCCAATTCAAAGCAGCCGGTGCGGCGCTCGAGCGCGCCCGTGAACGCTCCTTTTTCGTGGCCGAAGATTTCGCTTTCAATCAGCGTCTCCGGGATCGCGGCGCAGTTAATGGGGACAAACGGCTTATTGCGGCGCGGACTGAGTTCGTGAACCGTTCGCGCGACGAGCTCTTTCCCCGTGCCGCTGGCCCCGGTGATCAGCACGGATGCCGTGCTGGGCGCCACCATTTCAATCAGGCGGAAAATCTCCTGCATCTTCTTGGAGGGGCCGATCAAGGTGCCTAGCGATCCGGCGTCGCGCAGCTTGCGGCGCGTGACTTCAAGTTCGACTCGTGTGCCCAGAAGCGCGGCGGCATTTTGCAGGATAGTCCGCAAGCGGTTGGTATCGATCGGTTTGGTGATGTAGTCGTAAGCTCCCATGCGCATGGCTTGCACCGCGTTGTCGATCGTGCCCTGCGCCGTGACTACGATGACCGCGATGGTCTGGGCGTCGCTGGCCAGCCGCTCCAACAGTTCCAGCCCGCCCATGCGCGGCATTTTCATGTCGGTCACCACAATCGATGGCGACCAACCGGAGACCTTGTCCAGTCCCTCCACGCCATCGCAGGCCGTCTCGACCCGATAGCCCCAAGAGGACAGCAACTCGGCCAAACCGGTACGTTCGTTGACTTCGTCTTCGACGATAAGTACTTTTTCCTGGCTCATGGAGTGGTTGATTGATTTATTGACGCAATGATTCACGAACCGAACGATTCCACGGATTCGACCGGAATGCTACGCTGCCCTATTGTATCAATATGAGATCAACCAAGAGGATATACATCCAAAACCGGACACAACATCTCAAATTGGGCCTAGGGTGCGGTAGAATCGAAGCCTTAATTTGAGGAGTTATAAGTTATTAGTGGCCGACTCCAAGAATTCCAAGTCGATGAGCTTGGGGAAATGCACGATTTTGGAGGAACGACATGTCACCTCGTTGTAGTTCACGAAATAGCCTGCCAGTCACTTTTGTTTTCTTGTTGGCGATGATTGTGGCGGCGTCCAGTCCTCTGGTCGCGCAAAGCCAAACCACGCCGCCTAAGTATGACGTATTTGCCGGCTACCAGTGGCTGAATCCCGGAGGGCAAGTGCCGGCGCCTTTTCTGCCTTCCACCAGCGCGGTTGGGATCACTCCGCCGGGGATGGGAAAAGGCTTCGGCACGGCGATCGCCTACAACTTCAATCCGCATTGGGCACTGGAAGCCGATCTCGGGCACAACTGGAATAGCTTCGGATATGAGACCACGCTTTCCGCGGGCCCGCGATTGATGTTCCATACTGAAGGGATGAATTTTTTCTTGCACACGCTGCTGGGTCTAAACCGCTTTAACGAGGCGCTTCTGAGAGCCGACGACGGACTGGGTGCGGTGATCGGTGGAGGCATCGATGTGCCGGCGTGGCCGCGAGTAAGCATCCGCTTGTTTGAAGCGGACTACGTATGGGGCAAACACAATTACGCCGACGTGGTCGACCAAACTTTTCCCGACTTGCGCCGGGTTTCGTTAGAAGGAGTTCGCATACGGGGCGGAGTCTTGTTCAATTTTGGCGGCGCGCCAGTGGTGACGCCAACGGTCAGTTGCTCGGTGCAGCCCTCCGATGTGATGGTGGGTGAGCCGATTACCGCGACCGCGTCGGTAAGCAACGCCAATCCCAAGCACACGCTCACTTACAGCTGGGCCAGCAGCGGTGGAAAAATCACCGCCAAAGACTCGACCGCCAGCATCGACACCAACGGCATGGCGGGCGGCAGCTACACTGTGACTGCCCATGTGGCCGATGCCAAGATGAAGAATGGCGGACAGATGAGTTGTTCGGCTAACTTTACAGTGAAGGAACTGCCGAAGAATCCGCCCACCATGTCCTGCTCGGCCAATCCCACCAGCTTGCAGGCCGGAGGGACGGTCGCCGTGTCTTGCACCTGCACCAGTCCTGACAGCCAGCCCGTCACCGTGAGTGGTTGGACGGCGACCGGCGGTAGCATTTCTGGCAGCGGCAGCTCGGCGACGCTGAATACGGCGGGCGCTTCACCAGGCCCGATTACGGTGACTGCGACTTGCTCGGATCCGCGCGGTTTGAGCACCTCGGCCTCAACCCAGGCGACCATCGAAGCTCCACCCCCGCCGCCTCCCATGGCCAGCAAGCTAAGTGAGTGCGATTTCTCGAAGATGGACAAGATCGGGAAACCCTGGCGCGTGGACAACGAGTGCAAAGCCATCCTCGACGACGTCGCCAAGAACCTGCAGCAAAACGCTGACAATAAATTGGTGATCGTGGGCAACGCCGAACCGACCGAGAAGCGCAAAAACCTGGCGGCGGAGCGAGCCGTCAATGCCAAGGCGTATCTCTCGGGCGGCGAGGCCAAACAGGCCATTGATGCGACTCGCATCGAGACGCGTACTGGAAGCGCGGGCACCATGACCGCGGAATTCTGGGTGGTCCCTGCCGGCGCGACTTTCCCCGGCGAAGGCACCCAGACCGTGGATGAGTCCAAGGTGATGCCGGTGCCGGACCATCCGCACGCTGCGGCCAAAAAGAAGATGCCGAAGGCAAAGGCTAACTGAAACAATTGAAAGGAATTGGGCCGGTCGAAATAGAAATCGACCGGCCCTTTTTTCCCTTCCCTTAGGTAACTTGATCGGCATAGGTTACCCTGTCACGCTGGCTGCTGGGCCTTGCGGGGCTCCTGGGGGAGTGCCATGCGTTTGGGTTTGAATTCAGCTAAGTGGTTGATCACGTTGATTGCGGTCGTATCCTTTGCCACTGCATCGTGGGCCGGGCAGTGGGCGGTTCTGGGACCTGACGGCGGAGACGCTCGCAGTCTCAGCTACGATCCACAGAATCCCGATCATTTGTTCCTGGGCACCAGCACGGGCGAACTGTTTTCCTCCAAGGACGGCGGCCGCAGCTGGGCACGGTTTGCCCACCTGGGCGTGGGCGACGACTACGTGCTCGACCACATTGCGCTTGATCCGCAAGATCCAAAGACCATGTTTGTCGCGGCTTGGAGCGTGGACAATCAGCAAGCCGGCGATCTGTTTCGCACCCACGATGGCGGCAAGACCTGGGAAGCGCTTCCCGGCATGCACGGAAAGTCGATCCGCGCGCTGGCTGCGGCGGCTTCCGATTCTCATGTTCTAGTGGCGGGCGCGCTGGATGGCGTCTATCGCAGCCTCGATTCCGGCGACAGCTGGCAGCGGATTTCGGCCTCGCAACAAAGCGAGATCAAGAATATCGAATCGATTGCGGTCGATCCCAAGAACCCAAATATTATCTACGCCGGGACCTGGCACCTGGCGTGGAAAACCGACGACGGCGCCACTTGGCGGCAAATCGACAAAGGCATGATTACCGACTCCGACGTGTTTTCCATCATCGTGGATTCGTCGAATCCCTCCGTGGTCTTTGCCAGCGCCTGCTCCGGCATTTACCGGAGCGGCAATGCCGGTGAAATGTTCAGCAAGATTCAAGGCATTCCGTTCTCCGCGCGCCGCACTCGCGTGCTGAAGCAGGACCCCAGTGATCCCAACACAGTTTACGCGGGAACAACCGAAGGCTTGTGGAAGACGATCGATTCCGGAAAAATCTGGAAGCATGTGACTGGTTCTGAAATCGTCGTGAACGACGTGCTCATCGATCCGCGCAATTCCCAGCGCGTTTTGCTGGCGACCGACCGCGGAGGCGTCCTGGCCAGCGACAATGGCGCCGAAAGCTTTGTGGCGTCCAATCACGGCTACAGCCATCGCTATGTGACTTCCATCCTCGCCGACAAGAGCGATCCCAACACTTTCTTTGTGGGCGTGCTGAATGACCGGGAGTGGGGCGGAGTGTTCGTTTCTCACGACGCCGGGCAGCATTGGCTGCAGAAGAGCCAGGGTCTGGACGGACGCGACGTTTTCACGCTGCAGCAGGCGAGCGACGGCGCGCTGATTGCCGGGACGAACCGGGGGATTTTCCTGCTCGACTCGAATGCAAGCGTCTGGCGCCCGATCAATAGCGTGGTCAATGAAACCACCACGTTCCACACCATGCGAAAAGGAAACAAGCGAGTATCGGTGGCCCGGAAATCGGTAACCCGCGCGGTGCTCTCGGCCCGCGTGGATGACATCGAGGTGGTACCGGGACGTTGGCTGGCCGCCAGTTCGGGCGGATTGTTCATCAGCACCAACGACGGCAAGAGCTGGAGTGGCGGACCGGTGCTGGGCAAGCAGGATCTCGTGTCGGTACAGGCCAGTGGAGACTTGCTGGTAGCCGCGACCCGCATTGCGGTACTGTTGTCCCGCGACGGCGGCGCGTCTTGGACGCAAGCCACCCTGCCGTCGTACCTGACCATCCGCGGGGTAACGCTGACGCCGGATGGAACGGTCCTGGTGGCGGCGCGGGAAGGCGCGTACCGCAGTGCCGATTCCGGCGCCACGTGGGAACATGCGCTGAATGGCCTGCCCGACAAAAACATCAGTTCCATCAGCTACGACGAAAGCAGAAAGCTTTTGCTCGCGACCAGCACGGCCACGGGGGTGGTGTTCGAAAGCGAAGACGGCGGCCGCAGTTGGCATCGCGGTCCGGACGCGGGATATGCGCTTCGCCACATTGGCGTGGTTCACGGACGGTTCATCGCGGCGACTCCCTTCGACGGCGTAATTGTCCAGCCGGAGAACGAAGCGCAGAGCACGGCGGCGGGGTTGGGAACCGCGAACTGAGAGTTTGGCTGGTCCTAGCCGGTGCCCCAAATCTCGCGGGTTTTCGCGAGGCGATGACCCGCTCAATCCCGGTTTTGTGTTCGGTCCCACGACATCCTTTGCAAGGTGTCCTGGGACATTTTTTACCGTTGCGGCAGAGAAGATTCGTCCCCCCGAATCAGTGCCAACCGCCAACTTGCTGCCCTCCAACCCGGCAAAAACTGCCCGATCCTGAATCTCTGCCTTCTGGTAACTGCTGATTCATCAATGAATCCGCGATGGCATCCGCCTTGCGACTTGCCAACCTAGCCAGTCGCGGCGAGGATCGACTCATGAAGTGGCAAAGGGCGGCCTTTCTTCCGCCGCTGATTTTGAGCTTGACTGTAGCTTGTTCGCGGCGGCCGAACGTGTTGACGGCGAATCAAAGCCCTGCCGACAGCCAGCAACTGTCTTTTGAAGCTTCGCCCGCCAAAGGCGGCGTCTCGCCGACCGCGTCGCTTGCGGTGCTCAGCCTGCCACCCGGCACGTCCCTGAGCGTGCGGCTGCAGTCGGCACTTTCCAGCGCGACCTCCCATGCCGGAGACTCCTTCGATGCGGTAGTGGATGAGCCGGTGATAGTCGAAGGCCAGAGTGTGGTGCCGCGTGGAACCAGAACCGCCGGAAAGGTGTTAGCCGCCAAGGCGTCCACCGGACCGCAAGATGCCGGCTACTTGCGGCTGATGCTCACCGATATTTCCATCGGCGGCAAATCGCTCACGCTGCAGACTTCCAGCGTATTTGCCAAGGGTAGCTTGCGAGACGGGCCGGGTACCGAACTCGTCGATACCGCAACCGGGCACACTGGCGACAGACGAGATGTGAGCTTCCCGGCGCAGTGGCGGGTCGCATTTCGCTTAACCGAGCACTTGACGCTGTCGGAATAGCGTCCCATAGCAATCGGCGAACCGCAGTTCTGTCCCGTTTTAGTGTCCTCTTTTTGCACTTCCCAATTCGGTTCATCCGTCACAAATTCCTGTGACGAACAGCCTTAGCAGATGCGGAAGATCCGCCTACACTTCCCAAATGGGGAGCACAGATTAGAGCCGGTCGAGGCTGGCTCTTTCCCGGGAGATCTGGTTTGCCAGGGGCAGTTTCGGGTCGCGTGTAGCCTGCCGGGAGGATTGGCGGGTCCTACGAAACGGCCCGGGCATTTTCGGAACAGGTTATGAACGCAATCTTGCAATTGCCGGCGAAGGACAAGGACGAAGACAGCGTATACGCGACGCTGCTTGCGGCCCTGATGGAAGCCTGGCCGGAGAGCTTGGCGTTTGTGGAGAACGGCATGGTGCTTCTTGCCAACCGCGCGTTCGCCGATATCTTCGGATATCCGGGCGGTTCGGACGTGCAAGGCAGGAGCCTCTCTGAGCTTATTCGGGAAAGCGAATCCGTGTTTTCCGATAACCGGGAAATAGACGAATGGCAACCCGCGGCCGGCAACAGCGAGGATGGGGCTGCCCGCGAGTGCAGCGGTACACGGAAAGACGGCGCGCCGATACGCATCGAAGTTGCCTGCTCCAGGCTTCGCGTTGCCCGGAGTGAGCTGTGGGTGCTGAGCGCTCGTGGCGCCTGCGAGCGCAAGCCGGATGATCGACAACTGCAGGAGTCGCAAAGACTGGAAGCCATGGGCCGGCTGGTGGGCGGCGTGGCCCACGATTTCAACAATCTCCTCACCGGCATTCTGCTGTACTCCGATCTGCTGGTCGCCGGATTGGGCGGCAATCGCGCGCTGCGAGGGTACGCGGAGGAAATCCGCCGCGCGGGCGGGCACAGCTCCGCGTTGATTCAGCAGTTGTTGGGCGTGGCCCGTCCGCAGGCCGATGATCCGGAAATTAGCTCCTGGGACGAAGTGATTGCGGGCACGCGAAATCTGCTCGCCCGCTTGCTCGGCGAAAACATTGAATTGGTCACGCTACTGGCGACCGACGCGGGGAAGGTGAGGATGGGCCACGCCGAGATGCGGCAAATTCTTTTCAACTTGCTGCTGAATGCCCGCGATGCCATGCCGGAAGGCGGGCGCATCATTTTGACGGCGGGTCAAGCTGCGGCCGGCCGGGTCGAACTGACGGTCACCGACGCCGGTTGCGGCATGTCGCCGGAGACCCGGGCGCGCCTGTTCGAGAACTGCTTTACTACCAAGCCGCTGGGAAAGGGCAACGGCCTGGGACTCTCCACCGTGGGCCGCATCGTGAAGAAAGGCAACGGGACGATTGAGGTGGAGAGCGCGCCGGGGCGAGGCACCCGCGTGACCGTCAGTTTGCCGGGCGCGAGCCAAAGTGCGGCGGAGCGCCATCCGGGTCAACCCGATGCGGCTTCGCCGGTACCGGGAAACGAGATTTGAACTGAGAAAAGGAAACCAGCCATGACCAGCGTAGCCACTGCCTTCAACCCGCCCCAGATCGAAGGGGCCAATTTTCTTAACCTGATGATTGTTGACGACGAGCGCGCCATCCGCGAAGTTTGCCGGGAGGCGGCTCAGTCGCTAGGATTCAACCCGTTTGTTGCCGATTCCGCCGAACACGCCTACCGCCAACTGGATGCCCAGGGCATCGACGTGGTGCTCCTCGACCTAAAGCTGCCGGGCGCCGGGGGCCTCGAGGCCCTGCGGCAAATCCGGGAGCGGCGCCCGGACGCCGTGGTCATCGTGGTCACCGGCTACGGCACCGTGCACTCGGCAGTGCAGGCCATGAAAAACGGTGCCTACGACTACATGACCAAGCCGTTCAGCATGGAAGAACTCAAGCTGCTGCTGGAGCGGGTCTCCAGCCACCTGAAGCTAAAGACCGAGAACCGCATTCTGCGCGAGAAGATCAAATCGAAACAGGGCTTCGGCGGGATTGTCGGCCGCGCGCCGGAGATGGATCGGCTCTACCGCATCATCGCCAAAGCTGCCCAGAGCAACCACCCGGTGCTGATCTTGGGCGAGAGCGGAACCGGCAAGGAAATGGTGGCTCGGTCGATTCATTTCTCCGGGCCTTTTCGGGATAAGCCGTTTATTCCCGTCGACTGTGGCTCGCTGGTTCCGACCCTGATCGAAAGCGAACTTTTTGGCTACGTGAAGGGGGCTTTCACCGGGGCCATGCAAGCCAAGGAAGGCCTGTTGGCGATCGCCGAGGGAGGAACGGTTTTCCTCGACGAAGTGGGAGAATTGCCCGTCGATCTGCAGGCGAAGCTGTTGCGCGCCATCCAGGAAAAGGAAATTCGCCCGGTCGGCAGCACCAAACGTATTCCCATTAACGTCCGCATTCTGGCTGCGACGAACCGAGATTTGGAGCAGGCAGTGGCGCAGGGAACCTTCCGGCGCGATCTCTACTTCCGGCTGAATGTGCTGAGCCTGCGGATCCCGCCCTTGCGTGAACGGCGCCAGGACGTCCCTTTGCTGGTGGGCTATTTTCTGGATCGGCTGTCGCGGGCCTCGGGCAAGGACAGAACTGTTGGTGACGAAGCCCTAAAGGCCATGCTGGCGTACGACTGGCCGGGCAACGTTCGGGAGCTGGAAAACTGCCTGGAACGGGCTTGCGCTCTAACCACCGGTCCAGTGATCGGTATGGCGGATTTGCCGACCGCCCTGCGCGGAAACCACGGCGTGCCGGAGAATGGCGACAGCTCCTCCAAAATCATGCCCATGGCCGAATTGGAGAAGCAAACGATCCTGAGCACCATTACGCACTTGAACGGCGACAAGCTCATGGCGGCCCGGCTGCTGGGCATTGGAAAGACAACCCTCTACCGCAAGCTAAAGGAGTACACCGCCCAAGAATAGTCTGAGGTGGGCAAGGGCTTCCCGTGGCGGGAAAATGTGGGCCGAAGGCCGGGCGTAAGTGGCTTGTTTTCATTGCATCGTTTGTGGTCGAAGACGTGCAGTTCCACTTGCATGATTTTGCTGATTACGCCGTCGGCACGCGCCAAGGATTGCGCCCACGCCCTGCACGACGCTACTTCGGAAACCATGCAAGTGGCGCCCACATTGCGCGATGCCGCCGCCCAACTGCGCGCCCAAGAATATTCCGCGGTAGTGGTCGACGAGTCTCTCCTGGAAGCCGAACCTGACGAGAGCGACGTGATCCTACAGCACATCGGAACTGCGGTCCCGGTGTACGTAAACTTCGCCATTAGCGGCGTCGCCCGGGTCGTGCGCGAATTACTGGTTGCCCTCCGCCGCCGCCAAAGCGAAGACCTGGTGGCCCGTCGAGTTGCCGCGCAGGATCTGCGCAACGAACTCAAAGGCTCCGTGACCGCGATGCTGCTCTCCTGCGAAATGGCTTTGCAACTGTCCGAACTTCCGGACTCTGCACGCACGAAGATTCGCACCGTCTACGAGCTGGCACAAAGCATGTGTAACAAGATCGGAATGGCTTCCAGCGACTGAGGCGCCTTCTCGGACGCCTTTCGAACACTGCTGCTGCATAAGTTGTGCAATTCTTTGTCGTTTGGCCGCCCATGGCCGCCGGATTCATACAACTGCAATCTATTCTCAGGCTACAATAGGACATCGGCGGAGTCCGGCTCCCATCAAGGCTTCCGCGCGATTCCTCCTTGGGATTCTCGTGCACGTTCTGGTTACGTCAGACACGATAAGCGGGGTGTGGACCTATACCCGCGAACTGGTCACCGGGCTGGTCGGCCGCGGCGCTCGCGTCACGCTGGTCAGCGTCGGTGAGATTCCTCTGCCCGAGCAGACTTCCTGGATCGACAGTCTCAACGGGGTCGAGTACCACCCTACCGCTTTTCGCCTGAACTGGATGGAAGACGGCGAGCAAGACCTTGAGGAATCTTTCGCCTACTTCACCGCCCTGGCGCACGAGGTGCGTCCCGATCTCCTGCACCTGAATCACGTGTGCTATGGCAACTTGCCGGTTGATGTGCCGCGGGTCGTCGTGGCTCACGGAGATTTGGTCAGCTGGTGGAATGCAGTCCACGGGCAAGAGCCGGCGCGGAGCCGCTGGCTGAGCTGGTATCGCGAGACGATGATTCTTGGCTTGGCCGGCGCGACGGCAGTGGTTGCTCCCACCGCGTGGATGCTGGACACGATTCACTCCTGCTACTTTCGCTCACGGCACGAATCGGTCATCTACAACGGCCGGAACCCACTCTTCTTCAATCCTTATGTGAGCAAAGAAGATTCGGTTCTCGCCGTAGGGCGCCTTTTGGACGCCGGGAAACAGGTTTCGCTGCTGACCCAGTGCGCCCACTCGCTGCCGGTCTGCATTGTCGGTTCCGACTCTGCGGTGCCGGCCTTGAAGGTTCCCATTCGCGCCGACGTAAAACTTGCCGTGGATGATCGTTCAGTGGCCATCAAGGGCCCACAGAACGAAGCGCAGATGCGCATTCTGTACAGCCGGGCCGGAATCTATGCCGCGACGGCGCGTTATCAGCCCTCTGACGGCAATGCTCTGGAAGCCGCTTTCTCCCGCTGCGCCATCGTGGCCAACGATATCCCACCGTTCCGGGAGATTTGGGGCGATGACGCTCTCTATTTCCGCGCCAACGACGCGGAAAACCTCGCGGAAGTGATTCAGCTCCTCAGCGAAGATCGGGCTTTGCGCCACGCCTACGCGAACCGCGCCTACTTGCGCGCCCGCGAGCGTTTCACCGCGAAACGCATGCTGGACGAGTACATGCGCCTCTATCAGAGCCTGATTGGCGAACAGTCCGCCGCCGCCTAGGAAGCTGAACAATACCTGTTCGCATTCCTCAACATCTTGAAGACCTCAATTCGGCGCACAGGACGACCCTCCCTGCTCCCGGCCCCCGCGCTATTCTTCGGTGGTATCTTGGAATCACAATCACTTCCTGGTTGAAGGAGGCTCCATGGCCGCAGTAAAGATCACCGTTAGAAAAAACGGCCCCTATCGCGTGGAAGCGCCCGAAGGCTCCATCGAGCTGGTCGATGCCGAAGGCAATAAATACGACCTGACTGGCAAACCGGCTTTTTCCCTCTGCCGCTGCGGAGGCTCGGTTAACAAGCCGTTCTGCGACGGCAGCCACAGCCGCATCGGATTTCTGGGAGCAGAATCCGCGGTCAAGAAGGCCGACGAAGCGGGTGGCTGATTGCGCCATTGATCGGCGGTGGGGACCCTGGTCAACGCGAGTAGACGGCTGTGATGATTGCACCCGCGATGTCCATAGGCCAGTGCGCGAAAACAAGAGGCGCCAGCCTCCGCGTTCGCAGATAGGCGGCCATCAGCAGCATGCATCCGGGCAGGAAGGCAAGAAACCGAAAGAGGAGATAGTGCCAGTCCGCCACAAAAGGCATCATGCAGTGCTGTCCCGCAAAGAAGAAAGCCACAATCAAGAACGCCAGCCACGGGCGGCCCGTGAGCGCGCGCAGCCGCGGCAGCGCGTACGCCTGGTACGTGGCCTCCTCGGTTGGCGACCAAATCAGCCACCAGATGGAGAGTGTGTAGACGGTTGCCGCCAACGGCAGCGGATGCATCCGCAGCAAATACTGGTTGAGTGAGTTGTCTCCAGGCCCGGAGAGCAGATAACGCGCTCCCATGGCGCTTCCGAAAAAGATCGGAAAGATCACAAGGTAGTAGCCGAGCCCGATCCAAAGATCGTGCCCCCAGCGCAGCCGAATGGGTCCGGCAAGGTCGCGCAAGCGGATTCCCTCCCGATGCGTAAAGTACCGCAATCCACCAAGGCAGGCGAAGTCGATCAGTGTGCCGTAGACCATCCACCACCCACCCGCCTCTCGCATTGGAGCCGGGCTTCCCTTCATCCGGAATGCGATCGCAAGCCCGGATTGAATGAGTAGAGCGAGTATCGTGCGCGTGAGCAGCAATAGCACAGGACCTGTCCATCCGATTCTTCCATCGGCGGCGCGTGCTGCAACGGCTGAGAACGAGTTAGGTTGCAGTTCTTGCTCTGACGGCTGAATAGGCTCCCCTTCGGATGGCTTGAATCTTCAGTGAATGGTCTTGGTCTTCCGCGACATGTAATCCATCAGCAAATACTGCCCCAGCGTGTACGGCGTGGTGAAGTAGGCTTTCCCGCGGCACATCTCCGTCACCTTCTGCACGAACTGCACCAATCCATAATCCGACGCCAGCATAAAAGTGTTGATCATCACTCCCGCCCGCTTGCACTTGGAAACCTCTTCCAGCGTCTGGCTCACCACCAGCGGGTCGAGCCCGAAGGCGTTCTTATAAATGCGGCCGTCCTCCAAGGTCAGCGCGGAAGGCTTCCCGTCGGTGATCATGACGATCTGTTTCATGTCTTTGCGCTGGCGCTGCAGAATCCGTTGCGCCAGCCGCAGGCCCTCGCGGGTATTGGTGTAATAGGGTCCAACCTTCACGCGAGCGAGTTGCGAAAGCGGAACTTCCTCGGCCGAATCATGAAACAGAATCAGCGAAAGCGAGTCTCCGGGATACTGCGTGCGAATCAGTTGCGACAGCGCCATGGCAACCTTTTTTGCCGGAGTGAAGCGGTCTTCACCATACAGGATCATGGAGTGGGAGCAATCCAGCATCAGCACCGTCGCGCATGACGATTGATACTCGCACTGATGCACTTGCAAATCGGAATACTCGATATTCAGCGGCAAGGTCACGCCTTCGCGTTGAATCGCGCTGGATAAAGTCGCCGTGATGTCGAGATTAAGCGCATCGCCGAATTCATAGGTACGCGACGACCCGCTGGTTTCAATGCCGGTGGCCAAATCGCGTGTGTCGTGGCGCCCAAAGCTCGACTTGCCGAGCGACCCCATCAGATCGCGCAGCGTCTTGTAGCCCAAGAAATCCAGGCTCTTATCGGTGATCTCAAACTTGGCCTGAGGCTGCGCCTCACCCACCTGCCCGCCCACGCCGGACTGCCGCGAAGGATCGTGCGGCTTGACGATGGTGATGTAGTTCTCCTGCTCCATGCGCTGGATCAGCTGCTCAATCAGCTCGTCGAGCATCCCATCCGCCCGCATCTGCTGCAGGCGCTCGCGCATCTCGTCGCTCAGCAAATCTCCCCGGCGCAGCGCTTCTTCAATGGCTTGGCGCAAATCGTCCAGCGTCTGCTCGCCCTCTGGAAAGGAGTCGTACATGTAGTTGTCGAACCCGCTTTGCAGCAGATAATCCGCCAGCGCGCTGAGCAAATCCTCCATGCTCATTTCGCCGGCCGGATCGGGAACGTATTTGCTATAACGGGTGCGTCGCATAGAGGCAGTCGCAGTCGCCGGTCTTCAGTCGTCCTCACGACCGACGACTGAAGACTGACGACTAATTAAATGACCTTCTCGGCCGATGGGGCGTTTCCTCCTGCTCGAACGGCTTCTCCGAGCGCTTGGGCGCTTTCTCGCCGGCGGTGAACACGCGTTCCTCATTGCGTCCAATGCGCTTGTGTGCGTGCAGGCCTTCCAGGACGAATTCGGCGGCGGAGACTTGCGTTTCCGGAGTGTCTTTCGGCCCCACGCCCACCTTCACGATCTTTTCCATCAAGCCTTGAATGCCGCGCAGGGACTGCAATGCGTCCTCGGCGCTGGCCGTATCCGCTAATTGAATTTCGCCGCCCAGGTCGAACCATTGCACCACCTGTTGCATGTCCGCGCCCTTGAAATAATCGTCGTAAGTTTTGGCGATGGCGCCGCGAATCAGTTCGCGGCCCACGAAGTCGGCGCCTTTCATTTCGCCTTCGTATTCCAGTTCGAGCTTGCCGGTGATGGCGGGCAGCGCCGCGTACACGTCGCCAATGCGCGGGACCACCAGCTTCTCTTCGTGCCGGATGGCGCGTCGCTCGGCGTTCGAAATCACGTTCTCCATGCAGGAAATGGGCAGGCGCTGGCTCACCCCCGAGCGTTTGTCGATCTTCTTGTCCTCGCGCGCGGCGAACGCTATGCGCTCGATCACTTCCTTCACATATTTCGGAAGGTGGAGCTTGTAGCCATCGCGCGCCGTCCAGGCTTCCTGCGCGGTAATGGCAATGCCTTCCTCGACCGTGGCCGGATAGTGCGTGCGAATCTCCGAGCCGATGCGGTCTTTCAACGGCGTGATAATTTTTCCGCGCGCCGTGTAGTCTTCCGGGTTGGCGCTGAACACCAGCGCCACGTCCAGCGGCAGGCGGATGGGGTATCCCTTAATCTGCACATCACCTTCCTGCATGATGTTGAACAACCCAACTTGAATCTTTCCCGCCAGGTCGGGCAGTTCGTTGATGGCGAAAATGCCGCGATTGGCGCGCGGCAGCAGGCCATAGTGCACCGTCATTTCGCTGCTCAGGTGATGCCCGCCCCGCGCCGCTTTGATGGGATCAATGTCGCCGATCAAATCCGCGATAGTCACATCCGGCGTGGCCAGCTTCTCCACGTAGCGTTCATCCGGAGCGCGATAAGCAATGGCAATTTCATCGCCCTGCTCTGCGATCAGCTCATGGCAGCGCCGGCAAATGGGCGCGTAAGGATTGTCGTGGATTTCGCAGCCGGCGATATACGGCATCTGCGGATCAAGCAGCGTCGTCAATGCCCGCAGAATGCGGCTCTTTGCCTGCCCGCGCAGTCCCAGCAGAATGAAATTGTGCCGAGACAGAATGGCGTTGATGATTTGCGGCACCACGGTGTCGTCATAGCCCACGATTCCGGGAAAGATAGGGCAATCCTGGCGCAGTCTGGCCACCAGATTCTCGCGCAGCTCATCCTTTACGTGCCGGGTGCGCAAACGTGATTCGGAGAAAGGACTTTGACGCAGTTCGCCAAGCGTGCGCGGGAAACTCATGACAAAAACCCCCAAAATACCGCCGCTGGGTTCGATTATACCTTGCGCGTCACGGTGCCGCCGCTCCGTAGAGACGTAGCTTGCTACGTCTTAGGTCGTCGGCAAAAGTTTAGAGTTGTCATTCCGAGGGCGCAGCCACGAGAAATCCGCTGCTTGCCCGCCTACAAGAAAAATCAGATTTTCGCCACGCTCGAAATGACAATGACTCTGGGGCGGTGCCGCGGATGAACAAGAGGCTCTCACTTCGCATGCCCGTTGCCGCCGGCCTTCTGCCGAATGTGCACGGTTCTACGCAAGCCCGGGAGAATCGTTTTTAAGTAAGAAACCACGGCCTGAATGCGTTCGACCTCCGACTTCATGCCTAGCAGCGTTTGCTTGAAGTCGAGATCGAGCGGCAGCGATCCCACCAGTTGGAAGGAGAGTTGTCGCGGCTCGGTCGCAGGCGAATTCTCCGCCTTTGTTCCAGCCAGCGCCCTAATCTCGCCGTGCAGCTTTATCGCCTCCGCAATTTCGCCGGCGCTGGCGTTGCCTGGCTCGTCCTCTAGGTAAAGGACCTCGGCCTGTAGAAACGAACGCTCCTGGTTGACCTCCATGACCTCGAAGCGGCGCGCGCCCCGCGTGACGATATCCATTCGGCCATCGGGATATTGCTTGGCCACGGTGACAATCTCCGCCGTGCAGCCGATCTCGGCCACGCCTTCCTCTTTGGCTCGCACCACGCCGAACGGCTTCTTCTGCGCCAGGCACTCCGACGCCATCTCCTTGTAGCGCGGTTCAAAGATATGCAGCGGCAGCGATGTGCCGGGGAGCAGAACCACATCTAATGGAAACAGCGGCAGGAGCGTACTCAACCAAAGCCTCCGTGATTCTTCGCGAGAGGGACTCGCGGGTTTTCTCGATTGTACGCTGCGCTTGACTTGGCCATCCAATGACGATAGAAGCTCGACATGGACCTTTCGGGGAAAGTCGTGGTGGTAACCGGCGCCTCCATGGGCATCGGCGAGGCAATTGCCAAGCTCTTTGCCGAGCACGGCGCCAGCGTTGTGTTTCTCTCCCGCGACGCCGGCCGCAGCGAGGCCGCCCGCGCCCGCGTCGACCACGCCGAGCGCACCCTGGCACTGGCCTGCGACGTTCGCCAGCGCGACGAAATTGACCGCGCCCTCGCCCTCACTCTTAGCCGTTTCAGTCGTGTGGATGTCTGGGTGAACAACGCGGGCTACGGCGTGCTCGATTCCGTGGCCCAATTGGATATGGCCGCCAGTCACGATATTTTTCAAACCAATTTTTTCGGAGCGTTGATGGCCATGCAGGCGGTTATTCCGGTGATGAAGCAGCAAGCTTCCGGGGCGATTATCAATATCTCCAGCGTCGCAGGACACATCCCGTTGCCCTTTGGCGGAATCTACAGCGCCACCAAATTTGCCTTGAACGCCATTGGCAAAGCGGCCCGCATGGAACTGAAAAGCGATGGCATTCACGTGATGACGGTTTGTCCCGGCTTCGTGCGCACCGATTTTGGCGCGAATGCAGTCAAAGGAAAGCAGTCGAACCGAGTGCGTCCCGAGTCGGTCCGCGGTATTACTGCGGAACGTGTTGCCCAAGCCGTGCTGGCTGGCTATCGAAAGAAGAAGCGCGAAGTGATCGTGCCCTGGACCATGCATCCAGTGGTCAAGCTCTACCAACTTCTCCCGGGATTGGTCGAGTGGCAGATGAGCCGCATGGCCCATCCCACAAAATAAACGCGGTAGGGATCGTGTGGGAGACGGAGATCGCGTGCAGACGGAGATCGTGTGGGGACGGGCGCCCTCGCCCGTCCGGCGCGCGCGAAGTTTGCGCGCGCAGCTCGGGGAACCCCGATCATCCCAACTCCGCCAGCATCGCTTCCATCTCAGAACGAGCATGCATGTTCCCGGTGCGCTGCGCCGAGGCGATGCCATCGGCAAGCATCTTCCGCGCCTCCTCGGTCCGCTCCGCCTTCGCCAAAGTCTGCGCCGCCATGAAGTATCCGGCGGTGTAATCGGGATGCGCAGCCAACAACTTCCCAAACTCCGCCAATGCTTGTTCGACTCGCCCGGCATTCGAATATTCCATCGCAAGGCCATAGCGCGCGAAGGCATCGTTGGGATTCTGCGACAAAATTTCGGTCAACATTGCGGCACGGTTCATGGAAATAGCCCCGGAGGGTGCCCCATCCTAGCGCGTTTTTTGCGCTAGAGTGGGGATTTTTCGGATAAGCATTCGCAATCAAATACCGCCGGCAGGATTCTAGCCGAATGCGGAGATCGTGTGGGGGGACGGGCTCCCTCGCCCGTCCGGCGCGCGCGAAGTTTGCGCGCGCAGCTGACGCTTCTCCCAGCTAAGGTTGGGGATTTGGAAGCTTAGTCCCCCGCCAAGTACAATGGCCCTTCACAAACAGGAGCTTCCCTTGGCCTGCCCTTTTTTCATGCCGACGCAGAAACTGCAAGGCAACGCCTTTCTCCATCCTGCGCGCCTGCCTTTAGGCGCAGGTTGGAGCGGCCATTGTTGCGCCCCCGGCCATGAAGGCGCCGAACCCAGCGACGACGAGTTGAGGGAGCTTTGCAACTTGGGCTATGCCGCGGCTTGCTCGCGTCTGCCCGCCCAACGAAGCTGCGATGCGGTACGCTTCTCCATCGTCCAGAACCGCGGCGCGCATCTTCTGCTATGTTTCGTCTGTGAAAGCGAGCATCGTCCCGCGGAACACGGCGAGTTGGAGTACAACGCGTCTCTCGGCCAGTGGACTTCCTCGCATCACGATCCCCGGATTCAGAAGATGGCCGAGTGTTACCTGGAGTCTTATTTGCTGCGCCGAAATCCGCCCCCTCCGCCGGACTCCCTACCGAGTTTGAACTCATGAATGAGAATCACGACCTATTGATCGCGCGCCCCGTCCACGACTCCCAATCGGAGATGAACGAATTTGTCCTGCCCAACGATGCCAATCCACTGACCGCATTGCTCGGCGGGCGTCTCATGCATTGGATCGACATGGCCGGCGCCCTGGCCGCGCATCGTCACAGCCGCAACTACGTCGTAACTGCGTCGATCGACCACATGGATTTCCTGGTTCCAGTGCACGTCGGCGACCTGGTGATCCTACGTTCCTCCGTGAACCGCGTCTACCACACCTCGATGGAGGTCGGCGTCAAGGTCTGGGTGGAGAACTACATGTTGGACGATCGCAAACACGTGAGTTCCGCCTATCTGACGTTTGTCGCGGTGGATGGGAAAGGGCACCACTTGCCGGTTCCCGCCGTGATTCCCGAGACAGATGAAGAAAGGCGCCGCTACGATGATGCCGGCCGCCGCCGCGAAATCCGCCGCGCGCATTTAGAACGGCGGGTGAAATCCCGTTAGAATTGTTTGCGGATTGTGACGAAGATCACAGTCCCCCGGGCTCCGGATTCGAGATAATCCCGCTTCCGCTACTGGACGCCATTCATGGATAGCGCACTTCTGGTTCATCGCCTGCACTTCGCCTTCACCGTAACTTTCCACTATCTCTTTCCGCAGCTCACCATGGGGCTGGCGCCGCTCATCGTGATACTCAAGACCTTGGCCTTGCGCAGCAAAGACCAGCATAAGCACGAGATTTACAACCAGTCCGCCCGCTTTTGGGCGCGCATCTTCGGCATCAATTTTGTGCTGGGCGTAGTGACCGGAATTCCCATGGAATTCCAGTTCGGCACCAACTGGTCGCACTTCTCGCGCTTTGCCGGAGGCGTGATCGGCCAGACCCTGGCCATGGAAGGCATGTTCGCCTTCTTTCTGGAATCTTCTTTTCTCGGATCTGTTTCTCTACGGCGAAAAGCGGCTCAGCCCGCGCGCCCACTGGTGGTCGGCGGTCGCGGTTTTTCTCGGATCGTGGCTCTCGGGTTTTTTCATCATCGCCACCGACGCCTGGATGCAGCATCCCGTGGGCTACGCCTTCGCCCCCGACGGTTCCGTGCAACTCACCAGTTTCTGGCAGTCTGGTGCTCAATCCCTGGGCGTGGTGGCAGTACGCTCATAACATGAGCGGTGCCGCCATCACCGGCGCGTTCGTCATGGCGTCCGTAGGAGCTTTCTACCTGCTATGGGGCAAATACACCGAACACGGGAAGATCTTTGTGCGAGTCGGGGTGGTTGCTGGCTGCGTCTTCAGCTTTGTGCAGTTATTTCCCACCGGAGACGGCCAAGGCAAAATGATCGCCCACAACCAACCTGTCACCCTGGCCGCCATGGAAGCGCTGTTCGCCACGCAGCCGAACGCGCCCCTGGTCATCATTGGCCAGCCCGATGTGGATCAAAAAAAGATCGACAACCCTTTGGTCGTTCCCTCAATGCTCAGCGAGCTGACCTACCGCCGCTGGAAAGCCCAAGTGCAGGGACTCGACGCCTTCCCTCCGGCATTGTGGCCGGATAACATTCCACTGCTTTACTACAGCTACCACATCATGGTGGGGCTAGGGACGTGCTTCATCGCCATCATGGTCGTATCGGCTTTCCTGCTGTGGCGCGGCTCGCTCTTCCGCGCGCGCTGGATGCTTTGGATCCTGCTGCTTAGCCTGCCGTTCCCCTACATCGCCAACACCGCCGGCTGGATGACGGCGGAACTCGGCCGCCAGCCCTGGCTGGTCTATGGCCTGATGCGCACCGCC
>CAVZMC010000054.1:0-18173 GCA_963776125.1 uncultured Acidobacteriaceae bacterium | reverse complement strand
TGTGGATCAGCATCACACGGTCGAGGATGTGGGGATTGCGCTGGGGCAGGCGTTTGCCGAGGCGTTGGGGAGCAAGAAAGGGATTCTGCGGGCGGGATATTTTGTGATGCCGATGGATGAGACCCTAGGTCTGGCGGCGGTGGATTTTTCCGGACGCACGGCGGCTGTCGTCGATACCAAGGTGAAGACTCGGCTGGTGGGGGATTTGCAATCCGAATTGGTAGACGACTTCTTTGAGGGCTTTGCGCGCGGCGCGCATGCCAACGTGCATGCGCGGATTTTGTACGGGCGCTCGAATCATCACAAAATTGAGTCTCTGTTTAAGGCGTTTGCGCGGGCGCTGCGTGCGGCCTGCTGGCGGGATCGGCGGATGGCGCGTCTGTTGCCCAGCACCAAGGGGCTGCTGTGACTATCGCGATCGTTGACTATCGCGCCGGCAATCTCACCTCGGTGAAGAAAGCGCTGGATCGCGTGAGCAGCGGGGCTGTCGTCACCTCTGATCCAAAGGTGGTGGCGCGGGCGGAGAAGATTGTTCTGCCGGGGGTGGGACATTTTTCAGCGACCAGCGCGCTGAGTGAAGCTGGCTTGCGCACGACGATCGGGCAAGCGATCGAGCGAGGCGTTCCCTTTCTTGGCATCTGCGTGGGGATGCAGTGGATGATTGAAGCGAGCCAGGAAGCTCCCGATGTACCCGGGCTCGGCCTTTGGCCGGGAGAGTGCGAGCGCTTCCCGGCTGCGGTCAAATCGCCGCATGTGGGATGGAACTCGCTGCGGATTCGGAACGGGGCATCGCGGTTGCTGAAGGGAGTTGCGGCGGAGCCGTTTGTTTACTTCACGCACTCATATCGCGTGCCGCTGCTTTCTGTGACTGTGGCGGAATGTGAGTACGGCGGATCATTCTCCGCAGTGGTGGAGCAGGGGAATGTTTTTGGGGTGCAGTTTCATCCGGAGAAGTCGGGGGCTGTGGGGTTGCAGTTGTTGGAGAATTTTTGTGGGTTGTAGGCGCGCTATAAACATCTGCCGGGCTACCGGCTTGGGAAGCTACAGAGGGGCACAGGAGAGCACCGAGCAAAAGTGCTGACTAAACGCATTATCGCTTGCCTGGATGTGGACGCGGGCCGCGTGGTCAAGGGCGTGCAGTTTCTTGATCTGCGCGATGCCGGGGATCCGGCGGCGCTGGCTGCGGCGCATAGCGCGGCGGGCGCGGATGAGATTGTTTTGCTGGATATTTCCGCCACGCATGAAGGGCGCGCCACGCTGGTCGAAACCGTGCGGCGGACGGCGCGCGAGCTGTTTATTCCCTTCACCGTGGGTGGAGGGATTCGCACACTGCAAGACGCGAGCGCGATTTTCGATGCGGGGGCGGATAAGATCAGCATGAATTCGGCGGCGATCGCAACCCCTGAATTGATTACCCAGATTGCGCAGCGCTTTGGGTCGCAGGCGGCGATTGTGGCGATTGACGCCAAGCGCGCGAATGGCGGGTTCGGCGTCTTTGTGCATGGCGGGCGAAAGCCGACTGGACGAGATGCCGTCGAATGGGCGAAAGAGGCCGAGCATCGCGGCGCTGGGGAGATTCTGCTTACCTCCATGGATCGTGATGGAACCGGAATCGGGTTTGATTGTGAGCTCACGCGGGCGGTCGGCGATGCGGTCCGCATTCCCGTGATTGCCTCGGGTGGCGCGGGCGGGGCGGAGCATTTTGTGGAAGTGTTTGGCGAACGCGGCCATGCGGACGCCGCGCTCGCGGCCTCCATCTTTCATTTTGGACTGAAGTCCTTTTCCGAGCTGAAACTGCAACTGCGCTCGGCGGGCATTCCGGTGAGGTGGCCGTGCTGATTCCTTCGATTGATTTGATGGGCGGGAAGATTGTTCAGCTGGTGCAGGGCAGGAAGAAAGCGCTGGAATTCGACAATTTTGATGAGTGGGTGGAACGGTTCTCCGGCTTTCCGCTGGTGCAACTCATCGATCTCGACGCGGCGATTGGTACCGGGGATAATCGCGGACTCATCGAGCATTTTGTGACGCGCCTTCCCTGCCAGGTCGGCGGCGGGATTCGTTCCATCGACACTGCGCGCAGGATTCTCGCCATGGGGGCACAGCGCGTGATCTTGGGATCGACCTTGATTCGCAGTGGTCAAATCGACGCGGAATTCGCCAAGGAAATCTCGGGAGCGGCCGGGGCGGGGCGCTTGGTCTTCGCCATCGATGCCAAAGGTGGAAATGTCGCAGTTCGCGGCTGGCGCGAGATTACTCCGATCACTCCTCTTGAGATGATTCGTGGCCTAGAGTCTTTCTGCACCGCTTTTCTCTACACCCACATCGACACAGAAGGGCTGATGCTGGGCATTCCGATGGAAACCGTGCGCGCGCTGCGCGCCGCAACATCAAAACAATTCATTGCGGCGGGGGGAATTTCAAGCAACGAGGAGATCGAGAAGCTGCACTCCATGGGAGTGGATGCGGTCGTGGGAATGGCGCTCTACCTGGGACGCCTTGATCTAAGCCAAAAACGTGAGCCGGCTGCGGTCAAGAAGGCCTGACCGACACTGGCTCGGTGGATAGGGATGCTTCGCCTGCGAGTGAGCCCCGCTTTCGCGGGGCTCACTCTTCCCTCAGGCGGACGGCGACAAAGCCGAACTTCAGTCTCCGTCGTGATCCCCGTGGCCAGAGCCAAAGTCGAACAAATCGAACAAATCGCCGATGGCCGGACTGTTGATCGGCGCGTAGGCGCTCACCCAAGGGCTATATCGCGGATTGGGGTAGTTGTCGCGGCTGCGGTTGGTCAGCGGGCGCAGGCCCCAATTCCGCTCGATGAACTTCAGAATGGAAACGTGATCCGAATAGTCGTGAGAAATGTGACCCGCCTTGGTGTAGGGCGAAACCACCATGAGAGGAATGCGCGTGCCATCGCCAAAATAATCGAGGGCCTGGATGTAACCTGAATCGTAGTAGCCCCCGCCCTCGTCAAAGGTGATGAAGATGGCGGTGCTCTTCCACAGTTCAGGGTTGCTCTGCACCTCGTCGACGATCTTCTTGACGAAACCTTCAAAGAGGTTGAGCTTGGAGGAAGCTGGGTGACCATCCACCCATCCGCTGGGCTTCACGAAAGAAACTGCGGGCAGGGTGCCGTTTTGGATATCGCTATAGAGGTCCGCCGTATCCTTCAGGTGAGCCGTGCGAACGGCAGCATTGGTCATGATCGAAGTGGAGTACTGGAAGAAATTGCAAATGTTGCAGTACTGATCGCTGTTCGCGCCGACTGTTCCGTAGTTGAGCTGGTATTTGTCGGTGAGGTACTGGTTCCACTGGTCTCCGTAATACTTCCACGAAACATTCTTCTCCAGCAGGGCATCGCCGATGTTGCGTACGCTGGTGGGCGGAATGGTGAACGGAGTGTTGGCGACATTGTTGTCGGTATAGGCGTTGGAACCGTCGCCAAAATAGCCCGGGTTGTAATTGTTGAGAATGTAGTAGTGGCCTTTTTCGCAATTCGCGGAGATTTTGCGCGGCAGCGAACTCAGGTAGCTGCGAATTGCCGCGACGCCGGGCTGGGACAGGTCAGCGCAATTGGTGTAGCTGCCGCCGCCAAACGAAGGTGACCCAAAGGCGCCGCCGCCGTAGCCATCTTCGCTGTACCAGTTGTTGGTGCCCGCCGCGGGTTCAGGATCCTCGATCTCATTCACTGTACCGGCGCTGGGCGTGCCCGCGTAGACCACCTGGTTTTCCGGCGGCACCGCGGGGTTGCCGTTGCCATCGCTGAACCAGATGTCGTCGCCGAAGCCCATCATAATGTGGTTGGCGCCGGTGCCTCCGTTCACCGCCTGGTGGTAGTTGTCGCTCATGGCGTAATGATCGGCGAGGAACTTGAGATAAGGCGCGTCGCCCTGCAACATGTTGTAGAAGCCCATGGCGGTCGAGCCTTCACCGGTGGTTACCGCGGCGGTGGAGTACTCAGTGCTAAAGTTCGCTGGTTGCGTTACACCATTCGTGCCGGCGCCCACGGTGGTTTCCACCCAAGGAAACAAATCGTTCAGGCAGCCGCCGGGATTCCAGGGGTTGGCGCGGCGAACGTCGCAATCTTGCTGCTGCCACATTTGATAGAAGCGGTGAACCGGGCTCGCGGCGTAGTCGTCATAGGTGAACGAGCCAGTGGTGAGCTGGAACGGTCCGGGCGGAAGGTTGTTCACGTTGGCAATGCGCGTGTCAGGCGTCTTGCCGGGCAGGCCGGTGCCGCCGCTGGTCAGAAACTGATAGTAGCCCGGCGCCAGGCCATTCTCCGAAGCCTGCGCTTGGGCCAGCGTGCAGATGCCGTTGTCTTTGCAGACGTCCGAGGGCCCGCCGGTCAAGGGCGCGGGCAGTACGTTATAAAGAGCTTTGCCTTTGGGGCTGAGCTCGTACTTATCCCCATTCACATCAGTTTCGCCGGTGTTCGGGCAAGACGCTCCTTTGCCCAGATCACAGGCGGAGCGCTGATGCGCCAGAAAGTAGAATGGACCGGGCGTGCCATCGGAATTGATGATTCTCTTGGAAAGAAGGTTGTCAACCGTCTCGCCTCTCTTGGGTTGATAAGTAGCGAAAATGTGGTCGAAGGTGCGGTTTTCCCCGATGATGACAATTACGTGCTTGATGGGGCTGGTGGTGCTCTGGGCGGCCATGGTTGGCGGGGCCACTAGGTTTGCCAGTGTTGAGAGCAACGCAGCGCCGAGGCCAGTGTAGCGGCCAACGGCACGCGCGTGATCGAGAAACTTCATAAAACCTCCTCCAGATTGTGGGATTCGGGTGTGGTTTCCCAGCCACTCCACGCTGAGGGGCGACGATTACGGAGAAGTTAATCGAGGATGAATGTTCGTTGAATAAGTTTCCACAAGCTGTGCAAGGGTAGCCGATCGAGCGATGATCTGGCACACTGCTTACAGATGAGGACGCGACCGCGTGAGTGAACGCCAATATTTTGCTCCAGGCTGGCCGGGAATTCCGCCGCGTTGGACTTCGAGCGCGAAGTCTGGCATCGGTACCGCGCTGAACTTGCATAGCCGGGTGTGGTTCACCATCAGCCACGGCATTTTGAACGAAATCTATTTCCCGCGCGTCGACCAGGCCTGTACTCGCGATTTGGGGCTGATTGTCACTGACGGCTCAAGCCTTTTCTCTGAGGAAAAGCGCGATTGCAAATTTGAGAATGTGGCCATGGAGCCGGGAGTGCCGGTTTACGAGCTGGTGAATACCGACGTGCAGGGTCGCTATCGCATCCGGAAAGAAGTGCTTACCGATCCCTTCCGCAATGTGGTTTTGCAAAAAATACAGTTTGAGCCTTTGCGAGGGAAACTGGCCGATTACCATTTGTACGCGCTGTTAGCTCCGCATCTGGCCAATTGCGGAAAAGACAATACGGCATGGGTGGGCGACTACAAGGGTGTGCCCATGCTGTTTGCCGAGCGCGATGGTTGCGCGCTGGCCTTCGCCTGCTCGGTTCCTTGGAAGAAGTGGTCGGCTGGCTTCGTGGGCTACTCGGACGGCTGGCAGGATCTGTCGCAGCATTACCAGATGGCGTGGGAATACACGCTGCGCGGTGAACGGCAACGTGGCTGTCACCGGAGAGATCGACCTGGCCGCCTGTAGTGGCGAATTTGTGCTGGCGGTGGGCTTCGGCGGAATTTGGTCGGAAGCGGGACAGCAGGTACGCGCCAGCTTGCTGGAGCCGTATGAAGAGATTCGAAAGCAATATGCATGGCATTGGAGAGACTGGCAGGACGGCCTGCTGAAATTGGATCAGCCGGAAAGGAAGAACGACTTGTATCGCGCCAGCGCCTCCGTGTTGCGGGCGCATGAGTCCAAAGACTTTGTTGGCGGCGTAATCGCGAGTCTTTCGATTCCGTGGGGCTTCAACAAGGGAGACGAAGACCTCGGCGGGTATCACCTGGTGTGGCCGCGCGATTTGGTGGAAACCGCCTGCGGATTTCTGGCGGCGGGCGCCATCGAAGACGCGCAGCGGGTTTTGCGCTATCTGGAAACCACGCAAGACGCCGACGGCCACTGGGCGCAGAACATGTGGCTGGATGGCCGTCCCTATTGGCTTGGTCTGCAGATGGATGAGGCGGCATTCCCAATTCTGCTGGTGGATCTGTTGCGGCGGGAGGCTCCGGAGGAGGTGAGCGACCTCAAGCGCTGGTGGACTCTGGTGCGTCGCGCGGCGGGGTTTTTGGTACGCAACGGTCCGGTAACGCAGCAGGATCGCTGGGAAGAAGACGCCGGCTTTTCGCCGTTCACGCTGGCGGTTGAAATTGCCGGTTTGTTGGCGGCGGCCGACCTTGCGGAAGCGGTGGGCGAGAAGGATATTGCGGCCTATCTGCAGGAGACGGCCGACTTCTGGAACGAGAACATTGAGCGCTGGACCTACGCGACGGATAGCGATCTGGCGCGGCGAGTCGGAATCGAAGGCTACTATGTGCGCATTGCCGCGCCGGAGACCGATTGCGCGGCTTCTCCGCTGGGTGGATTCGTGCCCATCAAGAACCGGCCGCCAGGACAGGGAGCGGATTTGGCGGTCCACATGATTAGTCCGGACTCGTTGGCGCTGGTGCGCTTCGGTCTGCGGGCGCCGGATGATCCGCGCATTCTTAATACGGTGAAGGCGATCGATGCCCTGCTGCGGGTCGAACCTGCCGCAAGGTCCGTGCTGGTACCGCTATAACGGCGATGGCTACGGCGAGCACGAGGATGGATCGCCTTTCGATGGAACGGGGATCGGACGCGCTTGGCCCTTACTGGCTGGGGAGCGGGCGCATTACGAATTGGCGGCAGGACACCTGCAGTTGGCCGAGGATCTGTTGCGCGTGATGGAACTTTCCACCGGCGGCGGACGGCTTATTCCGGAACAGGTCTGGGATACGCCGGACATACCGTCGCGCGAACTCTTTGCCGGGCTGCGTACGGGTTCCGCCTGTCCTCTGGTTTGGGCGCATTCCGAGTACATCAAGCTGCGGCGCTCGCTGCGCGACGGAAAAATCTTCGATCAGCCTCCGCAAACGGTGCAGCGGTATCAGGTGGAAAAGAAGAAATCACAGTACTTTTGCTGGAGTTTCAACAACAAGTGCAGCTCCATTCCCCGCAGGAAAAAATTGCGGCTAGCCGTGCTGGCGCCGGCCCGCGTGCGGTGGAGCCTCGACGGGTGGAAGACGGTGCGGGACAACGACACACGGGACACGGGGTTGGGCACGTATTGTTTTGACCTGCCGACCGAACAGTTGCCGCCGGGGGGCGGGATTGTGTTTACCTTCTTCTGGCCGCAGGCGCAACGTTGGGAGGGAGTGGATTTTCTGGTCGCGGTGGAAACCGGCTAGATCGGGTTGTTGTTTCGCGTTAGTTGCGCGGGCGCCGTTTCTCCACTCCAGCCGCTGCGCAGAATGTTGGCGTACAGCGCAAGCGCGCAAACGGCCGCGAGGAGAACCAATACGCTCCCAATCCCGAGATTGCCGAGCAGCAGCTTGCCCGAGCCAAACAGCGCCAGATAAACCATGGCGCAACCGAGAATCCAAGAAAGAAGATTGCGCCCCAGATCGCGGGTGACCGGCACCTCGAGAGCGAGCCGTGCCACGGGCTTCCATCCGGCTATATGGGGACGCACTTTGCGATAGAACGTCAGCAGCACTTCATCGGGCTCGGGCTTCGTGGCAAACGTGACGATCAGCCAGATGAGCGTGGTCGCGGCGGTTACAGTTAACGCGGTCTCGGCGAAGACTACTGCTTCCAGCCCGGCGAATGGTTTCATCCAGCGGATGGCAAGGCTCGCAACCAGCGCCGTGGCCATGGCGGAAATCTCGCTCCAAGCATTGATGCGCCACCAGTACCAGCGCAGCAGATAGACTCCGCCAGTGCCGGCCCCGATCAGCAGCACAATTTCCCAGCCGGCGAGGATCGACCCCAACTGGGCCGAAATGTACGCGGAGACGATGACGAGCAGGACCGTTGCCAGACGCGAGGCATTGACGTAATGCTTCTCACTGCCGTCCCTCTTCACGAAGCGGCGATAGAAATCGGCCACGAGGTACGACGCGCCCCAATTGAGCTGGGTCGCGACCGTGGACATGAATGCCGCCATGAAACCGGCGAACACGATTCCGCGCAGCGCATGCGGCATATGCTCGGTGACAATGCGCATGTAGGCGGGTTCCGGATGGGCCAAGCCAGGATAAAGAACAATGACCGCCAAGCCAGCCAGAATCCAGGGCCATGGCCGAATGGCGTAATGCGCGATGTTGAACCACAGCACCGACAGCAAGCCTTCGCGCTCATCACGCGCGCTGAAAATCCGCTGCGCGATGTAGCCGCCTCCGCCCGGCTCCGCGCCTGGATACCAGAAAGCCCACCATTGCATTCCGAGATAAACCGTGAACGTAATGACCGGGAGAGCCCACAACGCCTGGTAGGTAAACGGCCGCGAGAAATCCGGAAAGAATGCGGTCGGGTTGCTGGCGGAGGGTCCGGCCGCGGCGCGCATGGCTGCAAGTTTGCCGAGCATCACGTGCATGCCGCCGGCGGCAGCGACGGCGTACCATGCCACAGCAATCACAATCGCCATCTTCAATACGAACTGAAATAAGTCAGTCCAGAGCACGCCCCACAAACCGCCGAGGGCGACATAGACGCCGGTAAACGGAATTAGGAAGAAAACACAAATCCAGAGAGCGCTGGTTTCGGTGACGCCCAGGCAAATGGCCACGATACTAGTCATCGCTTTAGTGACCCAGCCGAGAATCAGGCAATTCATCAACAGGCCGAGGTAGAGAGCGCGAAAGCCGCGCAGGAACGCGGCCGGCTTGCCGGAATAGCGCATCTCCGCAAACTGAACGTCGGTGAGCAGGCCCGAGCGCCGCCACAGGCGTGCGAATAGAAAGACCGTCATCATGCCCGAAGGCAGGAAACACCACCACAACCAGTTTCCGGCAATGCCCAGTTTGTAAACCAGGCCGGTTACCAGCAGCGGTGTGTCGGCAGCGAAGGTGGTCGCCACCATCGAGGTTCCCGCCAGCCACCAGGAGACCTTGCGCCCGGAGACGAAATAGTCGTCCACGCTCTTGCCCGAGCGCCGCCGAAAATAGAGACCCAGAATCAGCGTGATGGCGAGATAGCCGGCGATGGCCGACCAATCGAGAAAGGTGAAGTTCATGCCGCTGGAGAGAATACCACCGGGCGGCGGGCGCTCAGCCAAGCGAAAGACCCATGACTCCGGTTTAGAAGCGTCTAGCCCGTGTATAACAAATCCACCACCGTGCAGTCGTCATTCAGTGGCGCGCCGGCGCAGAAATCGGCCACGGCGGAAAAAATCTCGTCCAGGCCGGCGCTCCGGGAGGCGACCGCCTCCAACCGTTCGTTGTCGAAAAAATCGCCGTTGGCGTTCTCGGCTTCGGTTACGCCGTCGGTCACCAGTATCAGCCGATCCCCAGGGTGCAAATGGCAGCGGTCACTCTCATAGACAGCCCCGGGGATGAGGCCCACCGGCACGTTCCCGTGCGCGGGGCGAATCACTTCGTGATTGCAGACCAGCAAGGGCTGCACATGGCCGCAGTTCACGTATTCCAGTTCGCCATCATGGCGGAGGCGGGCGATCACCAGCGTGGCATACTTTTCCCCGATTTCTTTGTGCGTGAAGTAAGCATTGACCGCCGCCACAATCTCCGTTAGACCCATCCCGGCAGTGAGTTGGGAATAGATCATGCCTTGCAGCGTGGAAGCCAGCAGCGCTGCCGACACACCTTTGCCGCTCACGTCGGCTAATACAACGGCCAGGCCATCCTTGGTAATCACCGCGTCGCAGAAGTCGCCGCCAATTTCCTTGCAAGCTACATTTCTTCCGTCAAACCGCGCGAAGGGCACCTCAGGAATCGTTACCGCCATCAGCCGCTGCTGAATGCGCGCCGCGATGGAGAGTTCCTGTTGATAGCGTCGAGCCGCTTCTTCGGCCTGCACCAGGCGCGCGTTCTCGATCAGCGACGCGGCTTCGGTGGCGATGGCCCGCAAAATATCGCCGCTCACGCGGGAAATATCTCTCGAAGCAAAACGCGAATCGACATAAAGAGCGCCCATCACCTCGCCCAAGGCGGCGGGAACGGACTTCTCGCGGACGGCCTGCACCAACGGCTTGCGCAGGGGAACGCAAATCACGGTGCGGAGGTCGAAGGCGACGATGCTGTGCCGCGCCGCCAAATCCAGCGACTGACTGGTGTCGGTAATCAGGAACTCCGAGTTGGATTTCAGGGCCTCGTCGAGTATGGAATGAGAAATCGTCTTGTCGTCGAGCAGAGGGTCGCCTTTGGAGTTGCGGCCCGCGGCCAGGCGAAGCGTGCCGTCTTCACTCTTCAGAAAAAGGTATGCACGCTCACCGCCCGTCAGCTTGAGGGTGGCTTCGAGCAACGTCACCAGGATTTCGTCGAGCACGCCGGAGGTGTTCAGCCTGCGGGCAGCGTCAAGAAACAGCGTGAGCTTCTCCAGGTCAGTGGTTGCGGCCGAGATGTGGATGCCGGAAATCTGGCTGAGGAATTCGCGGGCGGTGTTCGAGTTTTGGTGGAGGGGATTAAAAACCACGTAGATGGTATCGCGCACCCCAAACTCCAGGCGGTCGTTGCGTTGCAGCGCCTTGCGTTCCACCCGTTCGCCATTGACGAAAGTTCCGTGCTTGCTGCCTTGATCGACGACGTAGAATTCCCCATTTTCAGAGACGATGAGGGCGTGATCGCGGGAAACGCGCGGGTCCGGAATTGCCAGGTCCTTATCAACTTTGCGCCCGACGGCGAAGGGAGTGTGGTTGAGGTGAATCTTGCGCTCTTCGTTGTCGCGCACCAACACCAGGGTAGGAAATACTCCCGATTCGGCCTCCGGTGCTGGTCCGGTGATGGTGGAAAAAGCCATGGGATGCCCGTATTCGCGCTCGCTGGATTGGTGGCCAATTCCGGTCTCAGTTCGATCCCGGAGCAGGCTTAAGCGTCTTTCCGACGGAACGCCGCCACCGCCTGCTGCTCGCTGTCGTAGACCTCGAAGACGGTGACCAGTTTTGTAACCTGCAACACGTCGCGCAGGCGCTGACCGAGCCCGGTAAGTTTGATGTCGGCGCCGGCCGAGCGGGCCGAAGAATATGCTCCCACCAAGGTTCCTAGACCGCCGCTGTCAATGTAGCTCACCCCCGCGAGGTTCAGCACGATCTGGCGGGTGGACTTCAAGAGGCTCTTGATCTGCTCGCGAAGCGCGGTGGCTTCCTCGCCAAATAGGATACGTCCCTGGCAAGCAACGACGGTGACTCCGTCGGTCACGCTGGTTTCCATCTTAAGATTCATCGGTCCTCCGAACAGGCTCTGCGTGCGGCCAACAATGCTGTTGAAGCCTACCGCGAGCGCTTAAGCAATGCAAGGGTGCAAGCACTAAGACCGAGAGACAAGGATCAGGAAAGCGGTTGCCGCGGGGCTGACGAATCGCGCACGAGAAAGATGAGCAGGGCCCAGCAGCGCAATCGATATCGCCGGACTCGTCCACAAGGGCACAGCCCAAGCGCGCTGCACCGCGCTCGGCGGCAGAAAAATCGACGCTACGGCCAGAGCTAGCGAAGCCATCCACGGCCACAGCACAAACAGTGCCGCTGCAACGCAAACGGTGCGAGATACCTTACTCTGCCGCCACAAGCTGCTCCATGACTGCACGATGAGAAACACGGCGGGCAGGCACTGCAGCTGATTGTAAGGTGCCAACCTGGGCATAATGGCGAGAGTTGCCGTAAGCACCACTGCCACGGCTAAACGAAACTCCATGGAATTCGCCGGCGCCCGGCGGAAACGCCAGCACACCGCCGTCGCGCCCAGCAGCACCCCCGCCTCCAGCACCGCGCCAATGGCGGGGGTGGTGAGTGCAACCAAGGGTGTAGGTGTCCCCGCGTAATGCTGGTAGGCGACAATTGCGTCGATGAACCGGCCGACCCAGCCGGGGAGCAGATACTCCCCGGCGCCCGCCAGGAGCAACCACGTACCCAGGAAGCTCCAGAAGAATCGTTGCCGCTCACGCCAGTCGTTCATCGCCCACAAAGTCAGCCAGGCCGCCAGGAATACCACCAGCTGCGGTTTGATGGTGGCCACGGCCAACAGCGCTCCAGCGGCAACAAGGTGCCCATCCACCAGCAAAACCAGGCTGGCCGCCATCAGCGCGCACACCAGAAGGCTTAGTTGTTGCAGCTTGATTCCCTGCACCGCCGAATAGCTGCTTAGCGTCAACAGGAGCAGGATTGCCGACGTGTCATAGGAAGGCCGCCAGCGTAACACCCGAAGCCATAGGGGGACGCTGAGTGCCGTGAGGGTTCCGAGAATCCAGCTGGCTGCGATACGTAGCGCTGGGAACGGCAAAGAAACAGTCGGCGCAAGCAGGAAGACGACATAAACCGGATACGCAAAACGCGACTCATCTTTGGGGTCGTTTGCCCGGCTGGAGTCCAGCGGACGCCCCCAATAGCCGGCCTGAATCTCGCGGGTCACATCGGCGCTGTATGGATCCCGCCCATGCAGCAGCAGTTCGCGCGTACCCACCCATCGGGGATACAGATCCGAAAGATTTCCCCGAGGCTCACCGTGTGCGGCGGCGGAGCTTACCTGATATGGAACGAGCAGGTGTTCCACATAGAACCACATGCTGCCCGCCAGAACAAGCGCCGCTAGAATACTCAACCTTCGAATCCGTCTCATGGGTTGTCCGCGATAAGTTGCTCCATGCTACAACTTAAAGAGCAGGGTGCGCCCGCGCCCCGCCGATTTCTTCGACCATGATCGAGTTGAGCAAATTGTGAAACAAGAGACAAACGAAGCGCCGACTCGGGAACCGGCCGGATTGTCGCCCGCGAATTCTCGCCGCCGAATCGAAACCCACCCCAAAGCTCTTCGTCTCCTGAAATGGCTCGGCAGAAATTTCCACTATGGAGCCAGCGCGCTATTGGCGCTTGGCCTGCTTCCGTTGTTGCTGCGAAACAAACTTCCCCTGCGCTACGCCTGGGGAGTCCTGGTGTCCACCTACTGTGTTTTCGGCGCGCAATCCCTATTTCTCGCAGGCTCCCTGTTGGTCACGACCCACCTCGCGAAAGTCGACGGCCTCGGCAGGCATCTCAGGCAGCTTGGGATACGGCTGTTGTTAGGAATAGTTTGCGTCATCGTGCTATTGCGCTTCTTCACAGAGTTTTGGGCTATTGTGCTGGCCGCGGACATGAGTCTGATCGCGGCATTCCTAACCCGTTACGGCTGGCGCAAATGCTCGCGCACGGTGCTGTCTTTCCTCGTGCCGGCTGCGTACTTCTTTGGCGGACTTGTGCTCATCGCCTCCTACAATGACATCATTCTCTCGCGGCGTTTTTTTGCCGCCGACGATCGCGTGTTCGAAGGCATGGACGAATGGCTGCTCCATGGCTGGTCGGTTCCGCGGCTCTGCCCACTGGGCCCTTAGCATTTTCCCGCTGAACTTTTTTCATTTCCTGGAATGGATTTACTACGGGTTGTTCCCGGTGATCGGTTTGGGGCTCATCTTCGCCTGTTTGCGTCACGGCCGGCGGCGCGGAATGCAGTTTGTCGGCGCCATCCTGACCGCCTACTACCTGGCGCTGGCGCTTTTCTATGTGTGGCCGAGCCAGGGGCCGTACTATTTGTGCCCCAGGCACTTCGCGAATTTCCCGAGGCAACTGCAGACCTACTGGCTTCAGGAGCAGTCTATTCGAGGAGCAACGGCACTTTGGAACCACATACCTCTCGATAAGATAACTTTTGTCTACTTCATTGCCTTCCCCTGCATCCATATCACCCAAGGTTTGATTGTTTTATGGTTTTTGCGGCGCTGGAAGGCGATCCGTGTCGCGCTACTTGTCTACAATGTTTTGCTGGCGGGTGCGATCGTGCTTCTGGAGTGGCACTATCTCGTGGACATCATCGCCGGCGTGTTGATCGCTGGAATCGCGGTGATTGCAGTGGAAGGCGGCTTTGGTTTTCAAGGCGACACCTCTGGGATGGAATCAGGCAGGTTTGCCGCGGCCAAATAGTCCCCGCCCTGTAACCTTGCCCGCGATCTCGGCCTTGAGCCTGGCCATTCCCCACATCCAAAACAACAAAAAGGGCACCAGCAGGCTGGCCTGGTGATAGTGAAGCCAAAGAAGGATTTGCAGGGGGCTCAGGAGCAGCATGGCCGCCGGAACGATTAATGCGGTTCGAGTCCAGATATCGGTAAGTTCGATGGCATCGAAATGATCCGCCAGAAGCACAAGGGGCAAGAACAGCAAGCCCAGGTCGTAGAGGAAGCCGTGATAGCTCACGAGAACCGCCGCGACGATAGCGATAGAAAAACTCAGATCGAAGTCCCAACCGGAGCTTGCTGGACGCCATCGCAGGAACGCGAAGCCCAAAAGCAATACCGAACCCAGGACAACCATCGCTGTGAAAACATTGTTAGGTATTCGCTGGCGGGCCAGTTCGTAAAGGAACCCGTGAAGATTAGTCATGTCGGTCGGAATAATCGAACCGTGACCCAGGACCTTCTCCACTTGCCGAAGATAACTTGGGTACGCCAGAGTTTCCCTCCAACCGCACGCCGCCAACGAAATCACACCGAACAAGAACGCTACCAGCACAAAACCCAGAACCATCTTTCGTTTTTTCAGGGCGAGCAAAACGAAAAACAAAGGCAGGACGAATTGAAAACGGAAAAGCCCCATGCCCAGCCAAACTCCCGCGGTGAAATCGGCGTTTCGCTTTAGCGAGACGTAGACCAGGGTCACTAACGCAAGGAGGGGAATCGTGTCCTGGCCTTGCAGACAACCGAAAAAAATGGGAAAGCATGCCAGGCCCGCGAGCGCCACCATCCAAGGGCGCGTGCGCAGCAAGGCAATATAGGGCCTCAACGGCAAGGGCAGCGCAAACAGAATTAGCAGGTTGATCAACACCCAGAGTAAGTAGGCATGGAAATAAGAGAGCCAGGTTAGTGGAGCAAAGGCAACGGCTTCAAACGGAGGGTGGAGGTACTGCAGCGCCGCTTTGCGGATCGTAACACTGGGGGCAAATTCCTGTTGCACGCGGAATTGCGCTTGCACGTCGTATAGCTGATAACCGTGGCCCGTTCGCACCATCGTGCCCGCCGTGTAGAAGGTCGCAAAGTCGGGGTACCCGCGGCGCAATAGGTCCCGCAGATTCCATGCCATGCCAAGATGAATCGACAGCATTCCGCCCAGAAAGATGCCGAGTATTTTTGGGTTTATTCGTTTCATGCTGGCAAATGCTTGCGTCTCCTGATTTGGGCCGCACGCGGAAGAACAGCGATTCTACATCCTCGGCGGCTCGCGGTATGATCCTCGGTCACCATGAATCAGCTGCTCGATCTCCGCCGGATTTTCGTAGCCACCATCGCGCTGGGTCTGTTCGTCATGGCGGCGCGCAGTGTCACCGACCCAGACGTCTGGTGGCATTTGCGCACCGGGCAATTGATTCTGCAGAGCCACGCCGTCTTTCACAGCGATCCCTATTCTTTCACGCGCGCCGGGCAGCCCTGGATCAACCACGAGTGGCTTTCCGACGTGCTGATGTTCGAGTTGTACCGGGCGGGAGGCACGGGTGCGTTGACCCTTGCCTTTGCCGTGATCGTGGCTGCGGCATTCTTGCTGGTGTTTGCGCGCACTCCGGGAAAACCCTACCTTGCCGGCTTGGTCACAGTGTGGGGCGCGCTGGCCTCGGCTCCAAGTTGGGGAGCGCGGCCTCAGGTCATCTCGCTTCTGCTCGCCAGTTTGTTTCTTTGGCTGCTGGAACGGTCGCAGAAGCACGCAGGACTGTTGTGGTGGACAATTCCGCTGACCGCCCTATGGGTGAATCTTCACGCCGAGTTTGCTCTCGGAATTGGCCTGATCGCTCTGTTTCTCCTGGGAATCGTGCTCGATGGTGTCTTTGGCTTTGAGGGTTGGACGGCGCTGGCGCCACGCTTGCGATGGTTGGCCTTGGCGCTGGCGGGCTGCATCACGGTGGTCCCTCTGAATCCTTATGGAACGCAGATGTACTGGTATCCCTGGCATACCCTGTCTTCTCACGTCATCGTCAACTACATCGAAGAATGGTCCTCGCCGGACTTCCATCGCTTGATGTATCTGCCCTTCTTTCTGATGGTTCTTGCCTTGGCCCTGGTGGCGATCTCTCCCCTGCGCCTGAAAGCCCGCGAGCTTTTATTGCTCGCGGTGATGCTCTATGCCGGATTGCATTCGGTGCGACATATTCCAATTTTTGCTTTGGTGGCGGCGCCCATTTTGGCGGCCTCACTGGAGGCTTGGCTTCAGAAACGACAAATACACTTGCCGGTGCGGGTAAGTAATCCGGGAATCGCGAAGTTGCTTCTGAACGTGATTCTGCTGGCGGCTTTCGCCGGATTCGTCGTTTTTCGAGTGCGCTTCGTAATCCAAGGCCAAGCGCGGGCCGAGGCCAAGGCGTTTCCCACCCAAGCCGTTGCATTCATTTTGCACGACCGGCCCGCTGAACCCTTGCTAAATAGTTACGACTGGGGAGGATATCTGATCTGGAAACTCTATCCGCAGTACCGCGTGTTTGTGGACGGACGCACCGACCTTTACGAAGGTGGCGGATTCCTGGACGACATGGCTTCCATCTACAACCTCCAAGGCCAATGGCAGGCAAAGTTTGATTCTTGGCGGATTCGCACCGTCTTCCTCCCACCCAACGCACCTCTGATCGCAGCTTTGCGCTCGCACCCCGGCTGGAAGCAAATCTACGCCGATTCGCAAGCCGTGGTCCTCACCCGAATCAACTGAAGTCTTTTCCCGCGCGCTGCGACAGGTTCACTGATATCCTCTAATTGATTGGCTAGCAATTACTTACGCGAGGCTCGCACCTTATCTTTTGACCCCATATTTGCGGTCGAATTGAGCCAAAACTGGGGTATGATTGTAGGAGCCTGGAAGCTCCCCCCAATGGGCGTGTCGGGTGTGCCGAACTTGGGTTTTAGCACACCGGAAGTTACGGAGACGCCCGCGTGCGGCACACAGTTTGGCCCTCCCCCGCTTTGATTTTTCTGGGAGCTGGGGTCATGGGATTCTTGCAGCAACTCTTGCGGGAGCAGGATGGACAGGATGTTGCCGAATATGCCGTGATGCTGGCGGTGGTCCTGGCGATTGCGGTAGCTACCATTCACCTTGTGGCGACGAATGCCAGCAACACTTTCTCGTCCATTGCGAGCACGATCGCCAGCCAATAGTTGTTTCTCAAGCCGAAATGGGCCGTTTCGTCGTGACCTTCGCAGTCGACCGGGGAGCGGGAAGGGCGCGGGAAGAATGGCGTTTTCCACGCACAATCGCACATGTCCAGATCCCAGGAAGGCCGCACTGGGGGGTACGATCTCGGTTCTAGTGCGCAACAAATTGTCGCTACAAGGGGATACCGAGCAGGGTATGATGGTGTGGGAATTCGAGAACACCCTCGCATCCCTGTGGAAATCCAATGCTGTTACATGTTTGCAACAACTTTGCCGGGCACTGGCGGTAGTGCGCACTGAATTGCACGCAGTTCGGCGGGAGCGGTCAATATGTCGGGCCGAACCCCGCAGGAGGATACGACATGGGGAGCCTTCTTTACAGGTTGTGGCGAGAGAATCAAGGGCAGGACATCGCGGAATATGCAGTCATGCTGGCGGTGATTCTGGTGATCGTCGTGGGCACGATCCGACTGATTGGTTCCAACGCCAACAACGTGTTTTCGTCGGTTGCGAGTTCTATCGCGCAGTAGCAATGCGCACCTGACGCAGTGTGGCTGAGTTGAGTTTGCATCCGCCGCCCAGACTTGGGAGTGGCGATTAACTGGCACAGGGTCCAGGGTTGCGGAAATGTCTCTAGCCTGGGGTTTTGGTGATGCGCTGTTGATTCTGGCTCGATCCCGGCCGAATGTGTTGATTGTATCTTGAGGAGCAGCGATGAATCGTACCCGGCTTTTGTTAATCGGCGCGGTCGCGCTCGCGCTGGGCGCGTTCGCGAGTTTTGTTGTCTACAAGAATCTAAAGGCGACTACGGCCGCGGACAACCGTCCGGGCGTGGATGTGGTGGTTGCCGCCGACGATCTGCAAGTGGGAGCAAAAATCGAAGACCACGATGTAAAGGTGGCGCACTTTCCCGAGGCTGG
>CAVZMC010000053.1:0-9994 GCA_963776125.1 uncultured Acidobacteriaceae bacterium | reverse complement strand
GCCGGAATGCGCTGCTCTCCGACGTACTTGTAGAGCGTGTCCGGACTCACTCCCAGGTATTGCGACGCCTGGCGAATGTTCATCACTTCTCGCGAGTCGGCCATAATTTCGAAACCCCTTCCACAGAAGCAATCCCTGGCTGCGGCCCTGCTTAGCGGGCCCCCAGGGGAGATTTGGGAGAAAATCCCCCCGAACCAGAAACGTTGCAGAATCAGGTTCGAGTGAATTTAGGTGTGCTGAGCATATATCAACCCCGAAAGACGGGCGGTCAAGGCGTATTTCCGGGTTTCTTCGGCTTTTATGCCTGTTTTCTGGAAATTACTTTCGGAACAGTTGCACAGCAATGCTATATGTTGCGGTTTGGGGTCATAGTGGTACTACCAGGAGGGCTAGTTATACACCGGGTTCCGGATTTGTGACCCTGACATAACCAAAGTACCAAGGACGGTACCGAAGTCGTACGCCGATGGTTCGCCGTTCGGTCGGCTTTTGACGCCATGATCTTGGCGAGAACTATGGCCGATGATCCAGTAACCAGTTACTCGAACCCGAGATTTCTGGATATCAGCCGGCTTTGTTCCGAACCCGCCGAGTTTTCTTCCATTCCTGGCCGCCTGGACACAGGAAATGATCATGGAATCCATAAACAATTTCGATTGGACATGCGATTGTCTTCCGCCTAGATTCAGTGCGTCACCGTAAATGGGGAGCGCTGCCTGTGCATGCGTCTGATTTTGGGTGGCGCAGCGCTTGCAGCGCTGCAGTAAAGATCCCGAAATGAACCAGCGCTTTAACCAACAGAGCAGGCGTATGAATTTCCCCGGCGGTCTGTAAGAGCCTGCCCGGAAAGCACTTGCAGATGAGCCGCAACAGGGCGTGATGCCTTCCCGGTGCGGATTCTGGGAATCAAATGAACGCAATGAGCGTGCCAACATTTTCGCGAGCCCCGTTCCTCAACTATGAGTTTGACCGGGCCTACGACGAAATGTTCGAGGCCCGGGAGTGCCTCGTCCGCATTACCAGGCGCTTTACCGCACCTTATTAGAGTCACCTCCGCAGGAATTGCGCAAAAGCCAGCAGGCGGCCGAACTCTCGTTCCTGCACCAGGGCATCACCTTCACGGTGTACGGCCGCGAAGAGGGCACCGAACGCATTTTCCCCAACGACCTGCTGCCCCGCATCATTCCCAGCGGCGAGTGGGCCACCATCGAGCGCGGCCTCACCCAGCGCATCACGGCCCTGAATTTGTTCCTGAAAGACGTCTACGGCAAGGCCCAAATTCTCACCGACGGGGTCGTTCCTCGCGACCTGGTTTACAGTTGCCGGCACTTCCGCCGCGAGATGCGCGGGCTGCAAGTGCCGCGCGACACCTATGTTTCGGTGTGCGGTACAGACCTGGTTCGCCTGCCTGACGGCGGCTTTGCCGTCCTGGAAGACAACCTGCGTGTGCCCAGCGGCGTCTCTTACATGCTGGCGAATCGCAAAGTGCTGAAGCAGCGTCTTTCCCACTCTTTTCCGCAATTACGGCGTCCTGCCCATCGATCACTACGGGCAAGCGCTGTTGGCCACCCTGCGCTCACTGGCGCCGGCGAATTCCATCGGCCGCTGACCCCACAGTGGTACTGCTGACGCCGGGCGTCTTCAACTCGGCGTACTTCGAGCACGCTTTTCTGGCCCACCAGATGGGCATCGAGCTGGTGGAAGGGCGCGATCTTCTGGTGCACGACAACGTGGTCTACATGCGGACCACGGCGGGGCTGCGCCGAGTCGACGTGATCTATCGCCGGATCGACGACGACTTTCTTGACCCGTTGAGCTTCCGCCCCGATTCATCCCTGGGCGTGCCGGGCTTGTTCAACGCCTATCGGGCCGGCACGGTCTCGCTGGCCAATGCGATCGGCACCGGTGTGGCCGACGACAAGGCGATTTACGCCTACGTACCGGCCATCATTCGCTACTATCTGAGTCAGGATGCGATCCTGCCCAACGTCGAAACCTATCTCTGCGAAAACAAGACCCAGCTCAACTATGTGGTCGACCACCTGGAGCAACTGGTGGTGAAGGCGGTCGGGGAATCGGGCGGCTACGGCATGTTGATCGGGCCGCACAGCAGCACCGAGCAATGCGAGGCGTTCCGCCATCGCATCCTGGCCGACCCGCGCAACTATATCGCCCAGCCGACCCTGGCCCTCTCCCGTGCCCCCTGTTTCATTGAAGGCCAGGTGGAGGCTCGGCACGTAGACCTACGGCCCTATATTCTCTACGGCGAGCGGGTGACCCTGGTGCCGGGCGGGCTCACGCGAGTGGCGTTGCGACGCGGCTCGCTGGTGGTGAACTCGTCGCAGGGCGGCGGAAGCAAAGATACGTGGGTGTTAAGAGAATGATGAATTATGAATGATGAACGATGAACTGAAGACAAGAAAGACGACTCCTGACGCCTGATGATAAACAATGAGATATGCATGATGAATGATGAGGTGAAGGCAAACACGGCTCTCTTTTCTCTACTTTGTTCATCATTCATAATTCATCATTCATCGTTTCTTCGAAGATCATGCTTTCACGCGTTGCCGACACTTTGTACTGGATGAGCCGCTACCTCGAGCGCGCCGAGCACACCGCGCGCCTGCTGGACGTGGATCTTCAGCTCGGCCTTGACCAGTCCCCGGAATCCACCACCGGAAGATGGCTGCGCCTGATCGAAGCCCTGCAGGTTCCCGCCTCGCTGACCGGCAACACCGATGGAGCCAGCCTGGCGCACACTTTGACCTTCGCCGCATGAACCCTTCGTCCATTGTTTCGTGCGTCGCATCGGCGCGCGAGAACCTGCGCCATGTTCGCGAGCAATGCAGTTCGGAAATGTGGGAGCAGCTTAACCGGCTCTACCTGCAAATGCTGGGCACTTCCCCAGATGAGGCCTGGATTCTCGGCTCCCACACTTTCTACCGTTCGGTGCAAGAGGGTGCCAACCTTTTTCAGGGCATCACCGATTCCACCATGTCTCACGGGGAAGGCTGGCATTTTATCCAGCTGGGACGCTACGTCGAGCGAACCGACAACCTGGCGGCTTTAATTGGCACTTACTTCTCGCGGTTGGCCCAGCCTCCGGACCAAGCGGTGGAGGGCGCGGAATACCTAGAATGGGTCGGCCTGCTCAAGTGCTGCGCCGCTTTCGAAGCTTACTGCAAGGCGTATTCCGCCGAGCTTCGCCCTTTGCGAGTGGCGGAATTTCTGCTGCTGAATTCCGAATTTCCCCACTCCTTGCGCTTTTCGGTGGAAAGCGTGCATGCCGCGCTGCGCTTGGTGGGGGAGCTGACCGACCGCAAAATGTCGGAGCCAGTGCGGCTGGCAGGCCGGCTGCGGGCCACGCTCAGCTTCAGCCAGATCGAAGAAATCATGGCGGACGGCGCCTATCTTTATCTTGAAAACGTCCGCCGCGAGTGCACCCAGATTCACGCCGCCATTCAGCAGATTTATTTCACCTATTCGGCCGAGTCTGCGTTGGTGGCGTAGGACGCCATGTTCAACAAGTAGCGCGCCAGGTACAGCAACTCGTGCGCTACCTACAACAATTTGTCATTCCGAGCGCAGCGAGGAATCTGCTGTCTTGCCCGGGACGAGGAAAAGCAGATTCCACGCGCCAAAAACCGGCGCTCGGAATGACAACGGCTTTAGCAATTTGCACCCATTAGGGGAAACTACAAACTTATGATCTATTCCATCCGCCACGTCACCACCTTCGCCTACGAACCCGCCATCCGCGAAAGCGTGACCGAAGTGCGGGTCCAGCCCCGCAGCGAAGCCCTGCAGCGCTGCCTGACTTTTTCCCTCGACTCCAATCCTGTCGCGAACATCATGGTCTATCGCGATTTCCTCGGCAACACGGTGCACCACTTCGATATTCCCGGCGAGCATACTCAACTCAGGATCACCGCTCAGGCTTTGGTGGAAGTGTCTTCCCAGTTGCCCCCGCAATCCACGGAGGTGGGCAGTTGGCAAGATCTCGACGCGCGCGTCGCCGAAGGCGACTTCCTGGATACGCTGCTGCCCAGCCAGTTCGCCCGGCCGACCGACCTCTTGCAAGAGCTGGCCACCGAACTTGGCTTAGAGCGCCGCGGCAATCCCCTGGACCTTTTGCTGGAACTTAACCAAGCCGTTTATCAAACTTTTCGCTATGTTCCCAACAGCACCCAGGTCGATTCCCCCATCGACGACACTCTGCGTACCCGCCAGGGTGTGTGCCAGGATCTCTCCCACATCATGATTTCGCTGGTGCGGCAACTGCGCATCCCTTGCCGTTACGTAAGCGGTTATCTATTTCACGCCAAGAAAGACCGCGACCGTTCTCCGGAAGGCGCAACCCACGCCTGGCTGGAAGCTTTTCTCCCCGGTCCGGGATGGGTCGCATTCGATCCCACCAATAACCTCATGGGCAACGACCGCCATATTCGCGTAGCCGTCGGCCGCGACTACGCCGACGTGCCGCCGACGCGCGGAGTGTACAAAGGCGACGCCGAAAGCGAGCTAAGCGTCACCGTGGTGGTTTCGCCCGCCGAAGCCCCGCTGCCCGAGGAGATGCCCCCAGCTACCGTGACCCGCTCCCGGCCGCTGATCTCTCTAGGCAGCTTTCAATACGAACAGCAACAGCAATAACAATCCTGTAGAGACGTAGCTGTGCTACGTCTTGCCAGTTGCACCCTCACCGCCTTCCAGGGCATGGCCGCCTGAGCGACAAGACGTAGCAACGCGACGTCTCTACGGCGGCTTTGACCTGCGCCGAAATCGCCGCTCCCAAAATGGAACCGAACCGCTGGAATTCATCGGTGCACACCCAAACTCGATTGTTACCAGGGCATAATGGCTTGCGGGCGTTCAGCCATGACGCTTCACGAAAACAAATACCGCATCGAAAGCACCCGCCTTCCGGGCTGGGACTATCGCACCCCCGGTTGGTACTTCGTAACCATCTGCGTGCGCGAGCACGCGGAACTCCTCGGGAAAGTAACAGAGGGTACCATCCACTTATCCGCCGCGGGCGAGATTGCCAGTTCCGATCTACGCAGTCTTCCGGAACACTATAACGAGATCTCGGTCGACTGTTTGATCGTGATGCCAAACCATGTGCATGCAATCTTCGAAATCGATGGCGCACATAGGTTTTCTCCGAATCCAGGGGGGACGGACCGGTTTGGTTGGCGAAGAGCGACTGTTAGTTCCACCCAGAGCTGGATCGCTCTCCGCGGTAGTCCGCTCGCACAAAGCAGGAGTAACGCGACGCTGTCATGAATTGGGACTGTTTAGTCTTGCGTGGCAAACCAGGTTCTACGAGCGCATCGTAAGGACCAATGAATCCCTGAACGCCATCCGCAACTACATCGAAAACAACCCCGCCAACTGGCCGCACGACGAAGAAAACCGAAATCGACCGTAGAGACGTAGCTCCGCTACATCTTGCCAGTCGCACCCTACCGCCTTGCCAAGGTATCCCAGGCACGGACAAGACGTAGCCAAGCTACGTCTCTACGGGATTACCGGCCCGCCAGCGCCCTCTGGATGGCCGCCTCGGCCAAGGGCGCCATGATGGCGAACCCCGCCGCGTTCGGATGCAGCCCGTCTTGCGTCAAATTGCCCCGCAGAAATCCCTTGTCGTCCACCATCGCGCTGAAGTAATCCAGATACACGTACCCATTCTTGGCGCAGTAATCTTTCGCCCAGCGGTTCAGTTGCAGAATCTTTTCCGGCGAACGCTGCAGAAAGAACGACTCTGCCGCGGGCGTGTAGTCGTTGATGGGCAGCAGCGACGACAAGACCACGCGAATGTGGTGGAAGCGCGCCAACTCCGCCATGGAAGCCAGATTGTTTTCCGTGTCCTCGAGCCTCATGGGTCCGGTATTGCCGGCAATGTCATTGGTGCCGGCGAGAATGACCACAACCTTCGCTTGCAGATCGATCACCTCGGGACGGAAGCGAATCAGCATCTGTGGCGTGGTCTGTCCGCCGATGCCACGGTTGATATATGGCTTGCCCGGAAAAGAATCGGCGATATGCCAAATGTCGGTGATGGAATCGCCCATGAACACCACGCGATTCTCGCCTGGCGCGGGAGGCTTCACACCCGCGTTGGCGTCGCGGTAGCGGGCCAGTTCGCCAAAATCGCTCATCCAGATCGGCATCTTCGATGTGCGGTAGTCCTCCAGCTTCTGCTTGGCCAGTTCTAGGGGCGTGGGCGGCGCCGGTTGCTGCGCGAAAGCGCAAGGAAATAAGACCAGGAATAAAATCGCTGCCACCAGCCGGACAGCGGCGGAAAACTTTCTTGGAAACATGCCATCTCCTCGCATTTGGGTTAGTTTGAAATCCATCCAGCTTTGACGAGCATTTCTTGTGCTACATCGGTCGACGAACGATTCTCGTTAGTGACGGTAAAGTCCTCTAATCGCGCTCGGTCAAGAATAACGTTCAATTTCGCCATGCGAGCCACATATTCCCGTTGCAATACACCTGATTCACGCATCTGCACGCGCTGCCGCATGGCTTCGAGGCTAGCGGTGAGACGGCAGACAACCGTATCTGTGGCCGAAATAACCTGGCGGCAGCGTTCCAGTTGAACGCGATCCTCCATCGCGCGCGCCACTAAGAATCGCCGCACCCCGAGGGCATGATAGTTCTGGCAGACAGATCGAAGATTTCCGTACATCACGTCATCGTTGCTGGCTGCGGACGGAAGATGGGCGAGGCCAAGCGCATCCAAGTCGATCGCCGCATGGGTAATTTGCCGTAGGGCAAGGAGGTCTGAGGCTTCACCCAGAACGGTTGTCTTGCCTACCCCCATCGTACCCGTAATGATAAGCAGCGATTGCGTAACCCCTCCTTGAGTTTCATTCATTTATGGTTTCGGAACTGCTGCGATGGGTAACAGACCCCTGCCAGCAAAACGTGTGCCGTCTCTGTCGTTGCCTGCCACCTTAGTCCTCGATCCTGCTAATCTCTGAAAGATAGTCCAACTCAATCGGAGAACCAACCCTTGCGCTATCTCGAGCGTCTACAACCACTGGCGCTGCTCGCTCTGCGAGTGGTGCTCGGCGTCATTATGATCGGCCACGGTTACCCCAGGTTATTCGCTCTATCCCACCAGGTTCAGGGAATTCGAGGCCTTGGCTTGCCGGGATGGCTCGCCTATTTTTCCGTTGCGGCTGAATTTCTGGGCGGGATCGCCCTGATTCTTGGCCTCTTCACCCGCATCGCCGCGCTGGGAATCGTGATCGATATGGCCGTCGCCATCGAAAAAGTTCATTGGAAGAACGGCCTGCTTGGCAAAGGCGGGTACGAATTTCCCCTCAGCCTTGTCGCCATCGCTTTCGCCCTTATTTTCCTTGGCGCCGGTCCCATCGCGCTGGACTCCGTCCGCCGCGGCGGGGTTTCCAAGAAGGCGCAAGTCCTTCGCATCCGGAGCGTGCTGTGCTACCCTGCTCACGCTGAAAAACGAGCTGGATGGCCGCGTCGGCCTGAGTCCCAGTCCAGCTTCATTCCTGACACAGGAGATCAACCATGGGCATCGGTAAACGCGCCACTGCGGAATTTTTCGGAACTTTCTGGCTAGTGTTCGGCGGCTGCGGCAGCGCCGTGCTGGCGGCGGCCTTCCCTGGCTTGGGCATCGGCTTCGCCGGCGTTGCCCTGGCTTTTGGCCTGACCGTTCTCACCATGGCTTTCGCTATTGGACACATTTCCGGCTGTCATCTCAACCCCGCCGTCAGTTTCGGCTTGCTCGCCGGCAAACGCTTCCCCGGCGCCGATCTGGTCCCTTACATCATCTCGCAAGTCGTGGGAGGGGCAGCCGCCGCGGCCGTTCTCTACGTGATCGCCAGCGGAAAGGCCGGTTTCGATGTGAGCGCGGGCTTCGCCTCCAACGGCTACGCCGCGCATTCTCCCGGCGGATATTCGTTGTTGGCCTGTTTTGTCGCGGAAGTCGTCCTCACCATGTTCTTCTTGCTCGTCATCATGGGCGCCACCGACAAGCGGGCGCCGCAAGGCTTCGCTCCCATTGCCATTGGCCTTTGCCTGACTTTGATCCATCTGGTCGGCATTCCCGTGACCAATCTTTCCGTGAACCCGGCGCGCAGCACCGGGCCGGCTCTGTTCGTCGGCGGATGGGCGCTGCATCAGCTCTGGCTGTTCTGGGTTGCCCCAATCATCGGCGGAATTCTCGGCGGCGGAATTTATCGCGCGCTTTTTGAAGCAGCGTAGCCCGCTTCGAATCCTGCTCGCCTCCGTAGAGACGTAGCTAGCTACGTATTGACCTGTATTTCGGCCGGTGATGTTCTGGCCGAGCACCTGCCACTCAACGCCCGGCGGCAGACCAAAGAGTTTGGGAAAAGACTCGGAAATGCCCGCACAACCGTGGAAGCGTGGGGCTCCGGGCCCACTTAAGACCTCCCGAATCTGTCGGGCTTTAGCCGCGGCGCAATCTGTCCCCGCACTAGCTTTTCCCGCAGCCGCTTAAGACGTTCCTAACCCAATATCTCCCTCCAATGGCGAACCGCTTGCACCCAGCCAGCTCACCACACCAGACCGCATGGCGTTTGCGGGTGCTGTGAGAAAGACAAACCATCAAGGAGAAGTTCATGTGGAACCACAAGGAGGATGCGATGGGCGAGCCGCCCACCTTAACAAACATGGCAACCTATAGAGAAGCGGTCGACGAATTCGCCAGAAATGCGACGGAGCTCATCGGGCACATTCCGCTTCTCACCAAAGCGCGGGAGGCCTATGACCAAGCCATGCGCGCCAGCGAAGACCTGCGCGAAGTGCTAGACACCGGCGACCAGACTCTGCGCGTTCTCATGGCCGAATTGGAGCAAGCCGTCAATCTGCACTTGCCCCTGCCCGAGAAGCGGAAAGCGGAACCCATCCGCATCGAAGCCATCAACTCCGACGGCCGCAGCGTCCTCGCCGCCGGGTGAGAAATCACGAAAGAGATGCCGCCGGGGGTTACACAGAAATGGGTTACGGGAAGGACACGACCTTGGGTCGTTCCGCTAAATCGATGAAAATGCATTCGCGCTTCAGCGCCTGAGTTCTGCGGCACGACTCGAAGGTCGTGCCCTTCCCAAGATTCATCCCCAAGCGGGAAACATTTCCGCTTCAGAACTCGAAGTACCCACCTCCCGACGCGACTCTGCGAATCTCTTCGCTCTCTCCCGGCGGCAGCAAACCTACAACTCCGCGCAGCGATTCCCACGCCGCCTCATTCAGCGCCGGGTCCGCTCCCACCAGCTCGCGAATCATTTTCCACGCTGCAATATTCAGCGCACCCTCCGGCGGCGGACCCATGGCCAAAGACACGGAACACTGGGGACAGAAACAAATCCGTTGCGCCGCCGACTTTTGCCGCGGCCTTATGCCCACCGTCTGCGCGAACATGTAGACGGCAACCGACTTATGTCCAGCTTCCAGTTCCCGATTACACCGAAGGCAATATAGGTTTTCCAAAATATCCCATCCCCGCGGCCCGTGGCGGCCAAAACAAAATACTGTCGCCCAGCCTCGATAAGCGCAAGTACGTAGGGTGATTCCCATCGCCCATATGCGTCCTTATCAGAAGCCCTTTGGAACCAGCCAAAGCGGCGTATCAGGCCCGGCCCGCGCGGACTTCCGCAGCCCATGCCCATGATAAAATCTCGCCCTGAGGTTGGTGGTAATGCGACTGCTCCGCGGCGGTTTCGGTTGGCTGGTTTTTGCGCCGCTCGCGGTCCTTTCCCTGCATTCTCAGGCCACGCCGCCCGATTCCAGTGGCTCCCTGCCGACCTTCAAGGCCAAGGTGCAAATTGTGCAGGTGGACGTAGTGGTAGTTAACGGCAAGGATGAGCCTGTCTCCGGCCTGCACAAAGAGGATTTCAAGGTTTGGGAAAACGGCCACCCCCAGACCATCTTGTCGTTCGAGGAGCACAAAGGCGCGTCCCCTACGCAGATCAAGTTGCCGCCCATGCCGCCGAACGTG
>CAVZMC010000052.1:0-7112 GCA_963776125.1 uncultured Acidobacteriaceae bacterium | reverse complement strand
TATTGTTACCAGCTTCATTCGGCCCCGACAATTCAAGGAGAGATTTTATGAGACTTGCAAGAATCTCCGGCCTACGCTGCCTGTGGGTCCTGACGCTGGTTTCGTTGTCCAGTCTTGTTGCGCAAGCGGCGGCGCCGACGGGTGGCGCCTCAGCGGCAGTAAGCCAGGCGAGTATGAGTCCGGCCTGGACGCGAATGCGGTGTACGAAGGCCACGCCAGCGGGTATCTAAAATCAATAACGCCCGTTGCCGACGGGTTCGGCACGCTGATGCAGGATATCAACGCCAGCCACTATGCCGGTAAACGCGTGCGGATCACTGCGTTCGTGAGAGCGGAAGAGGTACACGACTGGGCAGGCCTGTGGATGCGAGTGGACAAGGATTCTTTGGTGGTCGCCTTCGATAACATGCAGGGTAGGCCGATCAAGGGAACCGTCGGGTGGCAAAGTTACGAGGTAGTGCTCGATGTGCCCGCGGACGCCACCGGCATATTTTTCGGCGTTTTGTTAAGCGGATCCGGCTCCATGTGGTTGAACAACGTAAAGCTGGAGCCTGTTGGTTCCGACGTGGCCGTCACGGGCAAAGCGCTGCAGAGGCCGCAGAATCTCGATCCTGTGAATCTTAGTTTCGACCGGCAGTGACCGGAATTTTTCGTCCTGTGGAGACGTAGCTCTACTACGTCTCTACAGAACGCAGCGCTGCTACTTGCCCTTACCGGCCGCGCGCGCTTCCCGCTTCGCCTTGGCCCAGCCTTCTTTCACGATCTGCCGGGCGCGGCCCAGGGCGAGAGAATCCGCAGGAACATCGTCGGTGATGCAGGAAGCCGCTCCCACATAAGCGCCTTTGCCGATTCTTACCGGCGCGACCAGGGTGGAATCGCTGCCTAGGAAGACTTCATCTTCGATCACGGTGCGATATTTGCGGACGCCGTCGTAGTTGCAGAGGATGGTGCCGGCGCCAATGTTCACGCCTTCGCCGATCTCGGCATCTCCCAGATAAGTGAGGTGATTGGCCTTCGAGCCCTTGCCCAAGCGGGTTTTCTTGGTCTCGACGAAATTGCCCACGTGCGCGTTTTCTCCGATGTCGCTGCCGGGGCGCAGGTGCGAGTAGGGACCTAAGCGAGCGCCTGCTTTCACCTGAGAACCCTCGATCATGCAGCCGGGCTGGATGAGCGCGCGATCGTCGATCTCGGAATCGTAAATCACGCTGTAAGACCGAATTCGGCAGTCGCTACCGATGCGCGTCTTGCCGAGAAGTTGCACGAAGGGTTCGATGATGGTGTCCATGCCGACTTCGACATCGGTATCGATGACGCAAGTTTGGGGATAGAAGATGCTCACGCCTTCCGCCATGAGCCGGTGGCATTTGGCCAGGCGCAGACAGGCGTCGATTTCCATCATTTCGGCGCGAGTGTTGCTGCCAAGGATTTCGGCTGCATCGCCGGTCTTGCAGGCCATGACTTTATTTTTGCCGCTTGCCCGGGTTAGCAGAGCGGCCATGTCGGTGAGGTAATATTCGCTGTGAGGATTGGCAGTCGAGAGTTCGCCGATGTGGGCGTAGAGCGGCTTGACAGCGAAGACGTAGACCCCGGAATTGATTTCGCGAATCTTCTTCTGAGCGGGAGTGGCCGATTTTTCTTCCACGACCGCGGCAATCTCATTCTTACCTTTGCGTTTGCGGACTATGCGTCCGTAGCCTGCTGGGTTTTCCAAATCCGCGGTCAGGACGGTCATCGAAGCTTGCAGCGCAAGGTGGGAGTCGAGGAGTTGCGCGATGGTTTGGGGCGTAATCAGCGGGGCATCGCCCGAGAGCACGATCACATGGTCATAGGGTGCCAGCGCTTTGCGCGCAACCATCAGAGCGTGACCGGTACCGCGCGGCGGGTCTTGCAACACGAAGCTCACGCCCTGGTGTGCGACCGCCTGCCGCACCTGGTCGGCCTCGTATCCCACGATCACATAGATGTGCCGGGGCGGGACAACCCCCGCCGCTGCCGCAATCACATGGGCCAGCAGCGGCTTGCCACCAACCTGGTGCAAAACTTTAGGAAGCCTGGATTTCAGACGCGTGCCTTTTCCCGCCGCCATGATGGCAATGGCGACGCTGGGAGCGGGTTTAGTCGCTTTGGGCATTCGAATCAATATACCCGACGGGCGCGGAACTGGAACAGGGAAGGCACGCTAGGATCTTCCCCCTGGGCGCAAATCAGGGACGAGCGTGAGCCTTGTTTCGGCGCGCCAGCCCCTGCGCTGCCAGAGCCAGTAAGTCGCGGGTAACTTGGGCGGTGTCGTGGCGGGCGACGAGGCCGTGCTCATCCAGGTAGTCTCCAAGTACGGGACGTACGCCCAGTTTCTCGATCGCCTGCAGGTCGGCCACGATCGGTGTTGCGCCTTCAAGCGCATATTGCGACTTCAATTTCTCCGAGGCCGGAATCCGGTTGATGAGGGCAAAGTCGAAAATTGGCGCGCGCGCATGGTTATAGAGAGCGCGGATGTGGTCCGAGGCCGTCAGATCGAGGCTCTCGTTGGTCTGGGTCATCAAGTTGCAGACGTAGACCTTCACCGCCGGGGATTTGACGATGGCCTGAGCGATGCCGCGCACTAGGAGGTTGGGGATGAGGCTGGTGAACAGAGAGCCAGGGCCAATCGTGACCAGGTCTGCGCGGGCGATCGCTTTGAGAGTTTCTGGCAGCGGCTCGACATCGGGGGGCACAAGGAATAGCTCCTTGATCTTGTTCTTGCTGGCGGTGATTTTAGTTTCGCCGCGCACCCGGGTTCCGTTATGCATGAGGGCTTCGAGTTCGATGTTGGCTGTGGTGGAGGGATAAATGCGGCCGCGAGTGAGAAGGATTTCCGACGACAGGCGGACGGCTTCGCCGAAGTCTTTGGTGATAGAAGTGAGCGCTGCGAGAAAAAGATTGCCGAAGCTATGGCCCGCCAATCCCGAACCGCGCGTGAAACGGTGCTGGAAAAGACGAGAGAGCAGGGCTTCATCCTGGGAGAGGGCGACAATACAATTGCGGATGTCGCCTGGCGGGAGCATGTTGAGCTCCTTGCGCAGGCGGCCGCTCGAACCGCCGTCGTCGCTCACCGTGACTACCGCGCAGAGTTCGCTGACGATGACTTCCCCGGGTGTAGCAGAGGAAGGCACCGAGGCAAAACGCTCCCCGGGCGCGACATGATGCTTAAGGCCTTTCAGTAACGTGGAGAGGCCGGTTCCGCCCCCGATAGCCACCACCCGCAAGCCGGGTCCGGAAACGGCTTTTGCCGGCGAAGAAGCCGATCGCAACTTAGGATCGGTCATCGCCGGGGTTTACCGCTCCTCTTCGGGAATAAACTCTGCCGGTGCGTCGGCGCCAGGGTCGGGGTAGAGCAGTTCGGTGAAGCGCGGATCCTCCACCAGATTCTGGAAGTCGGAATCGTTCCGGGCCTGGAAACGCAACCCTGGATTTAGCCGGATGGAGTCGGCCAAATGCCGCAGCGAGTCTTCCACATGGCCGGTCAGGCAGTCGAGAGCGGCCATACCGTAGGCGACGTAGTCGGCTTTAGGCGCTTGTTTGGCGAGCTTTTCCAGGTGCTCGCGAGCGCTCACATAGTCGCCCACATTCATCAGGGAAACGGCGTAGTCGAAGTGCTCCTCGGGAGACTTGAATTGGGCGGCGGTGCGCTCCAGGTGCTGGTCGCAGATACTGATGTGGATGGCGGCCCGGTCGGCCAGTTCCTTGCTCGGGCCGGCCAAAACCTTCTGCAGGTGGGTGCGCGCTTTGTCGTATTTGTGCTCTTGGACGGCGCGGAGTCCCGCTTCATAGTTTTGCACAGCCTGTGCAAAACGAGGATCGTCCGCGACTGACTTCTTTGGCGAGGTCTTCTGAGCCATCGGCAAAATTTTCCCTGTAGTTTTCGTAAGTGTACCTTTTTGTTTAGGTTAGAGCAGCATTTAAATCGGCTCTTGCGAGTTCCGCTTCAGTCGCCCGATCTTCTGTTCATTAGAGGCCCACGAGGTATGACTCATGCTTATACGCAGCTTTCCGTGGCGCGTCAACCGGGTCGCATTCGTGCCCCACATGGGTCACAGACTAATTGATGCCTGCGGCGGTTTGCAGGTCAATCTGCTTCCACTCTCCGCGGATGATGCCGGCACGAATCTGCCTGGCAGTCCGCCCCTTCTTGTGTTCGGAGTAGGAGTAATAGAGTTCCTTCAAACACGTGGCGCATTGCGCTCCGTGCACGTTTTCGAAGCAACTGTGCAGGCTATTGTGCCCGATGCGGTCGCAATAGCAGTAACAAGGCTGCTGATACAAGACCGCGGGAATCTTCGCCGCCAGCTCGTAGGCGTGGGATTGAAACGGATATTGGTCGTTCTCGCCCCACAGCTGTTCTTTGAGTAGGATGGGCGGCAACTTTGCGTCCCTGGCTGGCGGGGCTGCGTTGAAGGCGGGTATGCGCTGCTCTGGCGCGTCTGGCTGCGAAGTGGCCCAGGGCGCAGAGAGCGCGAAAACCGCGAGAAAAAGCAAAGCGAGATTCAGCCCGTGTTTCCGCATAGTCAGGGAGCCTCGAAACAACTTATTGTAACGCGAATCGGTGGGCGGCGCAGTGGGGGGACCACGGCAAGGCAACCTGCAGGCCGCGCCGTCGCACCGCTAAGGACCAGCCGTATAGAATAGATAGGAAACATGCCGGAGCAAGCCCACCCCATGGAATCGAAAGCCGCCCCAGCAGCCGGAGGGGCTTCTCCCACTGCCGCTCCCATTCCTATCCTCGCGGCTTGGCTGCGGGATTTGGTGGTCTTGCTAGCCATTTCCGCATTCATCATCGTCTTCTTATACCAGCCGGTACGAGTGGAGGGCACCAGCATGACGCCCACACTGGAGGACGAGGAACGAATTGTCGTCAACAAGTTTGTGTACCGGCTGGAGCCGATCGAGCGTGGCGATGTGGTGGTGTTCCACTATCCGGGCGACCCGTCCAAGAGTTACATCAAGCGGGTGATCGGCATTGCGGGCGACCGCGTGCGGATTGACGCCGGGCAAGTGCGGGTGAACGGCAGAGCGCTCGAAGAAGATTACGTTTCGCCGGCCTACGCGGACGAGCGCTCCATGAAAGAGATTGTGGTGCCGCCGCACTGCTACTTCGTGCTGGGCGATCATCGCGCCCGGTCGAATGATAGCCGCGAATTCGGCGTGGTGGACAATCGCTATATTTACGGCAAGGCGGTGTTCGGGTATTGGCCGATGGATAAGCTGGGCAGGGTGAGATGAGCGGCTGCCATGGCCCACTCGCACCCCAGCGGATGACAACCTTCTGGCAAAACGGCGGAGATTTTCACAGAAATATTTTCCCTGGGGAAGGCATTTGCTGGCCGCAGCCCGCTTCCCTTGCTACAATTCATAAAATCCACTCCCTGGAGCAGGAATGCAGGCTATTCTTGCGCTCGAAGACGGCAGAATCTTTCGAGGCAAAGGCTACGGTGCCAAAGGCGAATGTTACGGGGAAGTAGTTTTCAATACTTCCATCACCGGCTATCAGGAAATCTTCACCGATCCTTCCTACAGCGGGCAGATTGTCGTTCTCACCAACCCGCAAATTGGCAACTACGGAACCAACGCCGAGGACAACGAATCCACGCGCCCCTACATTGAGGGGTTGATCGTCCGCGAGTTCTCGAAAGTCAGCTCCAACTGGCGCTCGCAGGAAGTCGCCGAAGAGTATCTGGAGCAGTTCAAGGTGCCGGTGCTGGCGGAGATCGACACGCGGGCGCTGGTGCGGCACCTGCGGGATAACGGCGTGATGCGCGGCGTGGTTTCGACGCTGGAATTGGATGCCGAAAAGCTGATCGCCAAGGCGCGGTCGATTCCGAAGATGGATGGAACCGACCTGGCGAAAGTGGTTTCGACCAGCCGGCCCTATGTGTGGGAAGTGGGTGAGCGCTCGCATGAACCGGTGGAAGTGGTGGGCGTAAAGGATCAGCCGGAGCGCTTTCATGTAGTCGCATACGATTTTGGGATCAAGCACAACATCCTGCGCAAGCTGCGCGGGGAAGGTTGCAAAGTGACGGTGGTCCCGGCGCAGACTCCGGCGGAAGATGTGCTGGGATTGAGGCCGGACGGAGTTTTCTTGTCGAATGGGCCAGGCGATCCGGAGCCGTGTACCTATGCGGTGGACAACATTCGCCGGCTGATGGGGAGGAAACCGATTTTCGGAATTTGCCTGGGGCATCAGCTCACCGGGATTGCGCTGGGCGGAAAGACCTACAAGCTGAAATTTGGACACCATGGCGGAAATCATCCGGTGCAGCAGGTGAAGACAGGCAAGGTGGAGATCACGGCGCACAACCACAATTTTGCCGTCGATCCGGATTCGCTGCCGCAGAGCGAGGTGGAATTGACGCACATGGATTTGAATGACTCGACGCTGGAGGGTTTGCGGCACCGGAATTTGCCGCTGTTCAGCGTGCAGTACCACCCGGAGGCGTCGCCGGGGCCGCATGATTCGCACTATCTGTTCAAGGATTTTGTGACGATGATGGAGGAGTGGAAGGGGTGAGGCAGTGATTAGTTGTGGGTTTGCCGGCGAACTGCTCGCCGTGAGGTTCGAGGATTGGGAAGAAGAAGGAGAAGTCTGAGTTGTGAGATTCCCACTTGTCGTTACCTTGCTGATTTCCTGTTCCATGGCGCAAGCCCAAGAATGGCATCCCGTGAATTCAAGCTTCTGCTCAGAAATCAAGGCGAAGGGAGCAAGAGTTTCTTATCGCCCGTTTTCGATCTTTGCTGCTCCCGCTGCCGATACGCGATGTTGCGAGGGTTTGAGTCTGAAAGTAAAGGGCAAGACGCAGGACTTCGGACATTTCAGGGTGCTCGATCTTGAACTTGGACGCTACTTCCTGTCATTCGATCTAAAGACGAAACGGGTGAATGTACCGCTTTTAGTTGATCGCATTGTTGACAAGAGCTACATAGGGAGGGATTGCGAACCTCTGAGTAAAATCACCGTGGACAAAAGCACCAACGCATTGACGTGGGAGGAGTGGGTAATCGTTGAATGAATTACACGCACGTTTGTCTTGACCGACAACTGGCAACTGGCCACTAACAACTGAACATGCCCAAACGCACGG
>CAVZMC010000051.1:0-37643 GCA_963776125.1 uncultured Acidobacteriaceae bacterium | reverse complement strand
CGTCATGCGCGACACCGATTTCAGCACGCGCGCCGTCAAAGACGGCCGCCCCATGACGACCTACAAAGCCAAAGAACTGCTGCGCCTGATCTCCGACGCCACTTGGCACTGCGGCGACCCCGGCATGCAATACGACACAACCGTCAACCGCTGGCATACTTCCAAGAACACAAATCGCATCAATGCCAGCAATCCCTGCAGCGAGTACATGTTCCTCGACGACTCCGCCTGCAACCTGGCCAGCCTGAACCTGCTGAAGTTCGCTCCCAACGGCACTTTCGACGTGGCCGCCTATCGCCACGCCGTTGATGTGCTCATCACCGCGCAAGAAATCATTGTCGACAACGCTGGCTACCCGACGGAAATGATCATGCGCAATTCGCATGATTACCGCCCACTCGGCTTGGGCTATGCCAATCTCGGCGCATTGCTGATGGCCGCGGGCCTGCCCTACGACTCCGACGCCGGCCGCGACTATGCCGGCTGCGTCACCGCCATCATGTGCGGCGAAGCCTATCTGCAATCCTCGCGCATTGCCGAACTTTGCCAGCCACTGGCTCCGGCCACGGAAGCTACAAAGAAGGGCCTAGCCGAAACCAACCTTGGCTCCAACGTCATGCCCGGAGCCGCTTGCCCCGGCTGGTACATCAACCGCGAGCCTTTCCTCGACGTAATCCGCATGCACCGCGCCTCCGTCAACAACATCAACAAGACCAACGTCCCCGCCCCGCTCTACGAGGCAAGCAAACAAACCTGGGACGAAGCCTTAGCCCACGGCGAAAAGCACGGCTACCGCAACTCCCAAGTCACGGTTCTCGCCCCGACAGGAACTATAGGTTTTATGATGGATTGCGACACTACCGGCATCGAGCCGGACCTCGCGCTGGTCAAGTACAAGAAGCTGGTCGGCGGGGGGATGATTAAGATCGTCAACCAGACTGTGCCTACGGCTTTATTCAAGCTGGGGTATGACCACGACCAGGCGAACGCCATCGTCAGCTACATCGACGCTACCGGGACGATTGAAGGCGCGCCTGCCATTAAAGACGAGCACCTCGCGGTGTTTGACTGCTCGTTCAAGCCGGCTAAGGGTACGCGCTCCATTCACTATCTCGGCCACTTGCGCATGATGGCTGCGGCGCAGCCGTTTATCTCCGGAGCCATATCGAAGACGGTGAATCTGCCGGAGAACGCTTCCGTCGAAGACATCATGGAAGCTTACCTGCAAGCCTGGAAGCTGGGCCTGAAGGCCGTCGCCGTCTATCGCGATGGCTGCAAGAAGTCGCAGCCGCTGAGCGCCGCGGGGACCAAGACGGCGACGTCCTCCAAGGAAGACTCGCGGACAGGAGTGTCCGCGCCACAACCGCAAGAAGACATGGATGCGCCGCCGCGCGCCGTGCGCCATCGCCTGCCCGACGAGCGCATGTCGGTCACGCACAAATTCGACGTCGGCGGCCACGAAGGCTACATCATCGTCGGACTCTATCCCAGCGGCAGCGTTGGCGAAATCTTCATCACCATGGCCAAGGAGGGTTCCACGGTCAGCGGCCTGATGGATAGCTTTGCCTGCGCCGTCTCCATCGCGCTGCAACATGGGGTGACGCTCAATCTGCTCTGCGAAAAGTTCGCCCACACCCGTTTCGAGCCCAGCGGCTGGAGCAAAACCCCCGACATCGGCTACGCCAAGTCGATCATGGACTACATTTTCCGCTGGCTGGAGATGCGCTTCCTCACCGGCCAGCAGCAACTGCTGTTCGACAACCTAAGGCCGAAGTCGCTGGCCGCGCCCAGTGTGGAAGGCGTGAGCGAAGCCAATGTGGGGCGGGCGCCCTCGCCCGCCATTTCGGGACAAAGCTCCGCCGGCCCTGTCCACGCCGCCGACGCCCTAGCCAGCATGATCGACCTGGGCGACGCGCCGACGTGCAGTTTCTGCGGCAGCATCATGACGCGCAATGGAAGTTGCTACCGCTGCGGAAGCTGCGGCAGCACAAGTGGCTGCAGCTAGAAGCATTGATTGTGTGGGGCCGGGGATCTGCCCCGACCGGTTTCGGGAAGGGCACGACTTCGAGTCGTGCCATGAAAGGCAGAGCAGGACTCGGCTTCAGCCGCTGAGGCCCTCGGGGGCTGAAGCCCGGATTCTTTTGCAGATCGATTCGGCACGACTGAAAAGTCGTGCCCTTCCCGGATATGGGGCGGGGCGGAATAGCAATCCCAGGGTTGATTTACACATTTCCATGTGTAACAATCTACACATGGCAACCAACCTGGCTTTGGACGACAAGCTGATCGAAGCGGCGCAACGTGCTGGCAAGCACAAGACCAAGAAGGAAGCCGTCACCGCCGCGCTGGATGAATACATCAAGCGGCGCAAGCAGCAGCGCATTTTGGGTGCATTCGGCAGCTTCGAGTTTGATCCGGCTTACGACTACAAGGCCGAGCGCCGCCGCCGCTCATGATGGTGCTGGTGGACACGCCGGTCTGGTCGCTTGCCCTGCGCCGCAAGCCACAGGACCTGAACGCCCGCGAGCGGGCCTTGACCCGCGCGCTGGCCGAACTGATCCGCGAAGGCCGGGCGCAGATCATGGGAGCCATCCGGCAGGAATTGCTCTCCGGCATTCGGGAGGAAGATCGCTTTGAAAAGCTGCGCGGCTATCTGCATGCTTTCGACGAGCCGAAGCTGGAAGTCGGCGACTACGAGGAAGCCGCCCGCATGCACAACCGCTGCCGCACCCGCGGAATCGCCGGCTCGGCCATCGACTTCCTGATCTGCGCGGCCGCCCATCGCCGCAACTGGCAGGTGTTCACCACGGATCGGGATTTTGAGCGGTATGGGAAGGTGCTGGGAGTGGGGTTGTATAGTGTGGGGCGCGCGCACTCGCCCGCCGGTTAGCAGTTTGAATGAGGGCAAGCTTTTGGGAAGGGCATGGCTTCAGCCATGCCGAAACAGAGACCAAACCTCGCCGGCTTCAGCCGCTGAGGCCTAACTGAAGATCGCAGACGTACTGTGAGGGGGTCACGGCGCGCCGTGGCCCTCGTTTTTTCGGAGATATATGAGCGCGCTGATCACCATAAAGAACTATCGGTGCTTCCCTGATGATCTAGCGGTGCGCATCGACTTGGCGCCAGGCTTCACCGCGTTCGTTGGTACCAATAATTCCGGAAAGTCTTCGTTGTTGCGTTTGTTTTACGAGATTCGTCAAGCACTATTGCAACTGACTGACATCAATGTACTGCTAAACCTGTCTCGGGGAGGAGGGGTAAACTTCAACTTTTCTCGGTCCGTGACCGACGTTAGCGATTTCTTCTCGAATGTGAATGATCGAGACGCTGCAGTAAGCTTTGACTTTCGCCCGGCAGGGCCTAGTCCGACGCAATTTCTGCAGCGCTTCACTATGACTTTCAAACGAGGCGCTCTCCAATATTTCGGCAAGTTCGTGGGCGGTGACGGAGTTTTGCAAGAAAGCAATAACAACGTCGTGATTAACAATACGACGATCAAAGCTGTAAACAACCAAGGTACAAACCTTGCGAGTTTGATGGAAGTGGTGTCGCAATTAACAAGAATTCTTTACATAGGGCCGTTCCGAAATGCAATAAACACCGGCACGAACGAGGATTATTTCGACATCCAGGTGGGCCAATCATTTATAAGAACATGGAGAAATTACAAGACCGGCCCCGTCAAGAGCCGAAATGAAACAATCTACAAATTAACCTCTGACATCCAGAGAATCTTCGGGTTTGAACACCTGGAGATAAATCCTTCTCCCTCTGACGACACGCTACAGATATTTGTTGATGGGCGAAGCTATCGCTTACATGAGGTCGGGTCGGGTCTGACACAATTCGTACTCGTGCTTGCCAATGCTGCGATCAAGCGCCCTACCTTCATTCTTATCGACGAGCCGGAACTGAATTTGCACCCATCGCTACAGCTCGACTTTTTAACGACCTTAGCGTCCTACGCGTCTGAAGGAGTAATTTTCTCTACCCACAATATTGGCCTTGCTCGTGCAGCCGCCGACCGGGTATACGGCGTACGGAGGGTTTCGCAAGGCAGGAGTGAAGTGTACCCGCTCGAGTCGATGCCTCGGCTCTCGGATTTCGTTGGCGAACTAAGTTTTTCTGGGTATAGAGAACTGGGATTCGACAGAATACTGCTTGTAGAGGGACCTACTGATGTGAGAACAATGCAGCAGTTCCTGCGAATGATGAAGAAAGACCATAAGGTAGTGCTGATTCCGCTTGGTGGTTCGTCCCTTATAAAGGGTGTTTCTGAGCTAGAGCTTCAAGAAGTAAAACGCATCTCCGAGAATGTTTCCGCGTTGATCGATAGCGAACGCTCCGCTCTAGGCGAGCAACTTTGTCCCCAACGGCAAGCGTTCCAGAATGTCTGCGCCGCCGCAAAAATTGATTGCCACGTCTTAGCGCGGCGAGCCACGGAGAACTATTTTTCGGACCGTGCCGTGCAGGCCGTATTGGGGAGCAACTACACCGCGCTCGGGAAATACGAACGCCTCGGTGATAGACCGCAGCTCGGTTGGAGCAAGTCTCACAATTGGCGGATCGCGCGAGAAATGACCTTGCAAGATATTGAGGGGACCGATCTGGAAACCTTCTTGACTGCGCTGTAGTGGTCTTCACTGGTTGCCAGGGATGGTCGGGTTGGGCGGTTTGGAGGACGAATGGCAGGACGCAACTATTGGCTTGATCTGTTCACTCCCGTGACGTGGCAAGAGTTTCTGGACGCGGGCGGCAAGGTCTCAGGCTTTCGAGAGGCGAGGTGGACGACCCTCCAGAAGGTCAAGCCGGGAGACTATTTTCTCTGCTACGTAACTGGGATTTCAAGATGGATCGGCGTTCTCGAAGTCACTTCGGAGGCATTCCGCGACACGGCGACGATCTGGAAGGACGAGAGTTTCCCTTGCCGTGTAAAGGTCAAGACCCTAGCGAAGTTGACTCCTGAAACTGGGGTTCCGGTCAAAGAAATGAAAGACCAGTTGTCGGTTTTTCAAACGGCCGGAGGAGCATTGGCTTGGACCGGACACTTTCGAGGATCGCCGACGAAGTGGAAGACGGCGGACGGAGAGGCTGTCGTCAAGGCCGTTCTACAGGCGGCAGAATCTCCCGTTGTTCGGCCAATTGATCCCGGAAAGCTTAAGTACAGGCCCAAGGCGCTTAAGGCGAAAATCGGTTTGGTCACAGTTCCCGAATCCGAGGGAACCGAACCGGCAGAACAGGAAGTAATCAAGGAGCCGGCGGCTCACACGGAGATTCAGTGGTTGCTCCTTAAGCTCGGTTCCGACATGGGATTCAGCATTTGGGTGGCGCGGAATGACCGTGGACGTTCGTTCGACGGGCATCGCTTCTCGGAGCTGTCTGCGCTGAAGTCAAGCCTTCCTCTCCAGTTCGATGACGCGACGAACCGAACCATCGAGCTGATCGACGTCCTATGGCTCGACAGAAACTCAATTGTCGCCGCGTTTGAAATTGAGAGCACAACGTCGATCTATTCGGGCCTCTTGAGGATGGCTGACTTGGTGGCGATGCAACCGAACCTGAACATCCCGCTCTTTCTGGTCGCGCCCGAAGAGCGCCGAGAAAAAGTCTTCGCTGAGGTAAATCGGCCGACGTTCTCCCGGCTTGATCCTCGCCTCGCGGAGATCTGCAAATACATTTCCTTTGACTCCCTGAGAGAGCGCTTAGGGCGCGTGAAGGATTTTGTTCGATATCTTAAGCCTGATTTTCTTGAGGAACTCGCCGAAGCGTGCGATCTCGAGCAGGAATAGGTGAGTGTCTTCTCTCTCAGTTTCCTCGTGCCCGTGCGGGGCGGGAATTGGGGTTCTTCCCTACCCAGGACTTACGTCCTGGGCTATCATCTGCCGCCCCTTCGGGGCTGGAGTTGCGGCGGAGTGGGCAAACAGCAGGGTCCCTCGACTTCGCGAGATCATTCGCTGGGTGCGAATGATCTGGCTGCGCTCGGGATGACAGTTCTTGGTGGGAGCTTACGGCACGGCTGAAGCCGTGCCCTTCCACGAACCGACGTGAATGTCGTCGCCACCTTGCCCCCCGGACTATAATCAACTTATGCCGCAGCCGATCAGAGTCGATAACAGCCGGCCCGTTACCGTTCGTGACACCGCCCGGACGCTGGGGGTCTCGAAGAAGCGTACCGACGAGCTGGTGCGGCTGTTTGAGCGGACGGCTTATTGGGACGCGAAGACGGGAAAATTCGTGATACGGGCCAAGAAGTCAGGAACAATCGCCAGCAAGAATCGTTCCCGCAATGGCAGCACGAAAGTCCACAAAACGAGTTCCAAGCGCGTCAAAGCCTAAGATCGATCCGGCATCGGTCTTTCTAAATATCCCTTACGATGCAGGCTTTGAAAATCTTTTGCTGGCCTACATTGTCGCCGTCAGCGCATTCGGCTTTACTCCTCGCGCCACCTTGGAAATTCCGTTCGGGCAACGCCGCCTCGATCGCATTCTCATGCTGATCCGGCGGTCGAAATACTCCATTCATGATCTTTCGCGAGTGCAGTTGGATCGGAAGAAGCCCAGCACCCCGCGATTTAACATGCCGTTTGAATTAGGAATTACGGTTGCGTTGGAGAAAACCGCGCATCCGGAACATGAATGGGTGATATGCGAATCGGTGCGGCGCCGAATCAATAAGTCTCTGAGTGACCTGGACGGCACGGATGCATATATTCACGATGGAACGATCAAGGGAGTGTTTCGCGAAATGGGGAACGCATTTGTGGGGAGCCGGCGGCAGCCTGCCGTCACCGAGATGATGCAAATCTATCGGGTGCTGCGCACCCAGTTGGATGGCATTTTGAGGAATGCCGGCGCGGCGGACCCTTTTAATGCGCGAGTGTTCAAAGCACTGTGCGTGTTGGCGAGTAAGGCTGCGGATGAATTGGCCGGGTAGTCCTTCTCCGCGAGGTCGGTTTGCGGCACGGCTGAAGCCGTGCCCTGATACGGACCAGTATCTTTATCGCAGCGCTGGAAGCGCTGCGCCACCCGAAATCAGAGTTTTCGACCGTCGTGCCCGTTCGCAACCCGATTTGTGCCTTTTTGGCCTTTTGGGCAAAATCTTGTCAAGGGGGCAAAGCCTCCCGAAATTAGCTATCTGGCTGTAAATATGGGAGATATATTGTTGGAAACCATGTCTCATTTACCCTATCAAATGTGCCATACTGGAATTATAGGGTGGTGGATTGTCGATTGATCGCGGCCCTCAGCGCCTGAACGCGCAGAGGATCTCGGACTTCGGCACGGCTGGAGCCATGCCCTGATACGGACCACAAGTTCTTTCGAACAAATGAAGCGCGGCCTTTCACGGGCTGCGCTTTTTATTTTGGGGTGAGGTCATTATGGAAAATAACGGGAGCGGGGCGAGGACTTGCAAGCAGCGGGGGGAGTGGGCGGAGTTGTGTTTTATGGCGCGGGCGGCGGATCGGGGGTTGAATGTTTCGCGTCCGCATGGAGACTCGGCTAGTTATGACGTGGGGGTGGAAAGCAACGGGAGGTTTTTGCGGGTGCAGGTGAAGTCGACGACGTTTCAGAGGAAGGGATCGTTCGCCTGCAACATCGTTGGGCCAAAGCATGAACGGTATGCGCGGGGCACGGTGGATTTTTTCGCGGTCTATCTGGTGCCGCTGGATGTTTGGTACATCATTCCGTTTGCGGTGGTGGAGGGAAACCAGTCGCTGAATCTGACGCCGCGCAAGGGGCACAAGCTGGCGCAGTACATGGAAGCGTGGAATCTGTTGCGGGGCGAGGAAAAAACGCAGCGCAAGAAAGCTCGGCGGGCAGCCGGGAGATAACGATGGCGCCAGCGGGAGGCGGTCAGTCTGAATGGGCGGGTGCGGAAACGGGAATCCGGCGGGACCATCGCTTGCCGGAGTCGGGGCAATGGCCAACTTCGCGCTTCAGTGCGGGGAGGTTGGGGTGTAAGATGCTCTCCAATTTGTTGCCCTGTTCGAGGGTGGCGCGTTTAGCAGCGTGGGAGGTCATTCGATGTCCCGCTGGCTCGTTCCTCTTCTTCTGCTCATGACTGCGCCCTCGTGGGCGCAATTCCCCACCGTCCGCAACCAGACCACAGAGATGAAAGGCGTGGTGCAGGTGTCGGTGGTCTACGCCAACGGCGGCCACGCCGGGCCGCACCTGCGGGTGCAATTGCGGCTGGGCGTCAACGCCGCTTTGGTGGCCATGGACCAAACCGACGGCTCGGGGAATGTGGAGTTCTCGGAACTGGATGTCGGGGAATACGTCATTCGAGTTACGGGCGACGGGATTGAGGCGGCGGAGAGTCCGCAATTCGCGGTGCAGGATGGCCGCGACTACCAAACCATTGTGATCGTGGTCAAGCCCGCCGCGGGAGGCGAACCGGGCGCCGAGGTTCGGGCTTCGGGGTCGGTGGCGGCGGTGGACTTGAACGTTCCTCCCAAGGCGGCCAAGGAGTACAACCACGCCGGGCAGGAAATGGCGCAGGAGAATTGGGAAAAAGCGATCGATCGCCTGGACAAGGCGATCGCCATCGATCCGCAATACTCGGCCGCGTACAACGATCTGGCGGTGTGCTATGGGCGGCTTAAGCAGAAAGACAAGCAGCGGGAAGCGCTGCTGAAAGCCATCAGCGTGAACGATCATTGCATTCCGGCGCTGGTGAATCTGGCGCACATGGAAATGAAAGACAACCAGTTGGCGGAAGCGCAGACGACGTTGAACAAGGCCATCACCGCCGACCCTTCCAATGTTGACGCGCTCGGCTTGCTGGCGCAGCTGGACCTGATGCAGGGGCGCTACGACCAGGCCATCAGCGACGCGCGTAAGGTGCACGGCTTCCCCCATCACTTCGCAATTGTGCATTACACGGCGGCGAGTGCGTTGCAAAGGGAAAATCGTATTCCGGAGGCGATGGTGGAGTTGCAGCTCTTCTTGCAGGAGGAACCGCAAGGGCCGAGAGCGGACGTGGTGCGCAAGGTGCTGGGCGAGATGCAGAATAGTCAGAATCAGGCCAACGACAAGGGTGGGAGGCCGGCGGTCGAGCCGGTCGCCGGGGCCCGCTGACCGCTTGGCGGACGGCCCGAAGAGGAAGGCCCGGATCGGGCGCTGGGTCGAGTGCCTGCCATGCACTTCCTGCTGCGGGCGGAAGGCAGCTGGGTGTAGACTACTTTCAATCTGTACCCCTTTCGAGGGTGGCGAGCTTTAGCAGCGTGGAGAAAAGGTCATGATGTCCCGCTGGCTCTCACTATTTCTTGCGCTTACCACTGCGCCGCTCTGGGCGCAAATGGCCGGCACATACCATTCCAGGGCTACGCTTCGGGTAGACGTAATTTTATCGACAGGTGGCCACGCGCCTCCTCACCTGCGGGTGCAACTGCGCCAGGGGACCAACGGTACCCTGGCCGCGATGGATCAAACCAACTCATCGGGAAACGTCGAGTTTCAGGAACTGGACCCCGGCGATTACGACGTTCTAGTTACGGGGGACGGCATACAACCGGGAGACAGTGGGGGCTTCAACATCCCCGAGACCCGGGATTTCATGAGTGTGACGGTGGTGGTCAAGCCCACGGCGGAAGCCGAGCCTGGGGCCGAGATGCGGGGGTCCTCGGTGGCGGCGGCGGATCTGAACGTGCCCAAGAAGGCGTCCAAGGAGTACGACCGCGCCGAGGAGGAAATGGCGCAAAACGATTGGGACAAGGCGATCGACCACTTGAACAAGGCGATTGCGATCTATCCGCAGTACTCGGCTGCCTACAACGATCTGGGAGTGTGCTACGGCCGGCTGAAGCAGGAGGACAAGCAACGCGAAGCGCTGCTGAAAGCCATCAGCGTGAACGATCATTGCATTCCGGCGCTGGTGAATCTTGCCCACATGGAGATGAAGGACAATCACTTGCTGGATGCGGTGGAGTCGCTGAATAAGGCGATACAGACGGATCCCACCAACGTGGAGGCGCTCAGCCTGTTAACTCAAGTGGAATACATGCAAGGGCATTACGACCAGGCGATCATTGATGCGCATAAGGTGCACGGTCTTGCGCATCACTACTCCATTGTGCACTACACGGCGGCGAGCGCATTGCAGAAGGAGAACCGCATTCCGGAAGCGATCGTGGAACTGGAGGTTTTCCTGCAGGAGGAGCCGCAGGGACCACGTGCCGACGCAGTGCGCAGGGTGCTGGGCGCAATGCAGAATGGTCAAAGCGCGTTGCAGAGTCAGCCGCAAAGCCCGCCGCACGATAAAGGCGGCGGAGCGGGCAGCGACGCGGGCGGGGGAGTTCGCTGACCAGATTCCGCTGACTTGGGAATGACAATCCCCAATTGGACGGCGCTTGCCGCGCCGCGATAGCCTAATCGTAATCTCAAGGAGGGTTTTATGCGTGTATGGATAGCTGTGTTTGTGATCGTGGTGGCCGGCTTGACCTTGGTGTTTGCGGCGGACATGCCAGCGGTTGGCACCGTCGCACCCGACTTCAGCCTTCCCTCAGAGGACGGCAGCCAAGTCAGCCTGAAGGATTTCCGCGGCAAGTGGGTGGTGCTCTATTTCTATCCCAAGGATTTCACCACTGGGTGCACCATCGAAGCCCACAACTTTCAGCAGGATCAGGCGGAATATGCCAAACGCAACGCGGTGGTGGTTGGGGTCAGCGTCGATAGCGTGGATTCGCACAAAGGGTTCTGCGCGAAAGAAGGCCTGAGCTTCAAATTGTTGTCGGACAGCGAGCACAAAGTGGTGAAGGAGTATGGCTCGACAATGACATTTGGCAGCAACGAGATCGCGGCCCGCAACACGTTTATCATTGATCCCCAGGGCAAGATCGTGAACGAGTATACGGGGGTAAATCCGAACAAGCACAGCCAGGAAGTCTTGGCGGCGCTTGACGGGCTGCAGAAGAGCGCTGCGCAGTAGAATTTCTAGTGAGTTGGACTGTCCGCCCATCCTGCGATGCGGGATGGGCGGTGTTTTTTGGGGACGGGTTTGTGCGACACAAACCAGCCTCTTGGGCTAAAGCCTGAAATGGATTTCGATTCAAGGTCGTGGGCCTGAAGGCCCGCGCTTACACAACTGCGCAGACTCCCTGGTACTCTGGTTGCGCTATGGATATCCTTCCCGACCAACTTCCTTATCGCGAGTTTTATCGCATATTGATCAGTTCGGTTGCGCCACGGCCGATTGCATGGGTCTCGACGATCAACCGCGACGGGCAGGCGAACCTTGCGCCGTTTTCTTTTTTCAACGTGGTGTCGGGCAAGCCGCCGATATTAGGGTTTTCTCCGGCGCTGCGCCGGCTGGAACACGGCTGCACATCCAAAGACACGCTGCGCAACATTCGCGAAACCGGAGAGTTCGTCGTCAACATCGTCACTTTCGAGCTGGCGGAAGCCATGAACCTCACCAGCGGGGAATACGACAGCTCGGTCAATGAATTCGAATTGGCAAAATTAGCGACTCGACCTTCGGCGGTGGTGCGGCCGCCGCAGGTTGCGGCCTCGCCGGTCAGTTTTGAATGCAAGCTCTACCAGATCATAGATTTTGGCGCCGAGCCTCCCAGCGGAAGTTTTGTGATGGGGGAGATTGTTGCGGTGCACGTGAGCGAGAGCTTGATCAAAGACGGGCGGTTGGACCCGCAAGCGCTCGATCTAGTGGGGCGCATGGGGGGCAGTCAATATTCGCGCACGACTGAGCGGTTTGAGTTGGAGCGGCCCACGGTGGCGGCGAAGAGCTAAGGGAACTCTGATCAAGTGTCCTGTGAAACCGCAAACCACGGAGGACACAGGGAAGCGCAGGGGAACACAGGTGCTTAATCAGAGTTTCGCTAAGCGGAGGCGATTGGCGCTTTCAGGAAGCGGAGTCCCAAAACCCATCCAAGGGGTTGATGGGATGGTTCGATCGCTTCGAGTAAAATGGCTACAGACCCCTTTGTCTTTCCTCTCACAACTGAATCCGCAGCAGCGTGAAGCCGTCGAAACCATCGAGGGCCCGGTGCTGATTCTGGCCGGCGCGGGCAGCGGCAAGACGCGCGTGATCACCTACCGCATCGCCCACTTGATCGAACACTTGGGGGTGATGCCGGAATCGATTCTGGCCATGACTTTCACCAACAAAGCCGCCTCTGAGATGACCGAGCGCGTAGAAAAACTGGTTGGCGGCCTGTCCGTTGCCAAGCCCGTGATCTCGACTTTTCATTCTTTCTGCGTGCGAATGCTGCGCCGCGACATTGAGGCTCTGCGCATTCCCTCGGCCGTCCCCGGGCAGCCGCCCATTGGACACACCAAGAGCTTCGTTATCTACGACGAGTCTGACCAGCAGCAGTTGGTGAAGAACGTCATGCGGCGGCTTGGCATTGACGACAAACAAACCACGCCGCGCTCGGTGCTCGGACATATTTCCTGGGCAAAGAATCACATGCTCGATCCGCAGGAGGTTTACCTGCAATCCTCCGATCCGAAGACCGAGCGCGTGGCGCAAATCTACGAGGAGTACCGCAAGGAGCTGCACAAAGCCAACGCGCTCGACTTCGACGATTTGCTGCTTGAGGCGGTGCGCTTACTAAAGGCGTCATCCGAGGTTCGCGAATACTACAATCGGCGCTTTCAGTACATCATGATCGACGAATATCAGGACACGAACCGCCCGCAATACGAGCTTATGCGGCTGCTGGCGGGAACGCGCCACAACATCTGCGCGGTCGGAGACGAAGACCAGTCCATCTATTCCTGGCGCGGCGCCGACATACGCAACATTCTGGAATTCGAGCAGGATTTTCCCGAAGCCAAAATCGTCCGCCTGGAGCAGAACTACCGCTCCACGCAAAACATCCTGCAAGCCGCGTCGGCGGTGGTGGCGAACAATATCAAACGCAAAGGCAAGAATCTATGGACGGATCGGCAGGGGGGCGCGAAGATCGGCTACTACGAAGCGCCCGATGGAGAAAATGAGGCTCTTTTCGCCGCCGACTATATCGCGAAGTATCTGCGCGAGGCGGCGGGTGACGGCGAAACCCCGCGCGCTGCTGTCCTCTATCGCACCAACTCGCAGTCGCGGTTGTTTGAAGAGGCCATGCGGCGTTACCAGCTGAAATATCACGTGGTCGGCGGCTTCTCTTTTTACGAACGCGCCGAAATCAAAGACCTGATTTCGTATCTCAAAGTCATTCAGAATCCGGACGACTCGATTTCGCTGCTGCGTGTGATCAACACGCCGGTGCGCGGCATTGGCAAGGCGACGATGGAAATCATCGAGCAACTGGCGCTCGAGACCGGGTTGTCGCTGTGGGGCGCGATCGGAGAGGCGATCCGCCGCCAGCTTTTGCCGCAACGGGCATTGGCGGCGATGAGGAGTTTCCACGATTTGATTGAAGATGGCCGCGCCATGCTGGCAGGAACCTACGCCCAGCGCCTGGAGGAGAGGGCGTGGGGACAGCCGCCTAAGCCTGCCCTGAGCGAAGTCGAAGCGGCTGGCCGGCGGGGCGAAGCCCCGCAGCCGGCAGAACCCCACGACGTAGACGCCCAGACAACGTTCGATCCCGCCGAATTCAGTTTTGAAGCCGCCGAGGAGGACCAGCCCGAGAAAGAAGCAGTGGAGGCGGGACGCCTCCACGACAGCCGGCCCTTCGACTCCGCTCAGGGCAAGCTAGCCGGCGCTACGGAAGCCAGCGCAAACACGGCTGAGCTGCTCAAATTCTTGATCGACCGCACCGGGTACATCAAACTTCTGGAAGAGGAGGACACGCCCGAAGCTTACTCGCGCGTAGAAAACCTGCATGAATTGGTGAACGCGGCCATGGACTCGCGCGACCGGGCCGAGACCCTTGACCAGTTCCTCGACCACGCCGCTCTGGTTAGCGATGCCGACGCCTATGACGAGCGCGCGCAAATCACGTTGATGACGCTGCACGCCGCGAAGGGCCTGGAGTTCCCGCTGATTTTCCTGTGCGGCCTGGAGGAGGGTTTGTTTCCCCACTCGCGCACGTTTCTGCATCCGGACGACATTGAAGAAGAGCGGCGCCTGTGCTACGTGGGCATGACGCGAGCCATGAGCACTCTGATTTTGACGCGAGCGGTGTATCGCCGACGGTATGGGACCGATCTTCCGGAAGCCAGCGTGCCCTCGCGATTCTTGGAAGAAGTGCCGGCTGACCTGATGGAAGACTTGGGGACATCGCGCCGACGGACGCGGGCGGGGGCGCCCGCGCCACACCAGAAACCGTACTACGCCTACGAAGACGAGGACCAGTCCGCCGTCTGGACTCCGCCCGCAAGTCAGCGCCAGACTCCCGCACCCAAGTACAATTCCATCGACAATATCGCCGAGTTCTTCGCCTCGCGCGGCAAGAAATTCAGCGTCCCCAAAATGCCGGAACCGCCGCCGGGCAAGAAGGGATTTCGTCCCGGCCAAAAGGTTCGCCATCCAAAATACGGCGAGGGTACCGTCTATCAACGTGAAGGAGACGGTGAAGAAGCCAAGATTACGGTACAATTTCCTCGCTTCGGTTTGAAGAAGCTAGTGGAGAAGTATGCTCAGTTGGAGCGGGCTTGAAACAAATCTGGAAATTTTGTAATTGAGTAATTGGGTAATTTGAAAACCGGGCGAAAGTTCAGCCACAAATTACACAATTACCCGATTTCCAAATTACAAAATCGAAAAGGACTCATGGCCAATACATCGACGTTAAGCAAAGAAGAACGCAAGAAAGTCAAACGCGCGGCGCGCAAGAAAATGAAGGCGGAAAAGCCGAAGAAGCCGCGAGACTACGCGCGCGGATCGAAAAAGCGCAAAGTGAAGAAGCTGGCGCGCGGCCAGGCGAAGCGTTAGTTCGAGTCCGAGAGCCCGGGGCGCGAAACCACCCTCGCGCTTCGGGCGTTCTTGTAGCATGCCTCAAGGAGACAGCCCGCTTTGCCTGAGCCACCGTCAACGCGCGGACCGGAGACCCGGAAGACGGGCACGGTGCGCACCTCCGAGAACCAGCTGTTTTGCTGCAAGTCGATCGACAAGCTGATTGCGGATGCGGATGAACCCGAGCACCGCCTGAAGAAAACCCTGGGCCCCTGGTCGCTGACGGCGCTGGGCATCGGCGCCATCATCGGCTCAGGAATTTTTGTGCTCACCGGCACCGCGGCAGCCGGCGAGCACTTTGAAGCGCCGTCCATCCTGCACGCCCAGGTGCTCGATCTGCTGGTGAATTTCCTGCGCACCGGAAGCACGGCGGGAGCGCTCATGCACGGCCGGCCGCCCGCCGGCCCCTCGATTGCGATTTCCTTTTTGCTGGTGGCCGTCGCTTGCAGTTTCGCCGGCCTTTGTTACGCCGAGCTGGCGTCGATGATCCCCATCGCCGGCAGCGCCTACACATACTCTTACGCGACGCTGGGCGAGATTTTCGCGTGGATCATTGGCTGGGACCTCATCCTCGAATATGTGGTCAGCAATGTCGCGGTGGCTGTCGGTTTCAGCGGATACACCAAGGCGCAACTGGCGTCGTTCGGCGTGAACCTGTCCGACAAATGGTCCACGCCGGTATGGGCCGCCGGAAAATGGACCGGCGCGTACTTCAACCTTCCCGGATTCCTCATCGTTCTTATTCTGACTTTATTGCTGGTGCGCGGGGTGCGCGAGTCGGCCGAAGCCAACAACATTATGGTCGCCATTAAGATTGGCGCCATCGTTACCTTTTTGATCGTAGGCGGCATGTTGGTGAATCCCGGCAACTGGCGGCCGTTTGCGCCATCTGGTTTCGGCGGAATCGTCACTGGCGGCGCCATCGTTTTTTTTACCTACATCGGTTTCGATTCGGTCTCAACCGCAGCCGAGGAATGCAAGACCCCGCAGCGCGATCTACCTTTCGGCATCATCGCGTCATTGGTGATTTGCACGGTGCTCTATGTTGGCGTGGCCGTGGTCTTGCTGGGGATGGTGAAGTACACGAGCTTCGCCTCCGGCGCCGCAGCAAACGCGCCGGTAGCTTGGGCCATGCAACAGCTGGGCGTCCACCCGTTTTACCGCTCCGTCATCGTGGTGGGCGCACTCATGGGGATGATTTCTTCGCTGCTGGTTTTTCAGTACGGCCAGGCGCGCATTTGGTACGCCATGTCGCGCGACGGCCTGTTGCCCAAACTTTTCTCCGCGGTGCATCCGAAATTCAAGACGCCGCATTGGTCCACCTGGATTGCCTGTTTCGCGGTCGGAATTCCGGCTGGATTAGTCGATATCGGCGACGCCGCCGATCTTTCCAACATCGGCACGCTGTTCGCCTTTGTGCTGGTTTCCCTGGGCGTGATCTTTTTGCGGCGCAGACAGCCGGATCGCCCACGCGTGTTTCGCGTTCCTTTTGTGCCGTGGTTCCCACTGATCTCCGTGATCTTGTGCGGCGGGTTGATGACCGGTCTGACGGTCATCACCTGGATTCGCTTTGTTCTCTGGCTGGCGATCGGCCTGGTTATCTATTTCCTCTTCAGCCGTGGGCACAGCGAATTCGCGAGGAGATAGCTTTCGGCGATTAGCTTTCAGCCATCCGTCCAACCGTGTTGCAATCGAGCCCCGGCCTCGCAAATCTCCACTCCGCAATCTACAATCGCCCTCATGGCGTTGCCGCAGCCGAGTCAGTTTGTCCTCACCCTCCCCAAGGCCGATTTGCATCTCCACCTAGAAGGCTCGATCGATCCTCCAACTCTGCTCGATCTGAGAACTCGGCATGGCAAGAAAAGCACTCTGGCTGAGGTTGAACGGCTCTACCAATACGCTGACTTCCCCGGCTTTCTGATGGCGTTCAAAGCCGTCACCGAAGACTTGCGCACGCCTGAGGATTATGAACTCATCACCTATCGCCTGATGGAAGGTCTGAAAGCCGAAAACGTGCTGCACGCCGAGGTCTACGTTTCGGTGGGAGTCTGCCTGTGGCGCAAGCAGGACTTCGTTGCCATCTTTGAAGGTCTGGAGCGCGGCCGGGAGCGTGGTCAACGCGACTTTGGTATCTCGCTGTTATGGATCTTCGACGCGGTGCGCCAGTTTGGCGCAGAGGCCGCGCGGGCCGTCTTTGAGCAAGCCGCACTTTACCGCGACCGGCATGTGGCGGGAGTCGGAATCGGCGGCGACGAACAGAAGGCGCCTCCGGAACTTTTCCGCGAGGTCTATTCTTATGCCGCTGACAACGGACTTCGCCTTACCGCTCACGCCGGCGAGTATGCCGGCCCGGAATCGATTTGGGGAGCGTTGAATCTGCGGGCTGAGCGCATCGGCCACGGCCTCACCGCCGCTCAGGACCCCGAGCTCGTGGAAGAACTCGCGGGCCGCCAGATTCCGCTAGAGATTTGCGTGACTAGCAATCTGCGCACCGGGTGCTGCCCCGCGCTTGCCGAGCATCCCGTGCGCACCTATTTTGATCAGGGCATCATGGTCACGCTTAACAGCGATGACCCCGCCATGTTCGGCACTTCTTTGGCGCGGGAATACCAACTGGTGCAGCAATCGTTCGGTTTCACCGACGAGCACCTGCGTGAGCTGGCCCGCAATTCGTTTGAAGCGTCTTTTCTTCCCGCGGAGAAAAAGCTCGAATTCCTGAACATGTTTGATGCGGCCGCCGCCCGCTGACAGAAGGCAGCATGCCCCAACACATCGGCATCGTGGCTTGCAGCGCGGAAGGCGCCGCGCTCTGCTATCGCACCATCTGTCTGGAGGGTGCGGAAATGCTGGGCCCGCAGGCTCATCCGGAAGTCTCTCTGCATACCCACCCACTTGCCGAGTACATGAAGTTCGTCGAAGCGGGGGATTGGGCAGGCGTCGCCGAACTGATGATGTCGTCGGCGGAAAAACTGGCGCGGGCGGGCGCGGATTTTCTCATCTGCCCCGACAACACCATCCACCAGGCGTTTGAACTCGTGGCCCGTCGTTCGCCCCGTCCCTGGCTGCACATCGCCGAGGAGGTCGCCAATGAAGCCAAGCGCTGTCACTACAAACGGCTGGGTGTTCTGGGCACGCGATATCTGATGGAAGGCCCGGTGTACCGGGAGAAGTTGAAAGCCGCTGGACTGGACTATCGCATCCCCGGCGCTCAGCAACGGGAGAAGATGAATCAGATCATCTTCGACGAGTTGGTGAATGCGAAATTCCTACCGCGTTCGCTGGCCTACGCGACGGAAGTGATTCGCAACCTGGCGGACGAAGGTTGCGACGCCGTGATCCTCGGCTGCACCGAGCTGCCGCTTCTGATCACGCTCGATGCTTCGCCGCTGCCCACGCTCGATTCGACGCGTTTGTTGGCGCGCGCCGCTTTACGGAAAGCCGTGGATCGTGGCTAGGAGGATTCGGCGCGATTGTGGCCAGCCGCGAAACAGGGTGACTTAGGAATTGCTTCGTGCCTGGTGAAGTGGTACAAGCTAACTTCCAAGAGATCCGTATGTGCAGAATAGATCTACGTTTTGCAGTCATTTATCTTGTCGCGGTTGTCTGCCTCGCCCGACCGGCCTCGACCCAGCAGCCGTCCACTTCCAGAGCCCCGCTGTCGCCGGATGAAATCTCCCAGCAGCAGACCAAAGCCCAAGCAGGCGACCCTGTCGCTCAGGGGAGTCTCGGTAAGGCTTACGAAGATGGCTCCGGAGTGACTCAAAGCGACGCGCAAGCAGTGAAGTGGTATAGGGCGGCGGCAGACCAAGGAAACGCCGAGGCTCAGAATCGCCTTGGACTCATGTACAGATTGGGACGCGGAGTGGCCGAAGACAAATCAGAAGCAGTTCGTTGGTATAAGAAGGCGGCAAAACAGAAAAACGCCGCGGCCATATTCAACCTGGGTACTGCCTACTACAACGGTGATGGCGTCGGCATCGACGATGTGGCTGCCAGCGCGTGGTTCTTGCTGGCTCAGAGCTTTGGCAGCCCGCCTGCAAACGATGCAGTCAAGCGCATGAACGCGGAAGCAGGGACGTTCCAAACTGAGGCTTTAGAAAAAATCGGTGACATGTACGAAGAAGGGGATGACCTGCCGCAAAGTTACTCTGACGCGGTCGTTTGGTACCGCAAGGCAGCCGAACATGGGGCGCAAACCGTGACACTCATGAAGTTGGCAGGCCTGCTTATGCAAGGCCGTAGCGGGCCTCCTGACTACACGGAAGGTCCGTGGTCTTTGCGAGAAAGCGGCAAAGCTCCGCTACCCAGCCGGCTCCTTCTGCGTGGGGGTTCTATATCATCAGGGGCTGGGGGTGGAGAGGGATCCGTCGCGGGCGGCGAAGTGGTTCCTTGAATCGGCAGGGGAAGGCTACGCGCCTGCCACGTTGTGGCTGGGAGAAATGTACTGGAAGGGAGATGGAGTAAAGCAGGACAACGTTTCCGCTTACGAATTCATCTCCCTCGCTTCGACGTCCGACTTGCCTGAAGCCAAGCAAGACAAGGAGCGGTTGGAAAAAGAATTGACTCCCAAGGAAATGCAGAAGGGAAGGGCGAAAGCAGTCCAATGGGCACGCGAGCATCAACCCCTTCTCCTAAAAGGGAAGCCGTTCATCTTGAATTGAGGCGAAGGCGTTCGCAGTCTCACGGTTGTCGATCATCCTGCACCACCACCCCGCCCTCGATCCGTGGAATCCCAAAGTGCCCGCACAAGTGCAAAAGATCCAGCGGACTGATTGACCCGGAAACCTCAATCAAGTTGACTTCCTTCGCGCTGGCTACAAGGATCGCGACGTTGCTAACTGCCTTGTTTTGCCAGTGGATCCAGACATCGGTGGTTCCGGGCCCGCCACGCTTGTCATGGTCGTTTACCAGCCGTTTCCAGCCGGCTGCGTGGTATTCCTCCTTCACCGAATTCAGAGTCTCGGGGTCATACGTCCAAGGTCCGCGAAAGCGATAACTGTGGACCGAAAGCCCACTTACGCCCGCGATCACGTGGCGCAGATCTTGGTCGTCCGGGTCCAACTTGGCCGCGAATACCAGCATGGAATGGTCCAGTGTGAATTCGGTCTTCGACGACGCTTCCTGCCGCAAGGCGTCCATGCCGCGCGGAACCCAGCCGGTTGGTGGTTGAGCCTGGGCGAAATCGGCCGCAGATATGGCGATCACGATGACAAAAACGATGCGAAGCAGCTTCATGGAGCACCTCAAGAGTTCACAGAGTCCGTTGCACCCCCATTTCTAGAAGGTCTTCTCGTTCCTGGCAATGCATCGCGGATAAACCGCGGATCATCCGCTAACTGCATGAATTCAGAGTTGTTAAGAGAGAAAGGTTAACTGGCCGTTCGATCCGTCGTCCCCACTCGCCTACGGGTGAGGTCACGCAAGCTGCGATTTCGCGGTGAAGTGGTTGCACAGTCGTGGTGCCGTTTGGCCACCGCTACTGGTTCTGGGTAGTGTCTTAAGTTAAGACAAGGCCCTGGTTCTGGTTTCACAACCGGCGAAGGGTTTCACAACCGGCGAAGCGCCCGCGTCTGCTAAACTGTCCGATTTGAATCGGAATCCAACCCCACGATGACTCAGACTTCGCTTCTGCCCCCGCCTGTCGTTTCCGGGAAGACCCTCGACCGCGCTCTATTGGCCGGAATTGCGCTGAGCAGCTTTTCCGCCTTGCTTCTGGAACTGGCGCTGACCCGCCTGTTTTCGGTTGTTCTTTTCTACCATTTCGCGTTCCTGGCCATTTCGATTGCTCTGCTCGGTCTGGGAGCGGGAGGGGTTTTCGCTTACCTCGGGAAGCAAAGACTGGCCCGCTACGAGACTCGCCAGTTGGTGGCCTGGCTGTGCGCCGCCAATGCAGCGGTGGTGCCCGCCGTCCTTGAGATCATATTGCACGTGCCGGTTTCGCTCGAACTATCAAGACGAAACTTCCTCCGGCTCACCCTCATGTATCTTTGGGCTGCGATTCCCTTCCTCATTACTGGGCTGGAGTTTTCCATTATTTTCGCGCGCGAATCAGCGCGGATTCCAAGCCTCTATGGCGCGGATTTGTCGGGCGGCGCTCTAGCCTGCTTGGGGATTGTTCCACTGTTGAACCTCTTGGGCGGCCCGAACACCATCCTCTTCGCGGGCGTAACCGCGGCCGTGGCGGGCGTGGTGTGGGCGATCACGCCCCGCATGCGGTGGCTGTGTGCCGGAGCAGCGACTGTCCTGCTGCTGGTGATTGCGGCGAATCATTCCGGAAGGCTGATCGACGTGATTTATGCCAAGGGCGCACTGCGCGACTCCTCCTGGGTGGAGTTTGCCCGCTGGAATGCGATCTCGCGGGTGGAAGTGGATCGCCAGGGCGACAGCAAGACGATCGTCATCGATGCCGACGCCTCTACTTACATCATGAACGCCGATCCCAAACAATGGCAGGGAACGGTGTGGCAGAAGAACTTGATGGCCGCTCCTCCGGCGCTGGCCAACGTTCTGCGGCCGCACGGCGACTACGCCATTATTGGGCCGGGCGGCGGCGTGGACGTGCTGCGCGCGGTGGCCAACGGCAGCCCGGACGTCACTGGCATTGAAATCAATCCCATCATCGCCAACACCATCATGCGCGGACGCTACGCGGACTATGCCTATCATCTCTACGAGCGCCCGGGGGTGCACATCCACGTAACCGATGGCCGCTCTTTCGTGCGCAATGCCAAACAGCAATACGACGTGGTGCAGATGACTTTGGTCGATACCTGGGCTTCCACCGCGGCCGGCGCGTTGGCGCTGAGCGAAAACAGTTTGTATACGACCGAAGCGTTTCAGGAGTACTTCGAACATCTGAAGCCCGATGGGATGATCGCGATCACGCGGTGGGAATTTCAGCAGCCACGGGAAGCTCTACGCGTGGTCTCAGTGGCCATGCAGGCTTTGCACAACCTTGGGGTGAACAACCCTGCGAGGAATTTCATTGTGGTTTCCGACGGCGATCTGGATGAGGACGGGGTTCCCGTCGTCGTCCTCGCCAAGAAGCAGGCGTTCACTTTGGAGGAAGAGAGCGCGGTCCAATCCCACTTGGATACCAACCCCAATTTGGTGGCTCTGTATTTGCCTTCGAGCCCGGGGGACAACGCGTTCTCGGCGCTGATCGCCAGCGATGATCCGAATCGTTTCGCCGAGCACTATGCCTACAACGTCGCTCCCGTGAGTGACGACGCTCCGTTCTTTTTCTTTACGGTGAAACTGGGCCAGATGTTGCGGCAAGCCGGCCTGCGGCAAGGCATGGATTGGAAGGTCAACCTCGGCGTGGCCGTGCTGGGCATGGTGCTGGTCATTTCCCTGGCGGCGGTTCTGGCCTTCCTCATTCTTCCATTGGCACTGGGCGCCGGCAGTTCGCGGCAACATGCCGTTCGCTTGCTGTACTTCATTGCGGTGGGACTGGGATACATTCTGGTGGAGATTGCCTTCATCCAGAGGTTCGTTCTTTTTCTCGGACATCCTACGTATGCGCTCACCGTGGTTGTATTCCTGCTGCTGTTGGCGAGTGGGGTGGGCAGTCTGGCTTCGCGCCGCTGGCTGGGCGAGAGGAAGAGCGCCTGGCTGCCCCTGCTCCTGGTGGTGACCGTGTTGCTGCTCTACGTGTTCATCCTTCCCGGATTGCTCAACACTCTGGTTGGGCTGCCTTTCCTCGCCAAACTATTGGTGAGCGCCGGGCTTCTGGCTCCTTTGGGATTCGCCATGGGCATGCCGTTTCCCACCGGTTTGCGGGCGCTGGCCAGTTTCCCGGCGCCGGAGTTTCCCGGGTTGCAAGGGAAGGATGACAATGCCGTGGAGTGGGCCTGGGCCATGAATGCCGCGTCCAGCGTGCTGGGCTCCGTTCTGGCCATGGTGATCGCCATTCAGTACGGTTTGAACGTAACCCTGGCGTGCGGGGCCGCGGCTTATCTCTTGGCTTTTTTGCTCACGGGAACGCTCCGAACACGCCGCGCTTGACGTGTAGGCAGGGCTGGCTGTCTGCTATGATTCGTCGAATACCGCTGCGCCTCGTCGGTGGGACCCAACACGGAGAGTGTTCCGTGAGGTCGGTGCTTGGGAGAGAACGTGCCTAGCCAAAAGCAGTTGAAGTGGTCTCAACTGAAGGTCGGGCTGACGGTGATATTGGCCAGCCTCACGCTGGGCTTACTCCTCCTCCTCATGAGTGGCACCGGAGGACTGTTCACTCCGAAGATCGTCATCCGATCGTATTTCGACAATGCCAGCGGATTGCGAGAAGGCGCTCCGGTGCGGCTCAACGGAGTCGATGTCGGTAACGTCACTACGATCCGCGTGGTATCCGACCCGGCCCGGCAGGTCTCTCCCGTGGAAGTGACTATGAAGGTCACGACCAAATACCATGCCAACCTGCGCAAGGACTCCGTCACCCTGCTCTCGACCGCCGGCGTATTGGGCGAAACCTACATCGACATCGATAGTTCCCAGGCCAAGGGGCCGGAAGCGCAGGATGGGGACGAACTCAAGGCGCAATTTGTTCCCGACTTTCAGGATGTGGTGCGCGCCAGCCAGGGCACGCTACAAAACCTGGATGCCTTGGAAAAGCGTGTGGACCGGATTCTCGCCTTTGTGGAGAGCGGCAACGGGTCTGTCGGCAAATTGATTTATGACCCCTCGCTTTACAATCGTTTGAATGCCGCCGTCAACCAGCTTCAGGGAGTGATGGTACAAGTGACGCAGGGGAAAGGCACCCTGGGGAAGTTGATTTCCGACGACACGCTCTATACCAAGCTCAACGCGACACTAGATAAAGTCAACGGTCTTATCGACGACCTGAACGCGGGCAAAGGCACGGCGGGTAAGCTTTTGAAGGACGATGCGCTCTACAACAACGCCAACGAGACGATCGCCAACGTGAAGAAGCTGACCGAAGACATCAACGCGGGCAAGGGTGCGATAGGCAAGCTCGCCAAGGATCAGGCATTCGCCGACAAGCTGCAGAACGTCATCAACAAACTCTCCGATATCAGTGACCAGTTAGCGGCGGGCCAGGGCACGGCGGGAAAACTGCTACAAGATCCTTCTCTGTTCAACAACGCCAATCAAATGCTGATGGAGAGCCGTGAATTGGTGAAAGCGGTGCGCGAAGACCCGAAGAAATATCTGACCATTCGGCTCAAGGTTTTCTAGAACCAGTCTCATTAATAATGAAATCTAGTTCCGACCAGAGCCCGCTTTGGATTTATATGGGGGCTACGTTCATGATTACATGGCCCTCGTGGTGGGGTCTCGTGCTGCTCGTAAGGAATACATATACAAGTTACGGGCACCCTTCCTTCATGGCCCTGTACTCTTTGGGAGGCTTGGGTCCCACAATTGCCGCCTACGCAGTCGTACTGCATGCAGGTCGCATGCGAGAGTTCCATGCACGCGTTTTCAAATGGCGGGTCGCAGCGGGCTGGTACCTGGCCGCGCTCGCCATCCCTGCGTTCACGAACCTGCTTGCCCTCGCTGTGAGCCATTGGTTCCTCAAGACATCTATGGCCAGATTGACGCTATCGACTTGGTATGCACTCCTGGCATCTCTTCCGATCATGGTTTTCGGCGGCGGACTGGAAGAGCTGGGCTGGAGGGGTGTAGCCCTGCCGGAGCTACAGAGGAAAGTCTCTCTGCCAGCGGCCGCTGGTACGGTGGGCGTCATCTGGTCAGTATGGCACCTGCCGTTGTTCTTTCTCCCGGGCGTCACGCAATACCGCATGAGTTTCTGGTTGTTCGCGCTGGAGACGATCGGACTGGCGCTCGTCCTGGCTTGGTTTTACGCTCGAACTGGCAGCATTTTGATCTGCGTCGTTCTGCATGCTGCGTACAACAGTGCGGCAGCAGCAGGCCTGAGAGTCCCGACGGCACGGGTTGCCAGCCTGGGCCTTGAAGGTGCCGCGTGGCTGGCCCTCGGAACACTCCTTATTCATGCTATGCCGCGCGGAGAGTGAGCCTGTTCAACCTGCACCCTAAGCCCAATGTTACAGGACCATTGGTGAGACTGGTTGTAGTCTTGTGTGGCCTCACCCGCGCTTGATGATGAGCACGGTCTTGTCGTCGATGCGATCGGGCTGGCCAATTTGACGCAGGTAGTCATCCTGCTTGACCGCCCACTCGAGAACGGCGTTGCAAATGTCTCGTGCCGGCTGGTTTTTGTGTTGGCCGATGATGCGTTCGATCTGCTGCCGGTCCTGCTCGTCGCTGCCGTCATAGACCCCGTCGGTGTAAAGGAAAAGAATGTCACCTTCGCCCATTAGCGTAATTTCCGCCACATCCGACGAGTTCATCATCTTTTTTCTGAGCTTCATGGAAACATAGTTGCTTCGGTCGGGATGGTCTTCTGGAATCTCCAGCCCCAGGGCGAGGAACTGCACCATGCGATCCTTGTCAATCTCCATGAATCTTCCATATTTGGCGGAGAACACCAGAGGCGGCGGATGGCCGAAATTGACAAAGCGGAAATGCCCGCCGGGGCGAATTTCTCCGTACAGCATGGTGGCAATTTCGCGCGAGCTATCTCCGGTGCGCCCCAAGGCGTTCCGCGCCGTGACTGATTGCGCCAGCCGCAGATTGAGGTTCTCGAAGAGGTACGTCGTCGGGACGCCGTAGCGGTCGAGTTCCGACAACATGAAGGCATGAAACGTGTCGTGCACGGTCGACGCTATTTTGGCCGCGATGATGCCGTGTCCCTGGGCATCCACCAAGAGCACTCCGGCAGTGGTAAAGAGGTCCTGCAAGTTTTCGGCGACTCGTGTCTGCTCGGAGCTTTTCGCTTTGCGGTAAGCGGCAGCATCTGCGGCGACATAGCCGGGCCTTGATTTTAGCCACTGTACATGTGCATCCACGCCATTCCGCGGGCTCACGCCCTGGGGAAGCGGCTCCAGGTATTTCTTCGAAAGCTCGTAGGCGCGGGCGATGCGCGCATCAATGTTGTAACGCTGCTGGAAGTTGAGATATTCGAACAGATCGCCGCCCACGCTGCCGGCGGGGATGGAATTGCCATACATATCGATGCCGGGCAGTTGCGGAATCCCGCCTTCGACCGGCTTCAGTCGCTTGCGCAGGTATTCGTCAATGCTGGGATCGGTTGGTGTCGTTGTCATATTGGGAAATCCACTTTGCCAGTCACACGGTTCTGGCGGAGGTGGCCTCCGCCTGCTCGTGCGCATGGTAGCTGGATCGAACCATAGGGCCGGATTCGACGTGCCGGAAACCGAAGCGCAACGCCTCTTCCTTTAGATATTGGAATTCATCCGGCGTATAAAAACGGGCGATGGGAAGATGATCGCGCGAAGGCCGCAAGTATTGGCCGATGGTCAGAATATCGACGCCGCGGCTGCCTAAGTCGCGGAAAACTTCCACCAACTCGGACATGGTTTCACCGAGGCCGGCCATGAGTCCGGATTTGGTAACTATACCGGGAGAAAACTTTTTGGCATTCTCCAGCAGTCGCAAAGTGCGCTCGTAACGCGCCCCGGAGCGCGCCACGCGGTAGAGCCGTGGCACGGTTTCGGTGTTGTGATTCAGCACGTCCGGCTGGGCATGGAGCACAACGCGCAGCGCTTCGTCGATTCCCTGGAAGTCAGGGATCAAAACTTCTACCCGGCAGCCAGGCACCAACTCGCGGATCTGGCGGATAGTTTCGGCGAAGACCCGGGCTCCGCCCAGGTTGTCGTCATCCCGATTCACGCTGGTCACGACCGCGTGCTTAAGGCCGAGCGTGGCGACCGCCTCGGCGACCCGGCGCGGCTCATCCCAATCGATAGGCTGAGGTTTGCCCTTGGGAACGGCGCAGAATCCGCAGCGGCGGGTGCAAATGTCGCCCAGCAGCATAAAGGTCGCGGTATGGTGATTCCAGCATTCCCCAATGTTGGGACATTGGGCCGATTCGCATACGGTATGCAAACCGAGGCTGCGGGCGAGCTTCTTTAGGTTGTGAAAATTGTGCCCCACCGGCGCTTTGGCCCTGAGCCATGAGGGTTTTGCCTGCCGCAGGGGCGGGCCGAGCGCGATCTGCACAAGCTGGGAGGTTGCAGCCATCTACATTCTTGATTTTACAGGAGAGTGGCCGATTCCAGAAGCCGCCAGGGTTGCCGAGTGATCGCTTAGGATAGGTCTGTGTTTTTAGGGTCTTAGGCGCCCAGGAAGGCAGCCCCTAGCTTTCCAGATAGCCGTCGATCCATTCCTTGATGCGTCCGCGGCGCTCGTCCTTGGCATCGAAACGCACGCCAAACGTCTTGTCGGCCGCCTTTCGCCAGGTCACCGTGCTCCGGACCCAGATGCGGGGCAGGGTCAGCAAGGCGAAGGAGATTTCCACTGCCTCGGCGGGGGAGACCGGCTCGGCACTGCGCAAAGACATTCCCCCGGAACTGATTTCCTGGCTGGTGGCGGCAAAGCGTCGTCCATCGGCCGACACCACCGCGACTTCGGTGATCACTGGAATGCGAACATAGCGGCGAAACTCATGATACACAAGCATTTGCGTCGCCCGCACCAGCTTAAGCGCGGCCGAGCGCTCCAGCGGCTCATTGAATACCGCGTTGATTCCATATTTGGAGAACCGCATCGCCTCCTGAGCGCTTCCTCCTAGCCCGTAGACCACCATACGGTTGTTGGAAGGCGAGGTGCGCACCGCTTCCAGCACGGTCTCCGCCCCAGGCGTCAGTTTCAGAACACAAGCCTCAAACTTCTCTCGTTTCAGGTGTTCCGGCGTATCCCCGTTGAGGAGCACGGTTTCGATGCCGAACTGGCGGAAACACTCCGATAAGACGCTTCTTCCCGGTTCCCTGATATCGACCAGGGCAACCCGAGCAGAAGCCTTCTTCGCGAGGAGAGTTGACGACACAGCCGTTTCCAGCAATTTTTCCATAAGCCAGAGGTCGCTTCGCGTCTAACCTCTATTCTGGCCTGCCGCCTCGCGCTTAGCAAAGATCGAAAGGACAGTTACGAACTAGCAAAGTACCCTTTTGGGGTCATGGACCATCGTGGATTTGGGGCTGCCTTGGCTAAATTCAGGGAATTCGAGGGTTGAGAATGGCGGCACGCCAGCGCTTCGCAGATTACGAAAGGAAATGACCAAAGCGCTAACTTAAGAATCACTTCCGGTTAGCCCGTAACTCGGGAGCGGTGCTCTGCGCAGGGTCATCTGTCCGACAAAGCCGACTATAGGTCCATGTGAACCACTTCGCTTGTTCGATGAGTGCCTCGGCGATAGTGCACCAATTTCTACAGCGGATCGGCTAGCTCAGTTCAGGCATCGCAATCCCCCTTCCCGAGCTAAAGAAAACTACGAACGCCGGATAATACGGAGAGGAATAAGCACTGGAGTAATTCGACTATACTCCGCATATTCGTCGCCAAATGCCTGATGGAGGTAGTGTTCTTCGACTCGAACCTTTCGCCAGTATGCGACCGCGGCGAGGACCACACCAAGCAATGCGTACAGTCCGCCAGAGACCATGGCGGTCCCGACAAACATTCCCAACATGGCCATGTAGATGGGATGCCTCACTAGGCGGTATGGTCCTGACCGAATCAGTTGATGGTTACCCAAAATGGCAATGACTCCTCGCCAGTGGCGCCCGAGGTGAAATCGAGCCCAAATCGCGAGGATGAACATGGCGATCTGCAATATGAGGCCCGCTGTTGTGAAGATCCTCGATTCCGGCAAGAAGCGATACGCTAGCCCTGGGATGTGCGGGGATATTTGCAGAAACAGAAGCAGAAACGCCGTATTCAGGAGAATCTCGTGAATGAAGCGTGAACCTCGTGATTCCGAATGTGCAATCGTGGAATCGCCAATGGATGCTCGGCTCCAGTAAAGGGTAAATGCGATCCACAAACCAAAGGAAGCAAGAAGTGGATAGTGAACGGCCCTGAGCATGGCTTCCATGTGCTCGCGCCTAAGCCACATCAGAGAGCCAAGAACAAGGGTCAGAATGCTGCCCGCAAATCTATTGACCGTTTCTCGGCCCGATCTTTTCTGGGTGGTCGGAATGGTTTCAGGGTTTGAATGGCCGGATAGGTTTGTAGCCTTCAGGTATGCAGCTTTTCGGTTCCTGTGCTCTTTAATTTTGGCGATCGCGCCGCGGATGAACCTCTCCTGCATACTTCCGAATGGTTGGTCCGTAGTTAGGTACGTCCAAGTTGCACCGCGTTCCATTGGACTAAGGCCAGACACCCGGGTCTCAGCCACGCGTTTGAGAATTTCTTCGTGAATGCTCTGTTCTAACTCTTCAAACATTTGGTGAACTGCCTTCAGGTAGTAGTGGAGCGGATCTTTGCCGCCCAACGATATCCACTTGGAGCCATCGCGCAATTCCGCGACCGCCTCGAGATGTTCGGCCCAAAGCTCATCGATGGTGACAAGGGAGATCAGTCTCTCCAGTTCGGATGAACAGGGCCTTTCCCCACTGAGGATCGGCTGCCGCCTTTGCTGAACGGCTTGCCTTTGCCCCTCAATTACATATTCATATTTGGCAAGGAACTTGCGAGTCTCGAGGTGTTGGCCTTCGATGAGCCGCTGAACGCTCTCAGGAGTGTGGTGGAACTCGGGATCGTTGATGCCATACTTCACAAGCAGGTCATCTTCGAGCGAGACGAAGAATTGGGAACTGCCCGGGTCGCCCTGGCGTCCAGCGCGCCCTCGTAGCTGATTATCGATGCGGCGACTCTCGTGCCGGCTGGTTCCGAGTATAAATAATCCTCCCAAACGATCCACACCTTGACCTAATCGAATGTCGGTGCCCCGTCCCGCCATATTGGTGGAGATCGTCACGGCTCCAGCTTCGCCTGCTCTAGCAATGATTCCAGCTTCCTCTTCTTCGTTGCGTGCATTCAGAACATCGTGAGGAATATCCGCAAGTTGGGTGCTGAGACGCTCCGACTCCTGCACGCTGCTGGTTCCTACCAGCACAGGCTGACCAGTTTCGTGGATGCGCCGCACTTCGGCCGCAACAGCTTGCTCTTTCTCATGCTTGGTGGCAAATATCCTGTCTGGCAGGTCGGCTCGGATGTTGGGACGGTTAGGAGGAATCACCTCTACTTCGAGCGAGTAGATGGAATGAAACTCGTCTGCCTGAGTCGCTGCCGTCCCGGTCATGCCGCAGATCTCGGGATAAAGCGAAATCAGATTCTGGAGAGTGATGGATGCAAGAACTTTCCCCTGTGTCTTAGGTGCCACTCCTTCCTTCGCTTCAAGTGCGGCGTGCAGGCCGGCAGGCCATCGCCGCTCCTTCACAATGCGCCCCTTAAACTCATCGATGGATTCGATGGACCGGCTTTGAACCATGTAGTCGATGTCCCGGCGGAGAAGTGCGCGAGCATGGATGGAATCCTGAACGGCAATCAAAAGCCGCAGGTTCTCCTCGGCAAATAGATTGGGGCATCTGAAGGCGTCTTCCACTGCCTGAATCCCGGCATCGGTGAGGGCAATGTTGTGCGCGTACTCATCGTAGGTAAAATGCAAGGGATGTTTGAAGTAGCGAGTCAATTGATCGACACGATCAGCTAGCGTATCTTCCGCTGGCTGTGGGCCAGCGAGCACCAGGGGAATGCGCGCTTCATCGATCAGGATGGAATCGGCCTCGTCAATTACCGCTGCTGCGAACGGTCGATGCACTTGGTCTTTGGGGTAGAAAGCAATCTGGTCACGAAGAAAATCGAAGCCGATCTCATTGGCAGTGGCATAGGTGATATCGCAGGCATAGGCTTGCTTCCTCTGGCGACAGTCCATGTTCTGCTGGATGCAACCGACGGAAAGACCAAAGAACGCGTAAATAGGCTTCATCCATTTGGCGTCCCGACGCGCGAGGTAGTCATTCACCGTCATGACGTGAACGCCGTTGCCCGCCCGTGCCAGCCAGACGACTGCTGGAACGGCGCTGAGCGTCTTGCCTTCGCCCGTCTGCATTTCGGCGATCTTTCCATCGGCGAGGACATGTGCACAATGGAGCTGTACATCGAACATTTTGAAGCCGAGAAGACGCTCGGCTAGAACTGCCACCACTGCAAGGGTTTCGGGCAATGTATGAGCACCTCTCGCTACGGCCTTCAAGTCATCGTCGGATACCCCTTCGAGTTGATGGCGGCGGGAATCGATCCAGTCAAAGGACTTCTTGTGGTACCCGGCCGAGGCCGGCCTGATAGGCAAACACTTAAGAAAATGGCACACATGCCCCCCTGTCCAAGGCTGTACTGAGTTATCTTTTTGAAATTTCGCAGCTTAGAACTGGACGAGAGAATGTGGAGGAGGACGCTTATAGGCCGAAGGCCAGACGAACCTATTGCTCTGAGGAGCGTCGTAGTCTGATGAAATGGGATTTGCCGTTTCCTCCCAGATGATAGGTGGTTTTAGATTCGAAAATTGCTGCTCGCCATGCTGCTCAGATAGGCATAACAGCACTTGAATCTCAGCACCGCGTTCCGTTCGAACGGGCAGGACGGTGTATCCAGGCCCGAGAGCGAGCACTGCGGCGAGAATCCAAATTGCGTGAAACCGTTTCATGCGCAAACAGTATTATACAAGCCGCTCGGCACTGGCTTCGTTTCACAGCTTTGGTTCTATCGAGATCGATCTGTGTCTTCAGCAAATTGCCGTAAAATCGGCTATCCGGACATTGTACGAGGGCGCCTACACCAACTCCTTGGTTGTCGGCTGCTCGGAGGATACCGCCCAGAGGCCGTCCGAGAGGCGAACTTCTGGCCCGTGCTGCTAGTAGCGCTTATGGGGCGTCGCCCCATGAGCGCTAGCTTAAGAATCACTTCCGGTTAGCCGCCCGAAGGAGTCTTGCCGTCCTGTTACGCACGCGCGCAATCCGCTCCGCCAGTAGAAGGCAAGCACTTCTCGGCAGTATGATGTTTTCAGCTCCCGATGCGCCCTACGCCGATCATCACCGGGCTCCAGTTGGCGGGCCTCCCCGTTGTCTTTCTAGGACTGCTGCTATGGCTGTCGGGCGATTGGCGCTGGGTGGAGGGATGGATCTTCGGTGTCTGGTGGGTGTCCTTCTTTGCCGCCGTTGGCTTCGCTCCAGGGACCCTGCGCTGTTGGCCGAGCGCTTCCGCACGCCCGGCAGCGGCGGTGAATCGCACTCCGATTTGGCTATCTTCATCGGGATAAAAGTGTGTGGCTTGGCTTTCATCTATGTGCCGGCGCTGGATGTGCGCTTCGGTTGGACACCCCGCCTGCCGCTGTGGAGCGAAGTATGCGGAGCCATCCTGCTTCTCGGGGGTAGTTTTCCCTTCTTCCGCGCGTTCACCGATAACATCTTTGCGTCGCCGCTGGTGCGTATTCAAAGCGAGCGCGGCCAGCACGTCATCGATACTGGCGTCTACGGCTTTGTTCGCCACCCAATGTATCTTGGGGCAAGTCTGGTGTTCGTTGGTGGCGCGTTGCTGCTGGGCTCCATTTCCGGCCTTCTGTTGGCCCTCGCCATGGTCGGGCTGCTGGTTGTTCGCATCTTTGGCGAGGAGAAGCTGTTGGCGCGCGATCTGAGAGGCTACAAGGAATATCTCCAGAAGGTGCGTTACCGGTTGGTACCACACGTCTGGTGATCACCCCGTCAACGGATCCCCCGCTCTCGATCAGGCTTACGGGGGCGTCGCTCCTGAAAACCGCCTATTCGCTCCAGCGCCGGAACAGCAATGCGCCATTGGTGCCGCCGAAGCCAAACGAGTTCGACATGGCATATTCCACTTTGGCCTTCCGAGGGTGGTTGGGCACGTAGTCCAGATCGCAGTCCTGGTCGGGGGTTTCGAGGTTCGTGGTTGGGGGAAGGATCTGGTCGCGCAGCGCGAGCACGGTAATGCCTGCTTCAAGGCCTCCCGCGCCGCCCAACAAGTGCCCGGTCATGGACTTGGTCGAACTGACCGGCAGCGCGCTCGCGTGTTCTCCGAAGGCGCGCTTGATGGCGATGGTTTCCAGCTTGTCGCCCAAGTCCGTGGAGGTGCCGTGGGCGTTGATGTAGTCGACCTGAGAGGGCTGCACTTTGGCGTCATGCAGCGTATTCAGCATGACCCGGTAGGCGCCGTCGCCATTTTCGGCGGGCTGAGTGATGTGGTAGGCGTCGCCGGACATACCGTAACCCACGATTTCCGCCAGAATCGTGGCGCCGCGCCGGCGGGCGAATTCCAGTTCCTCCAAAATCAAGATGCCGGCGCCTTCGCCGATGACAAATCCGTCGCGCCCCGCGTCCCAGGGCCGGCTGGCCTTTTCGGGCGCGTCGTTGCGGGTCGAGAGCGCCCGCATGGCGGCAAACCCGCCCACGCCCATGGGAGTGATCGCGGCCTCGGTGCCTCCCGCGATCATGACATCAGCGTCGCAGCGGGCGATGATCTTGAACGCGTCGCCCACGGCGTGCGCGCTCGAGGTGCAGGCCGTGCAGGTGGCTTCATTCGGGCCCTTGGCCTGGTAGCGAATGCTGACGTGCCCCGCCGCCAGATTGACGATGGCCGCGGGGATGAAGAACGGAGAAATGCGTCGCGGTCCTCCGTGGATCAGGTTCAAGTGCTCGCGTTCAATGACATCGAACCCGCCGATCCCTGACCCGATGTGCACCCCCACGCGAGGCGAAATATCGTCCGTCACTTCCAGGCCGGAGGCTCGCATCGCCTCATCCGCCGCCGCCAGGGCCAGGTGTATGAAGCGCCCCATCTTCTTTAATTCTTTTTTCTCGATGAATTGCAGCGGATCGAAATTCTTGACTTCCGCGGCAATCTGGCAAGCGAAACGGGACGCGTCAAATTGCGTGATCCGGGCCACGCCGCTCTTGCCCGCCAGCAGGTTTTGCCAGACCGCTTCCGTGGTATTGCCCACGCCGCAGATCAGGCCAATCCCTGTCACTACGACTCTGCGTCCCAACTATTTCCCGCCTTTCGCATGCTTCCCGATATAGTCGACGGCGTCTTGCACGGTGCGGATTTTTTCCGCGTCTTCGTCGGGGATTTCGATTTCGAAGGCTTCCTCGAACGCCATGACCAGTTCGACGGTGTCCAGGGAATCGGCGCCCAAATCGTCCACAAAGGAGGCGGTTTGCGTGACTTCGCCTTCGTCCACTCCCAGTTGCTCCACGATGATTTGCTTCACTTTGTCGTCAACGGCTGCCATGTTTCTCCTTGTCGCTGCTGATGTGTGGACGGGCTCGGCACCCGCCCAAGCTGATGTGGGGACAGCCATCGTCCGCTGTCCAGCCGGACAACCCCCGGCGCGTGCAGGCTATTTGCTGGCCTTGGCGTGCTTTTCGATGTAGCCGATAGCATCCTGCACGGTTAGGATTTTTTCCGCGTCGGCGTCGGAAATCTCCAAGTCATAGGCTTCTTCGAGCGCCATGATCAGCTCCACCTGATCCAGGGAATCCGCGCCCAAATCGTCCACGAAGGACGCGCTGGGCGTTACCTCCGCTTCGTCCACGCCCAATTGTTCGGAGATGAGCTGCTTCACTTTTTCCACGACTTCTTTTTTCGTGTCAATGGCCATAAGACTCCCACCCTTCCGTTAGCCTAAAAGGAAAGAAGTAGTGTACTGGTTAGAGCCAAAAATCGGCAACCACGAAGCATGAGGCCGCGAAGTTTGGCACGGTTCTCGAGGAATGGGATCGGCGGGCGGGCGGTGGCACCCGCATATGCTAACCTCTTCCGGCCGGCGATAGATGCCCGGAACAAACTGGGCAAGATTTGCCGCCTCCTGCCCCCAAGACTTACGAAACGAATTCAATATTCATGCGTGCCGTTGTTCAACGCGTAAGCCGCGCTCAGGTTATGGTGAATGGAGAAGCTGCCGGCAAGATCAGTCGCGGCCTGCTGGTTCTTCTCGGCGTTGCCGCAACCGATACCGAGGCTGACGCAGACTACTTGGCCGACAAGATCGTTGGCCTGCGCATTTTTGAAGACGAAGCGGGAAAGATGAATCGAAGCGTTCCCGAGGCCGGCGGAGAAGTTTTGGTGGTGTCCCAGTTCACGCTCTATGGCGACGTGCGGCGCGGCAAGCGGCCGTCGTTTGACGCCGCGGCGCCGCCGGCTCGTGCGCGCGAACTCTACGAATACTTCGTCGCCCGCGTTCGCGCCGCCGGCGTCCCCTGCCAGACCGGCCGCTTCCAGGAGATGATGAGCGTCGAGCTGGTCAATGAAGGGCCAGTGACCATCTTGCTGGATTCGAGCAAGGTCTTCTGAGCCCACGCGGGGACAGCGCCAAGCCGGCACCGGATCCCTGCAACGGAAAAGCCTCGATCTTTCAGCGGTCTAGGTCTGGTGCGTGACTCTTGAATCATGGGAGCCGCGGGACGGGAACCACACGGACCTCGCGGAACGAAAGGCAACTAGGAAACTATCCACCCGGTCATATCTTCCAGAAGTTGTTGGGCGACATTCCTGATTACGCTGGCTTGGGTATCGCGGTCCCACTTCTGCTCTATGTTTTCCGCCACTTTAAGCAGGGTTGCCGACATCCTGCTTGCTGCTAGCTGGGCAAGCTGGATGGTCTCCGTAGGCGTTCTGGCTTCGTCTTTGACGAGCATATTGTCTCCTCAGTGAGGCCCGCGTTGCAATCTGCGGGCTAGTCCTCCTATCATTTGACGCGCCGCGTCTGCTGACAAGATGACGGAAGTTTTACTCCCGCCTTGAACGAGAAAGGGGAGACAGATGATCGAATACGTGATCCTCGGAACCTCACATCAGATTCAGGACTCGTGCAAATTTGAGAAGCCAGTGATGGATGCCATCGGGAAGCATTCGATAACGCTGGTCGCCGAGGAATACACCTGCGATACCGCCTCCAGGATATGTGCTACGACGAAACGGCTGCACATCCCATACCTTCAGGTTGACCTGTACCCTCAGGAATGGGCCGCATACAAGATTGAGAGGGAGATGAACTTGAGGAAAGACGAGCAGTCCCTGGCCGGAGAGGACTGTCGTCTTTCGCACGCCGACGCTGTTCGGGAGGGCTTCTGGCTAGAGAAAATCGAGGCGAGTGTGGATCGCGGTCGAGTACTTATTGTATGCGGCTATCTTCACTTGGATTTCCTCACCCAGAGGGTCGGGGAGCACGGCGGCATGGTGGTGGACAAGGGCACGTTCCCCCCAGAGCTGCGCGACCGTAGGCCGACCATAGTCTTGAGCCCTGCCGAGCTGGAGCAGTACGTAAAAAAGCGGCGCGAAGCCGGAGAGTGGGCCCGTGACTTCGGGCCCCGCTCGGGCCTGCCGTGAATCTCATTCTTCTACTGCGATTCCGCGAGCAATTGCTTCAAATATTGCTGCCAAATCGCCGCCCAGGTATGTGTGCCGTGGCCGTGGGTTTGCCCGGAGGCGGGAATCAGCACGAACTGGCCTCTTTTCACCCGCTTGATTTCGCGCTCCGCAATGCCCAGCTCCGGCGGATTGATGAAGTCATCGGCGGAATTCACATACATGACCGGCGCGGTGATTTTGTCCACTACTGGCGAAGGGTCATAATTCCGCGAAGAGTTCACTGCGCACAAAATATCGTTGGCGTCGAGCGTCGCAGTCTCCCGGTTCACGCACCAGTTACCTCGCGGGATAAGAAGGAGTCTTGAAGAATGCAATCACAAAAAGCGCGCCCAACAGCAAATCCGTACCGGAGAAAACAGCGTCCCTCGCGGACATGCGCTGTTGCATCACAAGGACGAGAACGGCAATCGCGTAGCTGAACTTTTCGATCACCGAGGGAATCATTAGGGGCCGGTAGCGTACTGGATCGGTGGCAATCACAAAAAAAGCGAATTGCCATGCCAGCGCGACGCCGGCAAATCCGTAATAAAAGCCGGGATGGGTAATGGCGGGAGGGTCCTGGCGGCCAATCGTGTCGAACAAGAAGTAAAGAGGGGCGAGCACGAGAATGCCCCAGCCGCCCGCAATCCAAAATACCAGTTTCGCGAATTTCATCGTTTTCGCCCCGCTATCGTTATGCTTTTCAAACGGCGATCGGAACCGCGGGCTTATCGCTCGCCATCGGGCCGGCGAGACGCCGGCGCTACTTGGCGGTTCTCTGTGAATCAATCCACGCCGTGACACGTTCATCCAGCACGTCCAGCGGCAGCGCGCCGCCGTTCAGAATCTCGTCATGAAAAGCACGAATATCGTACTTTGCGCCTAGCTCGGTCTTGGCCTGTTCGCGTAGCTTGAGAATTTCAAGCTGTCCCAGCTTGTAGGCGAGCGCCTGCGCCGGCCAGGCGATGTAGCGGTCGGTCTCCGCCTGCACGTCGGGCTCGGATTCGTCGGAGTGTTCGTGGAAAAAGTCCACCATCTGCTGGCGCGTCCAATGCTGGGAGTGCACGCCGGTATCGACGACCAGGCGGATGGCTCGCAGCATTTCCGCGGAGAGCCGTCCGTAGTCCTGGTACGGGTCCCGGTAAAATCCAATGTCTTTGCCGAGGCGTTCCGCATAGAGCGCCCAACCTTCGATATACGCGGAGTAAAAGGCCTGCTGCCGGAAGGCGGGCAGCGGCAGGGTCTGGGCAATCGAAATCTGCAGGTGATGCCCGGGAATGCTTTCATGGTAGGCGGTAGATTCCGTTTCCAGCAGCGAGCGATGCGCATAGTCCCCGGTGTTGACGTAGACGATGCCAGGCCGCGAGCCGTCTGGCGTGCCCTGGTTGTACTCGGCAAAGGCCGCCTCTTTTTCGCGATATTCCTGAACCGCGCGCACCTCCACTTTGCTATTGGGCAGCAGGCCGAAGAGTTGTGGAAGCTGAGGCTGCATCCCCGCGATGTAGCCGCGGAAGATATCGAGGAT
>CAVZMC010000050.1:0-16698 GCA_963776125.1 uncultured Acidobacteriaceae bacterium | reverse complement strand
TCCCGCCCGCCCGCCCGCCCGCCCGCCCCGCCCGCCCGCCGCCGCCCGCCCGCCCGCCCGCCCGCCCGCCCGCCCGCCCGCCCGCCCGCCCGCCCGCCCGCCCGCCCGCCCGCCCGCCCGCCCGCCCGCCCGCCCGCCCGCCCGCCCCGCCCCGCCCCCGCCCGCCCCGCCCCGCCCCGCCCGCCCGCCCCGCCCGCCCGCCCCGCCCCTGCCCGGCCCGCCCCGCCCGCCCGCCGCCGCCCCGCCCGCCCGCCCCGCCCGCCCGCCCGCCCGCCCGCCCGCCCGCCGCCGCCCGCGCCCGCCCGCCCGCGCCGCGCCGCCCCGCCCGCCCGCGCCGGCCCGCCCGCCCGCCCCGCCCGCCCGCCCGCCCGCCCGCCCCCCGCCCGCCCGCCCGCCCGCCCGCCGCCCGCCCCGGCCCGCCCGCCCGCCCGCCCGCCCGCCCGCCCGCCCCGCCCGCCCGCCCGCCGCCGCCCCGCCCGCCCCGCCCGCCGCCCGCCCGCCCGCCCGCCCGCCCGCCGGGGTTTTTCGCCGATGAAATCGCGCCCGTCAACATTCCCGGCCGGAAGGACACAACTAACGTCGTGACGGACGATGAGCACCCCCGGCCGGACACTACCCTCGCGGCGCTCGCTAAGCTGGCTCCTATTGTTCGCGAAAATGGTACGGTAACGGCGGGAAATGCCTCGGGAATCAACGACGGCGCTTGCGCCATGTTCGTGGCTTCCGAAGAAGCCGCCCAACGCTTCGGACTTACGCCTCTTGCCCGCGTGGTGGGCACCGCGACTGCCGGCGTTGACCCCAACCTTATGGGAATTGGTCCCATCCCCGCAACTCAAAAGCTGCTGGGACGGCTGGGACTCTCGATCAGCGATATCGATTGGATTGAATTGAATGAGGCCTTCGCCGCTCAGGCGCTGGCGGTGACGCGCGCGTTTGGCTTGCCCGATGACAGCGAAAAGGTGAATCCCAACGGCGGCGCGATCGCTCTCGGGCACCCCTTGGGAATGAGCGGAGCGCGATTAGCCCTGACCGCCGCCCACCAACTGCGGCGCACGAAAACGCGCTACGCCCTGGCCACCATGTGCATTGGCGTGGGTCAAGGGACGGCAATGCTGCTGGAGCGGGCTTGAATCCCCGGCGCCGCCCGGCGGTTCAGATATCCACCGCGTCGGACCGAGGCAGCAAAGCGCAGGCGCTTCTTAGGGCTTCCTCGGCGCCATTGGGCCTGACGAACTCGAACCCATAGCGGAAGGCAGTACGGTTTCGCACAAACGCCAGTAGTTTCATGCGGCGGTTCGGTAGTTTGAATTCCAATTGGATAACTTCTCCGACCGGAACCTCAATAACAAGAATCGCCGACATCCCACGTTCGCTGATCTCCAGCGAGTGGCCGGTGAGGTGGCCAGCGGTGCGGGAGTTCACCTGAATTTCAACGTCCAGCTTGAACCTTTGATAGTGGCGCTTCTCAAAGCGTCTTTGTTCTTCCAATCTGGCCTCCAGCGGCACGATCCCGGCGGAGTCATTTCAGATATCGCAACCGTTAAAGACGTGGTTAGCTCCGTCTCCACGGCGAACCGGCGGTTTGCGGAGTGTAGCCGCTGCGCTCCCCGACCGCGGCGCAATTCCGCAACACGTTCCAGTTTTGTAACGCTTGCGGAAATGCGGTCTCTTGCCGGTTCGAGCCAAGAGACGGTGCTCAGCTATACTCTTAAGATTGCGGCCTGTGGCTCAAATCACATGTAGCGCCATTCTGTTTGACATGGACGGCGTCTTGCTCAATTCGACGCCGGCCGTCGCTCGGGTTTGGCGGCAATGGGCTATAGAACGCGGATTCGATCCGAAAGAAGTCGTGCACAAAGCCCATGGCCGGCCCAGTTTGACTACCATCCGCGAATATCTTCCTCACGCCGACCACGCAGCCGAGAATCGCGAAGTCGAGCGCCGCGAAATCGCCGACTTGGATGGCGTGGTCGCGTTGCCCGGCGCGGCGGAACTCTTGCGGTCACTTCCGGCCGATCGCTGGGCCATCGTTACTTCTTGCACACGACCTCTGGCGGAGGTGCGGCTCAAGGCGGCGGGCCTCCCACGCCCGGCCTGCTTCGTCACCTCCAACGACATCAAGAATGGCAAGCCCGCGCCTGATCCGTACCTTAAAGGGGCGGAGAAGTTGGGGTTCGCTTCCCGCGATTGCTTGGTGGTGGAAGATGTGCCGGCGGGAATCCAGTCTGGCAAGACTGCGGGGTGTCGCGTGGCTGCGCTAAGTACTACGGTGGGCGCGGCGGAACTCACAAAAGCGGGAGCAGACTGGGTGCTGAAAAGTTGTGGCGACGTAGCCCTCGCCGATGGCCTGTGGCAAGGGAAACTGTCGCTTTCACTCCGGCAACACGAACGATGAAAGAGTACTGCAAAGACGGGATTGGGGTGATCCTCTGGGCTCCCAGGGATCAAAGATAGTGACTTTGGTGCTAGGTCGCGACGCCGCCGCTCTGCTATACTAAGCGAGTAATTGTTGCTACGGTTCGCTCGTCATGCGGTGATCCTCTGTTGGATCAGGTCAGATCTTCGATCAACGTTCCGCTTTTCCTGCCTGCCGTTCAATCAACACCAAAACTCAATGTGAGCGGCATGGAACCCACGACGCGAGTCTTTGACCACAAGCCCCTCCAGAAAGAAAAAAAGAAGAATGACGACATTTGTAGAATTCCCGCTGTCTTCTGCTCTTCAGCAGAAGCTGGCCGCAGCTCAATTTACCAACTCAACCGCGGTTCAAGCGCAAGCCATTCCCCACGCCCTGGCCGGCAAAGACGTAATGGCCACGGCGCAGACGGGCACCGGCAAGACGCTAGCCTTCCTGATCCCGATCATTTCCATGTTGGAGCAACAGGCACAGCCGCGGCAGGTGCACGCGCTGGTGTTATTGCCCACTCGCGAACTGGCCATTCAGGTCAATACTGAGTACGAGAAACTGCGCGGGCGGAGTCTCACGAAATCGGCTCTAGTAATCGGCGGCCTCTCGGAAAAAACGCAGATTGACGCGTTGCGCGCGGGCGCAAGCCTGGTGATCGCAACGCCGGGACGCCTGCAGGATTTCATCACCCGCAAGCTGGTCGACCTGAAACAACTAAAAATCCTGGTATTGGACGAAGCGGATCGCATGATGGATATGGGCTTCCTGCCCGCCATCCGGCGCATCATAGCCATACTGCCACAGAAGCGGCAGACGCTTTGTTTCTCCGCCACTATGGAGCAATCCGTCGCCGGGCTGGTGCGCGACTCCATGCGCAATCCAGTGCGTATTTCCACCGGCTCCGTGCTCAAGCCGGTGGAGAGCGTGCAACTGCAAGCCTACGAAGTGCGCCCAACGGAAAAAATGGATGTCCTGCGGCAGCTGCTCTATACCGAGAAGGGTCAGACTTTGATTTTTGCCCGCACCAAGCGCAGCACCGAACGTCTAGCCAAGGAACTGGTCCGCGATGGTTTCGCCGCCGCCATGATTCACGGCGACCGCTCGCAATCGCAGCGCAACGGCGCGCTGGCTGGATTTCAGCAAGGGCGCTTCAAGATTCTGGTCGCAACCGACGTAGCATCGCGCGGCCTTCACGTCGATGACGTAGCCCACGTGATCAACTACGACCTGCCCAATCTAGCCGAGGACTTCATTCACCGGGTGGGACGAACCGGCAGAATGGGCTGCTTGGGCCTCGCGTCCACGCTAGTGGCTGGCGCCGAGGTCCTGGGATTGCGCCAGATTGAGCGCAGCCTGCAGTTGCGCATCGAACGCAAGCAGGTGGATTGGTCAACCACGGAATTGCCCAAGCGGATCGTGCAGAACACCCTGGCTTCGCGAACCCTAACGGCATTGCCTGGCGAGGTCTTCGCCTAGGACGCATTTCTCCAAGAGGGACGACTGGGAAGGGCACGGCTTCAGCCGTGCTCTTAGCCTCGCCCACGGCTGCGCTCCAGCGTCTGAGATAGGCCGCAGATGGACCGGCACGCCACAGCCGCCAAAACCGGAAATATTTCGCCGACATCCGGCTCGACTAGGAAGTCGTGCCCTTCCCAAGTCTCACACGCGGTGGCTCGCGGCACTCCAATGCTGCCGTCATGGGTTCATGTTTTTCGGGGCGGCTTTCCCAGGAACATTCGTCTGCAATTCGAGGCTCCACTTCCAAATTTTTCCCGGCGATAGTTTGACCAACCCACGCCCCGTGTTCAAAGAATTCTGAATACCGAACCACGGCTCCGGGCACAGATAGCCCACCTGCGGTCCACCATAGATGACGAACCGCACCAGCGGTTCCGGCAACTTGGAGCTGGCTGTCTGCGTGATCCGCACCGAAAGCCCTTGCGGGTCTAGCAATCGCGCAAACGGCTGGCGGCCATATCCCGCCAGCGGCAGGGCGACGTGTGCATCGAAATCGCCCAACCGTTGCTCCGCGGCAAACGATCCCGGCTGTTGTTCGCCGCTCAGCGTTCCTTGCGGCGTGCGCAGCAGTTGGCTGGTGTTGTTGGTTTGCAACATCATGTTGGCGGGGTCGGTGCCCTTTAGAAAAGGCACATTGAACGCGATGTGATTCCCAATCGAGAACGGCATGCGATCCCGGTTCGCGTGATCGGCCGTCACCTTGTAGTCGATGGTCAAGCCCTTCTTGGACAGATGGTAGGTCACCTCCAACTGAAACCCGAAGGGATAAAACTGCCGGGTGGCTTCAGAATCGTGCAGCTCGAGCGTCACTTGCGCGCCCCGGTCATTAGCCAATCGCTCGCTTTCAATTTCTTTCCAGGGAAGAGTCCGAGCGAACCCGTGGCAGGGCATGGGATAGGTCTTGCCGTCCAGTAAATAGCTCCCATCGCCGCACGCCGAACCCGGAACGGTCCCGATCGGATATTGCCCGCCCACCACCGGCCACAGCACCGGCGCCTTGCCCTTGAATCCCGGCCCCGCCGAGTAATCGCGCGCGTGATACAGCAGTTCGATCCATTCGCCCTTGAATTTCATGCGATAGCTGCTGAGTTCTCCGCCTTCCGAGGGTGCGACCGCAGCCTCGATCCCGTGCACATGATCTCGCAGCACGATGACCGCTGGCGATCCGGGAGCGCCAGCGGGTTCGTCCGTCACGGTATAGCGGACTTGGGCAAATGCCGGCCAAGCCGCACAGCAGATCGCAAGCAAGATGATCCAGCCTGATCGCGCGCTCATTTGGATGATTCCTTTCGCGGTGCAAGAAGTCCGAAACTGATCACGTTCGAGCCAGCCTCCAAAGCTATGTACTGAGTCCCATTGACCGCGTAGGTCACCGGCTGGGCGCTGATCTCCTGACCGGTGTTGAAGTGCCAAACAATTTTCCCGGTCTTCGCGTCCAACGCGACGAACTCCCCGGTAACCTCGCCCGAAAAAATCAAGCCACCCGCCGTCGAGAGCAACCCACCTCCAAAACCGGTCGAGCCGACGCGCTCGTGTTCCCAGACCAGATTGCCAGTCGTCAGATCGAAAGCGCGAACGTACACTTTCCAGGAATCGTCGACAAGAAGCACATCGCCGGTTGCGCGATACTGATAGCCGCCCGGTCGAAATGCCTCGGTTGATTTAGTGGCCATCCCGCAACCTTCAAGCGACACTGCATAGAACAGACCTGTTTGCGGACTGTAAGCCGGAGACATCCAGTTCGTCGCCCCGATCGACGACGGACACACCTTGGTTCCCGTTAGGCTGGGCTCGATCCCCGGAATACGAATCGGCTTGCCATCCGCAGTCAGCCCGGTGGCCCAGTTTAGCTGATGCACGAATGCATTGCCGTGCAGGAACTGCCCGGTGACGCGATCCAAAATGTAGTAAAACCCGTTGCGATCGGCGGTCGCCATCAGCTTGCGCATCTTCCCTTGATAAGGGACGTCAGCCAGAATCGGAATCTCCACCGCATCCCAGTCCATGACGTCGTGCGGAGTGAACTGGAAATACCACTTCAACTTTCCCGTCTCCAGATCCAGCGCGACCACGCACTCGGTATAGAGGTTATCGCCGACGCGAACGTCGCCGTTGAAATCCGGCGATGGATTCCCAATTCCCCAATAAAGCAAATTCAATTCGGGATCGTAGCTGCCGGTGAGCCAGGTATCGCCGCCGGCCGTCTTCCAGGAATCGCCCGCCCAGGTTTCCGACCCAGGCTCCCCGGGCTTCGGAATCGGGTTCCAACGCCACAGGCGCTTTCCGGTGATTGCATCGTACGCGTCCACAAAGCCATTGAGTCCGCGGTCTCCAGGTGCAACTCCGGTGATCACTTTTCCATTCGCGATCAGCGGCGCGGTCGGCGACCAGAATCCTTCGCTCGCTTCCGCCATTTTCGTTTCCCAAATCTCGTTGCCGCTCGCGGCATCGAGCGCAATAAGGTAGTCGTCCGCCGTGGTGAAATAGACTTTGTCGCCATAGATGGCCACGCCTCGGTTCAGCCCCTTTGGAATCGCCGGTATGCGATGGTATTCCCAAATCAATCGTCCACTGCGGCCGTCAACAGCATAAATCTCGTTCGGTTGCGTCACATACATGACGCCATCCGCCACGATCGGCACGCTCTCCAGGCGGCTGGCACCTGGTACATGAAAAATCCATTTGGCGGTCAGCGTCTCGACGTTCGAAAGATTCACTTGATCGAGACTGCTATGCCGGCGGCTGTCAAAGCTGCCGTTGTAGGTGAGCCAATCGTTTCCCGGGCCCTGCTCTAACCGCTTCTCGGTGATCTGCGCGGAAAGGGATGAGGCGAGAATCCCCAGTGCAATCCACAGAAAACCAAATCTGGTTGACCTCATCGCCCGATCTCGCTTTCTCCCTGCTCCTCGACGTGCACTTTGGCGCGGGCTTGCCGGCTTAGCATCGCCACCAGGTCCTGAAACTCTTCGGCGGTAAGTTGCTTGTCGACGTCATGGGGCATCAGCGACTTCTTTGCGTGAACGACCTCCCGCAACTCGCTCTTGTCGTAGAGATGAAGCCTGTTATGCGTGTCCAGAATCTGAATGGAGAATTCGTCTTCGTTCTTGGCGACTCCTTCGACAGCCTCTCCATTCTGGGTGATGACTTTGACCGGGCGATAGCCGGTCGGAATCGGTTGCTCTTGCGTCAGTGATTCCACCAAATGTTTCAGCGTCACCTGCGCCCCGATGCTCGATAAATCCGGGCCAATCGTCCCTCCCTGGCCGCGGATCATATGGCACTGTTGGCATCTGCCTTTGCCTTGGAAAAGCATGGCGCCACGGTCTGGATCACCCGGAACAAAGCTGTCCGACGCCGTGCCCCGCAGGTTTCGGATATAAGCCACGATGCGCCAAATGTCTTCATCGGGCAGCCCGAGCGCCGGCATCGCCGTGCCGGGAATGCCTTTCTTGATCGTGTCGAAAATTGCGCCTTCACTCAGGCGAAAGAACCGGCGATTGCCCGCCAATGCCGGGGCCCGTTCTCCTTCGCGGCCCTCGGGACCGTGGCATTCGGTGCAGGTTTGGTCGAATAGGGCGCGGCCTGCGGCTACGACTTCCGGTCCATTGCCCATAGGATTTTCAGGTTTGGGAGCCTGCGCCTGCAGAAGGAGAACGGGCAGAGTAAAAAACGCAACGACTCGGAATCCGGCCGAGCACAATCTCCGTCTGATCTTTTTCGATCCGCTTCCGTTATGCAAGATCGGGTGTTCCTTTCGGGTCTCGCAAGGAGCAATCCGCCGCTCCTCCGCGGGGAAATGGCGAAAAGCTTTGTGGGGTACTAAACATAAATGCGAAGCGACAACTCCATCAACAGAATTCGTCTGGAGGGGTGTTTCGGTTTGCGGCCTGGGGAAAACACCCAGGCGGGGCATTTTCCCGTAATCCATATATCGCTTTGTGGTCATCTCGCGCAAAGTCGCTGAATGCAAAGGGTTCCCGTGCGTGTCTCACTGCACCCTTCATTGTGCGTTAGATCACGGCTGAGCGGCGGACTACGGTCTCTAATCGAGAGTGCTGAATCCAGCAGCTTCCCTGGGGTGCCGCAATGATCAATGAAAATGACAAGCAGGTCTTTCTGTGTAAAAGATTGCAGCGCTTGGGTTTTGCCGCGAAACGGCGGGTAAAGCTCTATGGCGAGGAATTTGACCTGATCTCCGATCCCGTCCCCCATGGACGCGGATATGGCATCGACGGCATTTCGCGGAAATCCGGCAACTTGCGTCGCGTGGCCATACCGATCTCAGTGGTTCAGACCATCGAACATGAGCTGCGCGTGATGGAGCGGAAGGTTCTTGCCGCCTAAGTGGGATCTTTCTCGTTCTTGACATCAATGAAAATCATGGGAAGGAGTGTTAGCAGCGCTGATCGTGAGCCGCTCGATGCTTCGTGCCTTGAGATGCACCACATGATCCTGATTTTGAACCACGCCTGAAACCAGAACGAACCGTTCATTCAATACCGCCATCCGATTCTTGTCGTAGAAGTCCGGCTGATAATCACCCGTGAAGTTCCCGTTTCGTCTTCCAGCGTCATGAAGATGATCCCCTTGGCTGTTCCCGGACGCTGGCGCGTAATCACACAGCCGGCCACCGTAGCTTCTTTTCCGTGAGGAAGATTCTTTAACTCGATGGCCGACTTGACTCCCCGTGCCCGCGAAGACATTCCTGCGATACGCCATGGGATGGGGCCCCGTGGTCAATCCAGTTCCGTGGTAATCCGCGACCAGCCTTTCTTCGACCTTCATGCGCCGCAAGGGCGAGGCCGAATCCATCTCCGACGATGCCTTCGAGCAAAGGCCCGCTTCGTCGGACCGCCTTTTCCACTTGCCACAACGCATCACGGCGGTGCAGCTTCGGCATCGGCGGAAAGATCATTCAGCGCCCCGATTTTCGCCAGCATGGCGAGGTTGTCGCGGCTGAGTTGCGGCACGCGCCGTGCCAAATCGTCCACCGACAGCAAACGGAGCGAACTCGCGCGCTCGTGCACCAGAGATTTCCGCGGCCGACTTGTTGCAAACCACGCACATAGCGAAGACCGACGCGAAGCGTAAGCCTGCCCTCGGTTGTCAGGTTCCAACGAGCAATTCCAATCGGGACCGCGCAACATCCACCGGCTTCACTCGCAACCCATGCCGCTGAGCGTCTTTCACAATGGTCGCCGGATGGTAGAAACCCATCGGCCAATTGTTCAGCAAAGCCGCCGTGAATGCCGCCAGATAACGGACCTTCAGAAAGGCACTGGCGTACGCGATCAGCGCAAAGCTCGCCGCGTGGGACTCGGGGAAACCGTACAGAGCAAAGGAAGTGATGAACCGAATCAATTGGATCCTGCGTTTTGGTGTGGAATACCGTTTGCCGTCATTCCGGCGCGAAGTTTAGTTTCGATCTCCCGCATACGCTGTTGGGAACGCTTACTGCCCAGTGCGCGGCGCAACTCTTCCGCCTCGCCGCCGCTGAAGTTGGCGCAGATCATGGCCAGTTTCAGAAGTTGTTCCTGAAACAGCGGCACACCCAGCGTCCGCTCCAAGCACAGGGATGCAACGATGGATGCGGGTAGGTGACGGGTTCCTTGCCCTGCCGCCGTCTTCAAATACGGGCTGGTCATCTCGCCCGTAATCGGGCCCGGGCGAATCAGGGCAACTTGCGTGACCAGATCGTAAAAACGGGTGGGATTGTTGCGCGGCAGCGATGCCATTTGCGCGCAACTCTCGATCTGGAACATGCCGATGGTGTCCGCTTTGCGGATCGTGTCATAGATATCAGGGCAATCCTGCGGCAAGTGCGCCAGATCAATTTCTTCGCCGTAATGATCGCGAATCAGCCCGATGCTGTCTTTCAGCACCGCCATCATACCCAAGCCCAACAGGTCCACTTTGATGAGGCCGAGATCGGCGCAATCGTCTTTATCCCATTGCACCACTACTCTTCCCGGCATGGTGGCCGGTTCGAGAGGCACTACAGAATCCAATTGCCCCTGGCAAATGACCATGCCCCCTGAATGCTGGCTGAGATGACGGGGCAAATCCTGCACGCGCTGGCAGAGATTGAGATAGACGGCAATTTGAGGATGGCGTGAGATCAAGACCAGTGTTGGTGAATTGCCGTTCCAGCGTGTCATTCGGGTCCCGCCACTCCCACGTGCCGACGACCGCCGACAAGCCGGGCCAGCGTATCTTCATCGAAGCCGAGCACCTTGCCCATTTCCCGCGCCGCCGAACGCCCGCGGTAGGTGCACACATTGGCGGTCATAGCAGCGCCACGCTTGCCATACCGTTCATACACGTATTGAATGACTCGTTCGCGCTCATCCCCGCTCGGCAGATCGAGATCAATGTCCGGCCACTCGCCGCGTTCTTCTGAAAGAAAACGTTCGAACAACAAATCCATGCCAATCGGATCAATCGCCGTGATGCCCAGCGAATAGCAGACGGCGCTGTTGGCGGCCGAGCCTCGCCCTTGCACCAGAATCCCGTTCCGCTCGCAGAAACAAACCAGGTCCCATACGATCAGGAAATATCCGGCCAAGCTTCAGCTTTTCGATGAGCGCCAGTTCCTTTTCGAGTTGGGTCCGCACGCGCGCGCTGACCGGCCGATAGCGGCAACGTGCGCCCTCCCATGTCCGCTTTTGCAGAAAGGAATCCATGGTCTCGCCTGCGGCACCGGGTAACGTGGGAACTCATATCCCAATTTTTCCAAGCGTAAATTCCAATCGCGAAGATAATTCGCTGGTATTCGCAATCGCTTCCGGCAGGTCGGCAAAAATGCTTGTCATCTCCTTCGCGCTACGGACGTGAGCGCTGAGAATTCTGTGCAAGCAGCCGGCCCGCGGTATCCAGCCGGCGCTTGTTCTTAATGCAGGTGAATACGTCGGCGATCTGCCGTTCCGCCGGGAGTTGCATAGCACACCCCATTCGTTGCCAGCAACGGCAAGATGAAATTCCCGTGCCAATGTGACGGCGGCCTGGTTCCGCGATTCCTGAAACCGGTCGACGTGTCTCTGCAATTCCACATACACATTTTCGCGGCCAACAGTGGAAACGAGTTGTTGCAGCAACTGACGGCCGCCGTCATTCCATTTTTTGCTAATGCGCAGCGCCAGCGGGCCGTTTTCGTCGCCGGTTAAGCAAATCAAGCCCTTGCGCTATGAGCTCTGCAATTCCGCGAGATCCGACGGTTGCCACGTCTTCTTGTTGGTACGTAACTTCGCAGTCGTGATCAGGCGACAAAGATTCTGATAGCCAGTGCGGGACGTGACCAAAAGCGGATAATTCCCCCTTCCGCAATGCTGACCTCCGCTCCGACGTGCGCTTTGATTCCGCATCGCTTGGCGGCCATGTGAAATCGCGGCGCCCCATACACACCATGTCTGTCGAGGAGAGCCATGGCCGGCAGTCTGCACCTCGGCGCATGCCGAGACCAGGGATTCCGGCAAAGATGCTGCCTTCCAGAAAAGTAAAGCCGACCGGGCGTGTAATTCGACGTACGGCATGGCGCAACGTGTGAGCGCTCTAATCGAAGAACTCCTTCCACAAACCACTGTTTACGAGATTCGATCGAGATAAATCCGGTAGTAGCCAATGCCCTCCGGAGTCTTCAGCGCAACGTCCCATTCCGCTCGCGCCCAGGCTGAACCGTTCCACCAATTCGCCAGATTGCACCACGGTCCCGGACGCGGCCAGCACACGGCGGTGCCGATGCCATAGCCATACAAAGTGGGGTTTCTCTCCCTCAAGTTGCACGGAGGTTTCGAGCGCTGGGCGAAAGATCCGCAGAGCAATCATGGGAACAGATCGCTGGAATGAACTTACCGCTTCGATGTAATCGCCCGAAAAAGATTGCAAGCGGAAACTTCCTGGCTTATGGGTATCAACTAATTGGGGAGAACCCAGACATGCCATACCCTCTGCATCCGTGCTGCCCACCACGCCGCGAATGCGGGCCAAGGTGATTTCCAATTTTTCACGCTCCGGTGACGGCGGGGCAAAGAGATTACCCTGGGCCATTCGAGGCTTCACCGGTACCGCTTCGATCGTCAGCTTCCTGATGGGCGCGGAAAATGATTGTCGCTCCAGGTCAAGACTAATAAGTCTCGAACAGCATGTTTCGGTCTTGGGTCGGAACCGGCAGTTTCCATTCTCGTTTGATATTGTTCTCCATCTCTGTCCGCCGTTCTGAATTTGCCGTACTTCAAGTCCCTATCATCAGCCGCAGTTCGTTGGTCGCAAGAGATTGGCGATGAGCCGGGCGCAAATCGCTTGCAGAAGGCGATTCAGTATGAAAGTAAGCGACTCCTGAGTTTCCACCGGATCCTCAAATTCAAAACTCTCGCTAAATTCCGCGGCTGGTTTCCGCACAACAAGGGCCTGTCCATTTGTCCGCGTGCGAGCTTCTGCAAGTGCAGGCCTTCTTGACCGAGTCTTTCGACCACGGCGACCGAGGGTAAAGCGGCTAGCGCTTGAAACGTTTGAACTCCCCAACCATGCAAAACTTCCAGCATTTCCGGCGAGATGGGGAGCACGCGCACCCGCAAGGGCGCCAATCGCCGCGCCTCGTCACCGGCTGGAATAATCGTGATGGCGGAGAATCCGCGCGCGGCATGAAGTGCCGTATCCGGATTCGAAGCGATAGCAACCCGAAGATCGAATCCGATTACATTCGCCTCCACGGTCATGTTGCGGGCTGCGTTCTGCGGAGGGCCAAAAAGCTTTTCCGTGCCCGACAGATCTAAAATGACCGCCCCGGCGCAAGTAGATTCCACCCGCGGAGAAAATCCGCCGGCGAATTCCACCAAGGCATTTTGTGCGCTTTCTTCGAGTTCGACGATTCGCTTGCGCAGCAAAACTCCGCCGTAGGTTTCCACTTGCAACTTGGTCATGCCAATCCGAATTCCTGCCCGCTGGGCAGCAGGATTGGTAGCGAACACTCTCGGAAGATTGGCGGGCCCGTCGAGAACGGCCAGCAGAGATTGCTGAAGAGCCGTCCTTATTTCCTCCGGCTCGGCCAGCAAGGCCGCCTGCACGGGAAAATCGTCGACATATAAGCACGCGAACATTGGCCTATGCCCATTGTGTGTGCAGAGAAAATCCCGATCTTTCCGAACGCACCGGCTTCTTATCGCGGCCGCGCGCCACTTCCACCTTGAGGTTGAATTGCGTAAGCAAATTTCCCGAGAACACGGCCGGATCGCTGGAGACTCGCAACACCAATCCCGCGCAGCTGGTGGCGTGCGGCTCCTGCTCGATAAAAACCAGCGCCGTCGCTTGTTTTTCGATCACCCGGCTGAAACGAAACCACGAACTGAGCGGGACCTTGCGAACCACTCGCTCTGGTATCCCGCTGAGATCCACCGCAATCAGCCCGAAGCCGCTGCTTTGCAAGAAGATGTCGGCGACCTTGAAGGCCTGTTCCAAAGGCGGCAATTTCACTCTGGTTCTTCCCGCACCGCACCCATAACAGCCTGGACAAATTCGTTCCCGCGGCTTGTCCGGTTACTGGATCGAAAGAATCGCTGGCGTCCACCAAGGCGCAGAAATGATCGTGCGAAGCACGCGCCAGCAACGAGGTCAGTACAGAAGTTTTTCCCGAAGAGGCCGAATTGCTCCCACAGATTTCCGTCAGCGCATGCAGGGGAACGCCGTGCAACCCATCATCAATTGGCGCGATACCAGTACGGATGCAGCCCTGCTCCACTCGCCGGTACACCGTAAATGCAGACGGCAGTTTCTCCTCGATTTGGGTGCGTAGCAGAACAGCATTCATTTGTAGTCCCGCTCTTATTTCGCTTTTTATTCGCCTCAAGAAACAGTACACTAGACCCAGGCCAAGCCCCTGTCAATCGGGTATTTTGGGCTTTGCCCTAAAGTGTTGAGGCAGTGGAAAATATTCTTATTGGCACCGCGGGCTTTTCCTACAAAGACTGGGAAGGCACCGTTTACCCCAAGGACCTCAAACGGCTAAAGATCCATCCCCTGGAATATCTGGCGCAGTTTTTCGGCTGTTGCGAGATCAATACATCTTTCTACGGCCACATCAGACCCGAAACCGGAAAGCACTGGGCGGCGATGGTTTCCGCCGTGAACCCGCGCTTTCTGTTCACCGCGAAACTTAATCAGGCCTTCACGCACTCGCCGCTGGCAGCCGTCCAGCCCACTTCCGCCGAAACCCTGCGCCCGCTGCCCGAAGATGCGCTGGACAGAGCCCGGCGGCGCGCTCCGTGCCCAAACCCTTTGCGCCGGTCGCCACGGTTCTGGGCGCCATGCTGCTCTCGCTCATTTGCGTGGGTTGGCTCCTCTACTTCATTCATCACATCTCGCAGGCCATCAACGTCAATCAAATCGTGGACCGGATCGCCAGCGAGACGGTGGCCATGATCGATGAGATGATGCCGCACCCGCGCCGGTATCCGCGCGTGGACGACGAGTGACCCCATCGACCCCAGTACTTGGGAAACGACCGATCCTGTGCGAGACCTCGGGTTACATCCGCTATATCGACACGCAGCGGCTGCTGGCCACGGCGAAGTCGCACAGCGTGAAGGTCCAGGTCTTAAGACGAGTGGGCCAGTTCGTTCCGGAGGGCGTCCCACTTCTGAGGGTGTACAAGGGTGAGCGATTGTCGGCGGAAGGAGCCATGGAGCTTCGCAACGCGTTCGACTTCGGCCCCTCGCGAACCTTGCAGCAGGACATTGAGTTCGGCGTCTTGCAGATTGTGGACATTGCGCTCAAGGCCATTTCCCCGGCCGTCAACGACCCCAGCACGGCGATTACCTGCGTGGACCAACTCAGCCGCGTGTTGATTCGCTTTGCCTCCCGGGAGGCGCCCTCGTCGCTGCTCTGTGATCCGCCCGGCGTGGTGCGCGTCAGCATCATGTGGAGCAACTTCGGACGCATGTTGGATTCGGCGTTCGAGCAAATCCGCCTGTACTCGCAGACGGATGTCGCGGTGAGCCTGCGAATGATGCGCGCCCTCGGCGACATCGCCGTCACCACTCCGGACCCGGACGACCGCCGCACGCTGGTGGAGCGGGGAAGGCGAATTGTCGAAGGCTGCGCGGAGAAATTGGGTGAGCAGGAAATGAAGGAATTGCGCGCTCGCCTGGCGGGTCTGGAAAAGCTTTTGGTTGCCGCACCCCCGCTCGACAGCACGCTGATAATTCGATAAATCCATGGCGAAGCGAATTCTCCTGACCACCACCGGCTCGCTGGGCGATCTGCACCCGTTTATCGCCATCGGGCTTGAGCTCCGTTCGCGAGGTCATGCCGTCACCCTGGCGACGAGCAATTTCTATCGATCCAAGGTGGAACAAACGGGTTTGAGATTTGCTCCCATGGGGCCGCATCTGGGGCTCGAAATCTCCGAGGTCATGGATCGGGTGATGGACTTGAAGAATGGCCCGGAGTACCTGATTCGCCACATCCTGTATCCGTCGGTTCCCGCTGCCTACGCGGAAGTGATGGAGGCGGTTCGCGAGGCCGATCTCATCGTGACGCACCCCATCACCTTCGCCGCGCAAATCGCCGCAGAAAAGACCGGAATGCCTTGGGTCTCCACGGTCACTGCCCCCTTGTCGTTTTTCTCGCGCTTCGACCCCTCGGTGATCGCCCCCTATCCGTGGGTTATTAAACTTCGAGCCCTCGGCCCGGCCTTCTTTGGGATCGTCAAGAAACTTGGCCGGGTCATGACCAAATCCTGGCTTGCACCCATCACCCGCTTCCGTGCCTCGGTGGGATTGCCTCCCGGACAAGATCCCATTTTCGAGGGGCAACACTCCCCGCAGCGTGTGCTGGCATTGTTTTCCCCGCTGATGGGAGCGCCGCAACCCGACTGGCCGGCGCACACGCTCGTCACGGGATTTCCGTTCTATGACCAAGCCGAGCACGGGCAGGGAATTGACCCTGACCTGGAACGATTCCTGGATGCGGGCCCTCCTCCGGTGGTGTTCACGCTGGGCTCGTCGGCAGTGCAGCCGGCAGGAAATTTCTACCACGAGAGTCTCGCCGCCGTTCGGCGCCTCGGTTGCCGCGCGGTTTTGCTGGTCGGAAGCAATTCCCTTCAGGAACCGCTTCCGCCCGGCACCGTGGCCTTCCCCTACGCGCCCTTTTCAAAGATTTTTCCGCGGGCTGCGGTCATCGTTCACTCAGGGGGGCATCGGGACGTGTGCGCAAGCCCTGGCCGCGGGCCGTCCCATGCTGGTGGTGCCTTTCGCGTTTGATCAGCCGGATAACGCCGCCCGCTTGCAGCGCTTGGGAGTGGCGCGAGCGATTCCGCGAAAGCACTACACCGCCCGGCGCGCGTACTCGGAGCTCGAGCCATTTGCTTACCGACCCGGCCTATGCCGCAAGCGCCGCCGCGGCCGCGCGTAGAATTGCAGAGGAGAATGGTGTTCGAGCCGCCTGCGACGCCATCGAAAACCACCCGCTCGCCCGCTGAGGGAACCCTATCTACTTGTGCCTTTGCAGGGCACGCGAAATCTTCGGGTTATTCCGCGGCCTGTGAAGCCCCGACTTTCCGGTGGTTCCCGCGAATGGGTCCCAGCGCGGAGAGAAGTCACTCCTCTTCTGTCGCATCGGCCTCGATTCTGGTAATCTAGCGCCGCAATTCAAAGGGACGTTTGGGCGGAGGTCTGCAATCATGAAAAGGCGCGATTTCCTTTCAGCGACTTTGGCGGTGGTGGGCGAAGCCTTGGCCGGTAATGCTGTCGCGACGCCAGAGTTCGTCAAGCCGGGGGAGGTCC
>CAVZMC010000049.1:0-40549 GCA_963776125.1 uncultured Acidobacteriaceae bacterium | reverse complement strand
ACGCTCGACCGGAAGTATTGGATGGCGCGGATTCCGTGGATATCGGTAAGGACGGATACGTATTTTGGAGAATAACTTTGTTTAGAAGGCGGAGTTAGTCACCGGTGAAAAGCGAAACCTCAGGCGCTAAAGCGCAGCATTTGTCCAAGGAGTTACGGCACGACTGAAGTCGTGCCCTTCCCCAATTCGCCATTCTGTAACGTGTCACGTCGTGCCTTTTCGCATCACCATTCGCCGGTCGTCAAATATTCGTGGATGGATTTGGCAGCGCCAGGCGCCCGGCGCCCATAGCGCGGGTATTCGCGGTGGCGCTGCCGGTCACAATGTCTCCGCAGGCAAATATTCCTTTGCGCGTGGTGCGCTGCGTTTCGTCGCTCGCCTGAATGTATCCACGCTTGCGCAACAGGGGGTTGTTTGCTGGAATTGGGGCAGATTAGGTCCGCTCTTCGTCCTCTTGTCCTATATTTTGAATTTCCTCGGCGATGATAGCTGGGTCGGTAGCTTCGAAAGTCACAATAGAAGCCGGCAGCCCGATCGGCAATAGTGGGCACGGGTTTCCCACTCCGCGACTGATGCGATCCATGAGTTTTTTCCAATGTGTCGTGGCTTCACCGTACTTATCTCCCACAAACTTATCGGTCCACGCGGTTGCAAACTCAACTGGCCCCCTCTTTCGAGTCGTACGTTTTTGAATCGTCGCCTTTTGCTTCGGCGTAATGCCAATTTGCAGTCGTTCCAAATCTTCAAACGATTCAACTCTCTGTTCCTTCGCAAAACGATAGACAAACTCCCACGCCTGCCCGTGTAGCGACGGCCCGCGCGTCACAATCACTCCGGCGCTGATCGCTCCCTCAGCGTGGAGGCGTTTGAAATTCTCCAGGTCACGGTCGAAAAACGGATCTTTATTGTTCCATTCAATTTCTAGTGTGAGCGTGTTTCCGTCAAACTGTTTAACGTGATCAATCTCATGCGAAATCGCCTCACGCTCAACGCCGTTAATAGTCTTCTTGATTTCGAACACAAACTTATGCCACCCCACATCATCGAATGCGTGACGCATCCGCTGCGTCCCTTTAGTTTCACCGCCGCCGGAACCGATAATCTCAGTAATGGGGACTGTCAGTTTAGAAAGCGCCGATTGTAATTCTTCGATTGCCTGAGGGAAGTCTATTTGGAGAATGGCAGCGGCGTGCGATTCAAATTGAATCTCAAAGCCCAGATCCTTTAAATTTTGGAGCATATCATTGTTGGTCTGGCTCGACTTTCGCGGAAAGTATACATTGGAACGAAACTTGGGGTGCGCCGGCGGTCCGGCGATTTCATGAAGCAGATCAAGAAGAGCAAGCGTCCGGTCGTGCTGACTGTGAACGGCAAAGCTGCGGCTGTGGTCCAGGATGCGGAGGCCTATCAACGCTTACTCGATATAGCCGCGAGCGCCGACGCCGCCGAAGGCATCCGGCGGGGCGTGGAAGACCTTAAGAAGGGCCGAATCCGCCCGGCCAAGGAGTTCTTCGAGGAATTCGAGGCCAAGCATGGCCTATCTCAACGCTTTAGATAATCCGCTGGCGACAGAATCGCCACGCCCCGCCAAGGATGCATAGCCAGCAAATCCGCGTCGCCGGTAAGCATCAAATCCGCTTTTCCATTCAGCGCGACTTCCAGGAGCTTGTCGTCTTTTGGGTCCCGACGTTCGCGCACGCGCTGAATGATGGGAATAAACTCGGCAATGCGCGCGAGTTGGCGGAGGAACTGCTTGCGGTCCTCGATGTTGATATAGCGATCCAGTTTTTCGCGGGATAGAACTTCAGCGCACTCATTCATTATGGATTCGGAAACAAGCAGGCGTCCCTCGCGCCGGGCCGCGCGGACCGCTTGACCGGGAACCGAGTCTGCCGCCAGAAGGCGGCTTATCAACACGTTGGTCTCAACCACGATGCGCTCGCGGGTGCGCATCAATCCTTGAAGATGTCAGCCAGGATTTCTACGGTTAATCCGCGAGCTTTTGCCCGCTCGCTTACGCGCACTCCCGAGTCGATTTTGTGACCCGCCGGAAACTTACGAAGTTTACCCCGCCACTTGCGCTCTGGTCTTGCCTTGTCCCGCAGCCTGTCTCTCTGCAACTTTGAGTTCTTTTTCCAGCGACGAGAAGCGCTGCATTACCTCGTGCATGCGCAGCGACATATTGCGAATGGTTTCAATCTGGGAGCGTGCGGCCGCAGAAAACGGCCCTGACTCCAGCATGAGTAGTTCGGAATTGCCCAGCACCGAAGTGAGCGCGTTATTCAAACTGTGGCGCATCTGCAGCATGTACTCGCCTAGACTCGCCTGTTGTTGCAGCAGGGCGCCGGCTTTCTCGGCTCGATGAAGGCGTTCCACCGCCTCGCAACGGCGCAGTATCTCCGATACCAGCAAGAGGAGCGCATCCAGCCACCCCTCGTGCTTGCGGAGCACTCGCAGACGCGGATGCGCTTCCCGCAGATCGCGAGTATTCTGGTTCTCTTCACAGACCAAAACAACCGGCGTGCCGGCAATTTCCAAAGCCCGGAGCACCGCCGGAAGGCCATTTGGACGCACCGCCCCAACCACGGCTACAGCGAACGTTTCCGGATCCAATCCCTGGCAAAGATCGCCCTTCATCAGCGTGAAGGCCGGCGTGCTGCGCTCAGCCTGCCAGCGGCCGGTGATGGCTCCGGAAAACTCCGCGTCGTCGGAAATGACCAATACCGTGAACTGTTCCAACTTCCCTCTCCAAGCTCGCGCGAAATCTGCGCCTCTAGTCGTTGATATCGATGTCCAACTCGTCGCCATCCGTCTGCGCCGGGGAAGCGGTTTCGCCTACCTCGGCGGAGGCGGCCGCCGCTCTCGCCCTAGCGGCCGGAGAATCCGTAGACGCGGAAGGCTGGCCATTCTCGAAAGCGGCATCCATCACCGCCCGCAAGTCCGCCAAAATGCGCACTGGCTGCCCGAATGAATATTCCGCCTGGAACATCACCTTCCAGGATTGGCAAATCATGCGTAGCCGCGCGACTGGTTCGTTGGCGGAAAACTCCGCCCGCCGGCAATCCAAGGTCTCGATCCCGCGCAGTTCGAGTTCCCTTAGACCGTCCAAAATGGCGTTCAAGTCCTCATGCATCAGGCGGAAAAATGCGCGCCGCATCGAGAAGTTGAAGCGGGCAAACGCCACCAAGGCGGAGGGCGTAAAGTAATCGTCTCCGGAAGCTGCCTTGAGCTTTCTTCCTTTTTCCAAAATGCCGCTGCTGAATACTTCTCGCAAGCTGAGGCAAGCGTTGGCCGCCTGGACGAGTCCTTCCAGCGGTTCCACACTCTTCGGAAGATCTTGGTCGCAGGGCCCAAGCACCGGCGCAAGAATGGAGGCAACAAAGGCGAGGCTGACTTCCGCGTCTTGGATTGCAAACGGGCTACAAACCGAAAGGTACTGCACCAGCAGGAAATCAAGCTTGTCGCGATCGGCCTCGCCGTGCGGCGCCTTATGCAGGTGGTGTTCAAGCACGGCGCGCAGACTCTGCGGCGCGGCTAAACTGCTGGTCTGCAGGAACTGGCGGAGTTGGTGCACCGCAATGCGCTCGTCCGCCTCGAGAAACCACTTGTCGCCCAGCGTTGCCTGGGCGGAATTGTAGCCGATTTCGAGGTCGCTTTCCTGGCCGGAAGGCAAATCGATGGCAAACTCCCGGGCCAACGCCGTGTACAAGTCGTACAGCAACGAGGTGGGATCTTCGCCGGCCGGCTGGTTGGGGGGTATTACATCCTTCATGACTTTACGATCCAGTTGTCGATCGCTTGGGTAAAGCGAGCCGCCACCGCGGTGCGCCCGGAGTTATATTGCACGGCCACCACGCAGGCTTCCGCGTCCAGGGTGCCGTCAGAATTGCGCAGCCGCAGGGTATCGGCAAATTCCAGGGGCAAGGTCGACGCAAACAGAACTTCGCGCGGCGTGCCAAACTCGATGACTGTGCTTTCGCTGAAGTTGCTGCCTTCGCCGGCGACTCGGGTCAATTGCACTGGAATGCGCACCGGGGTCGCTTCGGGAAAGAACTTCGCCAGTCTGGCGGTGGTGCTTTCCTGGGACGAACGTGCGCGCGCGGCGCCCTGTCTCAGCACGGAATGACCTCGATTCCCCGAATTCAACGCAGCCTGGGCTCCCCGGGCAGTCCGCCGGTTAGCGTGCCTCAGGGAGTCGACCCAGACCGCATCGCCGTGAAAACATGCACGGGAACCGCCAAAGTTACGTTAGCAAGGAAGGTCTCTATCCCATTGAACAAACAGGGAATTGGCGATTTCAACTGGCTGGAACCAAGGCGCTCGACTCGTCTCGCGTCTCATAATGAAACGCCGTCTCAGCCGGAAAACCGAGCCATCAGTCTTCGGTTGTCGGTCATTATGCCTTGTCGTATACGCTGGAGACACAACTGGGGGCTGCTTGAAAGACATCTGTTCGGCGGCCGAAGACTCCTACTGCAACGCCTGGCTAGCCGAGGGCATGGACTGCCTCGTCCCGATGTTGTAGCGCTTCAGCTTGCGGTACAGTGTGGCCCGGCTGATGCCCAGCATCTTGCCGGCCTGGGCCTTGTCGCCGTTCACCTGCTCGAAGACCCGTTGGATGGTCGTGCGCTCGATATCCTCCAAATCGGTCGAGCTGAGGCCGGACAGCGGAGGACCAGATTCGGAGTACATCGCTGACGAGGATGAGGCAATGGTCGGTGGTAAATCGCTGATATCAATGGTACGCCGGTCGCCCAGCGCCACCGCGCGTTCGATGCAGTTCTCCAGTTCGCGGACATTTCCCGGCCAGTCATACTGCAGCAGACATTTCATGGCGGCTTGCATCACCTGAATGGAATTTCCGGGGGCATAACGCTCCAGAAACCAATGAGCCAGCATAGGGATGTCCGAGCGGCGCTCGCGCAGGGCGGGTACATAGACAGTTACCACATTGAGGCGGAAATAAAGGTCCTTGCGAAAGGCGCCGCGGCGGTATTCCACTTCCAGATCGCGGTTGGTGGCGGCAATTACCCGCACATCGACCTTGGTCTTCTGGTTGCTGCCCACGGGCCGGACTTCTTTTTCCTGCAGCACGCGCAGCAACTTGGCCTGCATTTCGAGCGGCAACTCGCCGATTTCGTCGAGAAAAATGGTTCCCCCACTGGCCGACTGGAATAGGCCGGTCTTTGATCGGAGCGCGCCGGTAAACGCGCCCTTCTCATAGCCGAAAAGCTCGCTTTCGATCAAGGTTGGAACTAGCGAACCGCAATCCACCGCCACAAAAGGACGGTTCGCGAAGGAGCCGCGGAAGTGAATGGCGCGAGCCACCAATTCTTTGCCCGTGCCGCTTTCGCCGGAGATCAAAACCGGGGTGCGCGTGTCCTTCAGGCGCGAGATCATGCGTAACACGTCCTGAATCTTGGCCGATGCGCCGACAATGCCATGCAGTCCAGTTTCAGTGTCCACGCGCTCGCGCAGAAATTGGTTCTCCTCCACCAGGCGGATTTTTTCCGCCATCCGCCGCAGGAATAGGCGTAACTCCTCCAAGGGCGAAAATGGCTTGCTGATGTAGTCGTAGGCGCCCAGTTTCATGGCCTGCACCGCGGTTTCGACCGAGCCGTGGCCAGTCATCAGCGCAACCTCGCTGCGGGGCAGCAGCTTCTTAGCCTTCTCCAAGAACTCCAGGCCAGACATATTGGGCATGACCATATCGGTGAGGATCATGTGCGCCGGCTGTTCCTCCAGCAGGGCCAGGGCGGACTCGGCACTGTCGGCCTCCGAACATGCGAAACCCAGCGCCTCACCCACGGTCATGCAGAGCTTGCGAATGCTTTGCTCGTCATCGACGATCAGCAAGCGGATTCTTAAATCTTCATTCATGATGCCTTCCCGATGATCTTGTCGACCACTTCAATGAATTGCTTCACCCGAAAGGGTTTTTCCACGCAAGGCGCGCCGGTCTTGCGCAGCGTCGCTACGGTTTCCTCATTGGCGATATCGCCGGTAATGAAAACCAGCCGCGGAGCCAACTCCGGGCGATGCTGGGCAATCCAGGCGTAGACGTCCCCCCCGTCCACGCCACCCGGTGTGCGCATATCGGACACCACACCCAGGAAGTTCTCCTGCTCGAGTAAGCGGAGCGCGTCCACGCCAGACTCGGTGCAAACTACGGAATAGCCGTTGCGTTCCAGAGCGGCGCGGACGTAGGCCATCACCGCCGGCTCATCTTCAATGAGCAGCACGGGCAAACGAACGGGATTGGCGGCAGTGGCAGGCAGGCTCATCGCTGGATCACTCCTGCGGCGGCCCCGATCGAGGCCGATTCCGAAGCGGCGGGAAAGCGCACCATAAACGTCGCGCCGTCCGCGCCCGCGTTGTTTTGACAGAGAATTTCTCCCCCATGCTCATGCACGATGCCGTAGCAGATGCTGAGCCCCAGGCCCGTTCCCTTCCCCACCTCCTTGGTGGTGAAGAACGGGTCGAAAATTCGGTCGGGCTGCGAGATGCCATAGCCGTTGTCACGGAAGGAAACTTCCACAATGCCGGCCTGGCTGGTGGTCTTGATCTGGATGCGGGCGGGGCGTCCGGTTTCGCGCACCGCGTCGTAAGCGTTGTTGACGATATTCAGGAACACCTGCTGCAATTGATGCGAGTCGCCGATGATGAAGGGCAGTTCCTGATCCAGATCCTCGACCACTTCTACACCATGGCTTTGGAAATCGTAGGCGCGCAACTGCAAGGTGCGCCGCAAGATCGAGTTCAGCTCGACCGGCTTGCGGTGCGGCGGCATCTGGCGGGCAAAGCTGAGCAGGTTCTGCACAATTTGCTTGGTCCGTTGCGCCTCTTGCAGGATTACCCGTAAATCCTTGCGCGCGGTTTCCGGCAGATCTTCGTTTTCCATCAGCAAGTCCGCGAAGCCAAGGATGGCGGTGAGCGGATTGTTGACTTCATGCGCTACGCCTGAGACCAACTGGCCTACGGCCGCCATCTTTTCCGCGTGCATCAGTTTGGCTTGCAAGGTGGCCGCATCGGTGATGTCGCTCATGACCACCACGATGCTGGTGACGCTCCCTTGCTCGTCTCGCATGGGGCTTAGATTCACCGAGAACTGGCCCACTCGCCCGTCGCCGCGCAGGATTTGCAGGTCAAGATTGTCCACCTGCTGGCCGCCCAAGATCGCGCTGAACGCGTCTTTGAACGCTTGCCGGCGAATGGGAGCGACGAGCTGCTCCAGAGGCGCCCCTAGAACCTGCTGCTGCTGATAGCCCATGCCCTGCCAACGCCGATTCGCATAGCTCACTAGCCCTGCCGTATCGGTCACCAGAATCAGGCTTTGGGTGTTGTTCAGGATCTTCCCGGAAAAGTCCCGCTCCCGCTGCAACTCCACCTGAAAGGCCTTCAAATCGCTGATATCAAGCATCAGGCCGCGGTATTGGGTGATGTGGCCATGGGTGTCGCGAACGGCAAAAGCATTGATCATTACGTGCACGGCAGAACCGTCTTTGCGCCGTAAAGCCACTTCGTGATTGCGCACGACGCCGTCGGCTTGCATGGGTGCGGCGAATTCCCGATATCGCTCCGACGAGCCGTAAACCTGATTGGCAATGTCGACCTGCAGCAGTTCTTCCCGCGTCGAATAGCCCAACATGCGCACCAGCGCGTCGTTCACCTCAACGAATCCGCCTTCGGGATTGGCGAAGAATAATCCCTCTTGAATGTTGCCGAAGAGCTCGCGATAGCGGCGCTCCGCCTCCCGGCGGTCGGTAATATCCTTGAGCACGTGGATGGTCTGCAACCCCTCGTTCGTGGCGCCGTGCACGCGGGAAGTTGAAACCAAGTACGTGCTGCCCAGCACCGGATGCACGTATTCGTCGGTTTCGTCGCCACCTCCCCGGCAAAAAGGACAGGCGCGCAACAGGGCGGCATTGTCCATGGCCAGCAAGGTGCTCATGTTGACGCCAATTAGCTCCCCCGGCGGCACGCCGATGAAGCTGGCCAACGAGCGATTGACGCGCATGATGTTGTCGGCCTTGTCGTGCACCACGATGAAATCGCTGATGGCATCGAAGATTTCCATCCAATGCCGGTTCGCGCGATCCATGCGGCTGAACAGCCGGGCATTTTCCAAAGCGACGGATGCGTGGCCGGCCATCGCCTGCAGTAGTTGTTCATCTTCCGGCGACCAGGCTCGGCGGCGATTGGCCAGGCAGAGAACGCCCGCCAGTTCGCCCGATGGGCTGAGAAGCCGTACCAGAACGGCATCCTCCCAGCCGAGAGCCGAGGCAAGTTCGGAACCCAACAATTCTTCCGCGGCGGAAACCACAATGGCCTGCTCATGCCGGGCCAATGCGTCCGTTAATGCGCGGGCAAGGCGGTGCAGCAACGCGCCATCTGCGCCGCCTTCCTGAGAGCTGCTTCGGAGAAATACGATCTCCAGGCCGGATTCCTGGGGCACGGCAAGCGCCGCGGCGGCGGCGCCTGTCATGGTGGTCGCGCGCGCGGTAAATTCCCTTCCAAAAGCTGGGAGCTGCAGAGTGGAATTAAGTTCGACCGCCAGCTCCATCAGCTCTTGGGATCGGCGATGCCCCTCGCGCGAGACTTCGGCTAAACGGCTGGCTTCCAGCAGGCTACCCAGCTGCCCGGCCAAGATGTTTGCTTTGGCCGCCAGGTCATCGTTGAAAAAATTGGGATCGGAGGCATGAAGAAAAACCAACGCCCCCATCGCCTCACCGGAAACCAGCAGTGGTGCGGCCATGGCTGCCTGCACCTCGAAGATCGAACTCAGCGCCGAGCGCGTGGGCTCGACATGATTCGCATAAATGGCCCGCCGCGCCAGGATGGCTTCCTTCCCCAGCGAGGGTTCATCGGGCCGCAGCCGCAGCCCGCGGAAGCGCTCCGCCAGCAAGCCGTCGGCTTCCCTGCCAACCATTTCCTCACAGGAAGCCTGTTGCCAGAAATACACCCCGTCTACCCCAAAAAACTCCCGGGAGGCCCGGCAGAACTGGAGAATCAAGGCTCCGGAATCGATGGCGCGAGCCCCCACCGAGGAAAACTCCAGCAATAGATTCTGAAAAGCTTCATCGGAGCCAGGGCATTGCCCCATCACCGGCGTTTCTCCATTTGGCATTTTCAGAGCCGTGCCACCTGAGCGTCATCGGAACCACAAGTAATTGAATATACAGGAAAATTAGCCCTCAATCTCAATTTGAGTCAAGCGAATAACGGTTCAGGGTGCCGAGATAACAAAATCCCGACCGTGCCCGAACCTTGCCTCGGCTGCGTCTCAAAGTGAGAGCGAAGAACGTCGGTGAGACGATTCTAAGCTTCTCCTCCCAGGACTCGGAGTAAGCCGTGATCTTTAGTAAGGCATTAAGAATCAATGTGTTAATGATACGTCACGGAGGTTTCTGCAAGCCTAGTCGAGCTGGCAAGGACATTGCTCTTGCACAACATGGTCGGACTCTTGTTGCGGGCCCGGTGCGCCCAAATGAGTCTGGCTTCCAGGCCGGATCATGCGGTGCTGGGAATCGATTCAGCGGTTGGCGGAGGAAACCGGCGATGACGATTGGCAAGAAACTGTATTTGAACTTCGGAGCCATCCTGGCGATGGTCATTGTGCTGTTCCTGGTGAACATCATCGCCGTGCAGCGCGAACATGCCGCCAAAGCCGCTGCCAGCACCGCCTTGGACCTGGCGGACGCCACCAACAAAATCGGCTTCCAGATGATGCAAGACCGCCTCTTGTTGACCAATTACCTGCTCAGCGGCGACACCCGCGAAGTGGATTCGATGCGCGATGGTATCCGCAACCTCAACGAGAAGCTGGCGAATACCGAAAATATAGCGAATTCGGACCAGCAACGGGCCTCGCTTGCCCGGGTGCAACAATCGGAGCAGAACTGGCTGACGGAGTTCGCGGATCCGCTGGTGGCTAAGCGCAAGGAAGTGGACGAAGGCAACGCCACCGTAGCCGAACTACAAATTTTTTATCTGCAGAAAGATGCCTCGTCGTGGATGAAAAATGCCACCGACTACCTGGATCAGGCGAATCAAGAGAACAAGAAGATGCTGGATGAGCGGCGCAAGTCGGATGACACGGCGGGCACCCTCACGATGATGGTCGCACTGTTTAGCACTCTGGTGGCGCTGGCTTTCGGAGTGATGATCGCGTTCACTACCGCCAAAGGAATCAGCGAACCACTCGTCAACTTGATGGGAGTGGCCAAGCAGATTGGGGAAAGCGGGGACCTGGATCACGAAATCGACATCAAGCGCAACGATGAGATCGGGGGTCTGGCTCGCACCTTCGCCGGGATGGTTACCTATCTCAAAGAGATGGCGGCGGTTTCCGAGGCCATCGCCGGCGGCAACCTGGGCATCGAGGTCAAGCCCCGGTCCAAGGACGACATGTTGGGGAATGCGTTCGCGCGCATGACCGCCGGGCTGCGAAATCTGGTGCGCGATGGGCGTGATGCCGCTTCGCAAGTCGCCAGCGCTTCCAACCAGGTCGCCGGCGCATCCGACGAGTCCGCCAAAGTCAGCCTGCAAACCTCTTCCGCCATCGATGAAGTCACCAGCACCATGCACGAGATGAGCGTGAACGTGCAGAACATGGTGAAGAGCACGCAAGTGCAGGCTTCGAGCGTCAGCGAGACTTCGGCCTCGATCGACCAGATGGTGGCCTCCATTCAGCGCGTGGCCGACACCGCCAAAGTGCTGCTCGATATTTCCAACCGTTCCCGCGAAGAGGTGCAGAGCGGCATCACCACTATGGAAAAGGCCACCGACGGCCTGAACAAGATCAACACGACGATTCGTTCTTCGGGGCAGATTATCGACATCCTCGGACAGCGGGCCGACGACATCGGCAAGATTATCGAGGTCATCGACGACCTCGCCGAGCAGACGAACCTGCTGGCGCTGAACGCCGCCATTGAAGCGGCCCGCGCCGGCGAACATGGCCTGGGGTTCGCGGTGGTAGCCGATGAAGTGCGCAAGCTGGCCGAGAAATCCGCCCAATCCACCAAGGAAATCTCCGAACTGATCCAGAGCATTCAGAAAGAGGCCCGCAAAGCCGTCGAGAACATGGACCAGAGCACGACCATCGTCAACCTGGGCTTGGGGCTGGGTCAGGAATTGAATGGCGCATTGCACAAGATTTCCAACGTGGTCACCGAGGTTTACAAGTTCGCGGAGGAAATTGGCGCGGCGACCAACGAGCAGTCACACGGCTCCTCGCAAATCGCCCGCGCCACCACGCGGCTGAACGAGATCACGCACGAAACCAATTCGGCGGTCGAGGAACAGGCCTCCGGGGCGCAGGCGGTGGTCCGGGCCATGGAACGGATGCGCGAGCTGGTGCAGCAGACCACCTCCAGCTCCACCGAGCTAGCGGCCTCAGCGGAACAACTGTCGCGCATGTCCCGCGACCTGCTCGAATCCATGGGCCGCTTTGAATTGGAGGAAAACCGGCAAACGGCTTCGCAGCAAGAGGTCGCATCCAGCACGCGCGCCCGTTCGCGGCACGCAGCGGCAGGCGCCCGTGACTGAAACCCGCCATTCCGGCATGAATCGTGAGCTGCACATCGTCGGGTTCCAGATCGGACGCGAAACCTATGGCGTTCCCATCGCGGCACTGCACGAAATTGTGCGGGTACCGGAAATCACGGCCGTGCCCGACGCACCCGATTACATGGAAGGGGTCATCAACCTGCGAGGCAAGATCGTCTCCGTTATCGACCTGCGGAAGCGGTTGGGCGCCAAAGAGACCGTGTCCGGCAAGCGCAACCGAATTCTGGTGATCGAGTATGGCGGGCGGCTTTGTGGCCTGATGGTGGATTCCGCTTCGGAGGTGTTGAAGGTGCCGGCCAGTGACATTGAGCCGTCCTCGGCGGTGTTCCAAGACGGCGGCCTGAATTGCGTAACCGGTCTAGGGAAATACCAAGGCCGCCTGATCGTGCTGCTCGACGTGACCAAACTGCTGGAGTACAGCGGGCTGCGGCGAACCCGCGAAGCCAGCGAGAGCGCCGCGGCGCGGCCCAGTGCGGCCGCGGAATCGCGCGGCGCCGTCGGGGGCGCGCGGTAGCGGATCCCAACAGGAACCAGGAACGAAAGAGAACTCATGAGCACACCCGCCGTAGCCTTACTGATCACTCCTCCCGAGCTCAAGCTATTGCAGGCACTGGTCTACCAAGAGTGCGGCATGTACTTCGACGATCGCCGCATGGACTTCCTGCACAGCCGCCTGCAGGGGCGATTGAAGGAATGCCGCGTGGATTCCTTCTACAGCTACTATCGCCTGCTCATCAGCCCCAACGGCAAGCACGAGTTGTCGCGGCTGCTCGAGGACCTCACCATCAACGAAACCAGTTTCTTTCGCAGCAAACCGCAGCTGGATCTGTTCCACAAGTATTTGCTGGACGACATTTTCCGCAAGAAGCATGAGCGCGGAGACTACTCGCTGCGCATTTGGAGCGCGGGATGTTCCACCGGGCAGGAACCTTACACTCTGGCCATGCTGGTGGCCGACGGATTGGCCTACTATTGCCTCCGCAAACCCTCCGTTTTCTCCGGGAGTCCTCCCCGGCCGCTGGTTCCCGCGCCTTGGAGAGTGGAAATCCTCGCCAGTGACATCAACTATTCGGTTTTGCGCGCTGGCCAGGAGGGAATCTATTCGGAGAACCACATGGCGACGGTCGACTATAGCTATCGCCTGCGCTACTTCGACAAGGTTGGCGAACGTTACGCCGTGAAGAAACAACTGAAAGAGCTGGTCCACTTCGACTTTCACAATCTGAAGACGCAATACCTGCCGCAGGGCAACGACGCAATCTTCTGCCGCAACGTGATGATGTACTTCGACCAGGCGGAACAGAGGCGGCTGGTCGAAAAGTTCCGGCGCTGCCTGAATCCGGAGGGCTACCTGCTCCTGGGACATGCCGAGAGCCTGCGCGGACTGAGCGACAAATTTGCCATGGTTCATCGCAACGGCGGGACCGCCTACCAGCGCATCGAGGTGCAAGAGTGAGCCAGTTTTCCGATGAACGCGGCGCCGAACTGCGCGAGCTCTTCTTCGAAACCTCGCAGGAAATACTGCAGGCGCTCAATGAAGAAGCTTTAAAGCTGGAGCAGAACAGCGGCGACGAGGACACCGTGCGTAACATTCGCCGCTCGGTTCACACCTTGAAGGGCGATGCTGCAGCCTGTGGATTCCGGGAATTGAGCGAATTGGCGCACGAGCTCGAAGATGCGCTGGCCCTGGAGACGACTTCCTCCCGCGCGGCCCTGGCCGAAGTGGCGTTCGCGGCCGCGGATGTCTTCAACACCGTGCTAGCCGCATACCGCGCTAACCTCGAACTACCCCCTTTCGAGCCTTTGCGAAAAATGATCCGCGGATTGGCGCCGGAAGCAAAAACCCGAGAACCGCGCAAGAAGAAATCGACGCCGCAGGCGGCGGAGCACACCGGCTTGTCGGAGTACGAAAAGCTTGCAATCCAGAACGCTCTCAGCCAAGGGAAAAGGGTTTATCAGATCACCATACAGCTCGACCCGCTCAACGCCATGCCGATCGCGGCCCGTCAGCTTCTGCTCAACGCGTTAACGGCGACCGGCGAACTAATCGGAGCGCTCCCGGAATCGACCTTGCCCCAAGCCACCAAACGGGTGCAATTCCTGCTAGCCAGCAATCAGACGGTGGAGCAAATCGCCGCCAAGTGCCGCATTCCGACCATTGTGGCCAGCGCCAACGTGGAAGAAATCAGGACTCCAGAACCCCCGGCCGGCGGCAGGCCCGCTCCACCCCGCGAGGAAGAAGAAAAAAGAGAAGCCAGCCAACCTCAGCCCGCCGAGGTCGCGGACCGGTCGGGCCCATTCTCCGAAGAAGTTGACGGCAGAACCCATTCCGGCGCCATTCTCGCGGAGAACATCTTGCGGGTCGACGCTGAGCGCATCGACAGCGTACTGAATCTGGTGGGGGAACTCATTATCGGCAAGTCCATGCTGCAGCAAGCCGTGAATGAATTTGCCAGGCGCTACCCCAAGGAGACCATTCGCGGCCGCCTCGCCGACGCGCTCGCCTTCCAGGCCCGGGTGTTGGCCGATCTGCAGCGCTCGGTCATGAAAGTCCGCATGGTGCCGGTGGAACAATTGTTTCGGCGATTCCCCCGCATGTTGCGCGACGTCGCTAAGCAGTGCGGCAAAGAAGTCGAATTGGTGATCAGCGGTCAAGATACCGACCTCGACAAAAGCTTGTTGGACGCGATCGCCGAGCCGCTCACCCACCTGGTTCGCAATGCCGTGAGCCACGGGATCGAGAAATCGGAAGAACGTGTTGGCAAAGGGAAACCGGGGCGCGGCGTTGTCCGGCTTGACGCCTACCACCAGGGAAACCAGGTGATCATCGAAGTCAGCGATGACGGCTCCGGCATCGAGGCGCAACGGGTCAAAACCAAGGCGGTCGAACAGAAGCTGTTGAGCCCGCAAGAAGCCGCCACGCTCGGCGACAAGGACATTCTCGGGTTGGTGTTCCGCCCGGGCTTCAGCACGGCCGAGGAAATTACCGAAATCTCCGGCCGTGGCGTCGGCTTGGACGTGGTGCAAAACGTCATGCAGCGGCTGAAGGGAACGGTCGAGATCGTCACGAACCCCGGCCGGGGAACAACCTTCCGCCTGAAACTGCCATTGACGCTGGCTATCATCAAAGCTCTCTTATTCCGCGTACAGCAGCGGCTCTACGCCGTCTCCCTCAACGCCGTGGCCGAAATTGCCCGCGCCACCGAGGCCGACGTGCATCAGGTGGACAACTACGAGGTTCTGCAATTGCGCGGCCAGGTTCTACCCTTGGTGCGCCTGGGCGCGCCGCCCAGCGCACTCGCCGAACGCTCCCGCGCCAAGATCTTCGTGCTGGTGATTGCCCTCGGAGAACGCAAACTGGGCTTGATCGTCGACGGACTCGAAGGCGAAGAAGAATTGGTGATCAAGGCGATGGACGACCAAATGGTGGCCACCGATCTGGTCAGCGGGGCCTCGATTCTGGGCGACGGGCGCGTGGTGCTGATTCTGAATCTTGCCGCCGTGGTGGAGCGCTCGTCCAAAGCCCAGAAGGATGCAGCGGGCCCGGCTTCCGGGGGGCTGTTGCTGCTCCGCGCCGAACGCCAGCGGGCCCCCCAAGCGCCCATGGAGGTGACACCTTGACGCCTCCGGTGCGAGTGCTCGTAGTGGACGATTCCGCGCTCATGCGCAAGTTAATCCCGCAGATCCTGCGCACCGACCCATCCATCGAGGTGGTCGGCACCGCCATCGACGGGAACTTCGGCCTGAAGCGGATCGAAGAGTTGAAACCGCAGGTGGTCACGCTCGACCTGGAGATGCCGGGCATGAGCGGCCTGGATGTGTTGAAGCAGATCATGCGCCGCAGCCGGGTTCCGGTGATCGTGGTCAGTTCGCACAGCACCGAAGGCGCTTCGATCACGCTCAAGGCGCTCTCGCTCGGCGCGTTCGATTTCGTCGCTAAGCCGCACGATGTCATGGCCCGCATGCCGGAAATCACCAGCGAATTGATCGCCAAGATCAAAGCGGCGGCGCAGTCCCGCGAAATGCCGATACGAAGCGTTCCAGACACACCACGGCGGTCGGCGAAGCAATCGGCAAGCAAGGAACATCCCACTCGCATCGTGGCTATCGGTATTTCCACCGGCGGACCGCAGGCACTGCAGTATCTGCTGCCCCAGTTGCCCGCCGATTTTCCGGCCGCCCTGCTGGTAGTGCAGCACATGCCCGAGGGCTTCACCGAAATGTTTGCCTGGCGGTTAAACGAAGTCTGCGCCATCCAAGTCAAAGAGGCCCAGTCCGGCGATGTGTTGCAGGCGGGGCGCGCTCTGATCTGTCCCGGCAACCGCCACCTAAAGACTAAGCGCTTGCCCTTGGATGACGTCGCTGTGCTCAGTTCGGACTCGCAGGTCAATGGGCACCGGCCCTCCGTCGACGTCTTGTTTCAAAGTGTCGCCCAGGAATTCGGGCCCAAGGGCATCGCAGTTCTGATGACCGGCATGGGAGACGACGGCGCCCGCGGCATGGGAGCGGTGAAAGCCGCGGGAGGATTGACCATCGCGCAGAGCGAGGAGTCTTGTGTGGTGTATGGCATGCCCAAGGCGGCCATCGACCGGGGGTTTGCATCGCGCGTGGTGGGTTTGGAGGCGCTGGCCAACGTTTTATTCACGCAATGCGCGAAGGATGGAAAAGCTGGAAAAACGCCCGAACCCGGCGAAGCCGGCCAAGCGGCGGGGAGCGGTAGGAGCTGATTTATCCTCAGCGGGCGCAGCCGCCGCTGTACGAATTTTAGGCAGGAGGATGCAACATGGAACAGTTTGCCGCAGTGAGACGCAGCAAGGACGGTCAACCCGTGCGTTACCTGGTAGTGGACGACTCGGTGTTTGCGCGCAAAAACCTGGCGCGCATCATCGAGACCTTCGGCGGCTTGTTGGCCGGCGAGGCAGGCGACGGCTTGACCGCCATCACCGAATACGAACGTACCCAACCGGACATCGTGCTTATGGACATCACCATGCCGCAGATGGAGGGCATTGAAGCCGCGGAGAAGATCGTCCAACAACACCCGGAAGCGCGAATTGTCATGGTGTCCTCCGTCGGCTACCAGGAGAACATCGTGGCCGCGTTGCAACGCGGCGCGCGCCATTTTGTGCAGAAGCCGGTCAAGCCGGAAGCTGCTCTACGAGGTCATCAAGTACGTGCTGGGCGAAGACGGCGTCGTGGCTCAGGCCGCGGGCGCGGGAGTAGCTGACATGAAAATGGACCTGATTCAGCCCTTTATCAACGCCGCCGACGCGGTGCTGTCCCAGGGTTTGCAGTCCCCGATGACCATTGGAAATCTCAGCATGGAGCAGGAGGCCTATCGTCGCAAGGGCGTCGCGGCCCTGGTCTGGCTTACCGGCGACATCGAAGGCCGCATCATTTTCGATCTCGATCCCGCCACCGCCGTCCGCGTGGCCAGCCAATTCGCGGGCGCCGAGGTGCCGGAGTCGGACGAACTGGTGAAGGAAACGGTCAAGGAACTCGCCAACCAGGTGATTGGCAACGCCATCACCACGCTCAATGATCAAGGGTTTCATTTCCGGGTGCATCCGCCGGTGATTCACACTTCGGAACGCGGCTCGGAGAGCAGCGAGGATACCGAAGCCATGGTGCTCGCCTTTGAGACGCCGAGCGGCACCGTGTTCATGAACATTGTCCTGCGCTACAACCGGCAACATCGGGGGGCACGAACGGCGGCGTCCGCGTAGGTTCTTTTCGCGCGCTTTCAAGGGCGTGCCAACCGCATCCCGCACACAATAGCTCTCTAGGTTCTCTTCAAACGGGCTCCCACTTCTCCGGCTGGTCCTTCCGAACAAACTCATCATCCAGGGAAATTCTGTGGATCGGTCAGGCGGCGAGTTCCGGCTGGGTTCACGGCCCCGGCAGTACAAAAACCGGATTCTGCGGAACCGGCTCGCCTCCGGGAGTGGGGGGCGAACCACAGCCCGGAGAGGCACAGGCGCTGAAAGGCGCCGTCAGTTCGTTCACCAAATAGTCGCCACCATTCTGGGTCCCGGGAGAAGTGTTCGGCACAGTGCTGATCGACTCGGTCCCTCCCGCGTCGCAGTAGGAGACATACACGCGCGAGTTATCCCCGGAGGCGGCCGCGAACAACCTGAATCTCGCAGACGCGCATACCGCCAACTGGGCGCCATTCACAACCACTGTAGGCACGGGAGTATCCGGCTGAAACGTGGGGGGAACGGCGATCGGGGCGTTCGGGTTCACCACCTCGAGGGAGATCGTTTTGGTGACGGTATTGCTCGAGGCATTGATGACGGTCAGCCAGGCAGTGATGCAAGGCGGGGTTTGAGCCGGGTTGCTGCAAGTGTTGTTGTTGACCTGGTAGCTGGCAACATAAGCCCGGCTTCCATCCGACAAAGCCGCTACCGACACCGGGGTGCACCCGCCCGGGCATGGGGCGTTCGCCCCTGCGAAATTGAACGTAGCCAGGATGGTCAGGGGATCGGTAGGCGGGCTGTTGGGGGGATTGGTTGAGGCGTCGAGAATCACCATCGTTCCTGCGACGGGATTGGTCACGTAAAGGCGAGTCCGGCTCTGGTCATACTGCATGAAATTCGCGCCCGCCCCAACTAGGGCCGTACCCATCACGGTGTCAGAAGTGGTGTTGATGGCCGCGACCACGCCAGTTCCCTGGTCCAGAACGTAGACTCTTGCATTGTCCGGGCGGGCCACAACCCAGGTCGGCGCATTCCAGGATGACCCCGCGGGCGGCGAAATCGGTGGGTTCACGGAACTATCCACCGTGTTGATGCTCATGACTGTGCCGTTCACCGGGTTCGGTCCGCTGCCATGGTTGGCAACATACACCTTTTGCCCATTAGGCATCACGGCGAGCGCAACCGGATCCGAACCCAACCGGGGTCGTATTGGTCACTACATTGTTGAAAATGGGAAGCGTGGAGAACGTGTCATCGCCGGCGTCGGCAACGTACACAGTGTTGGACTGCACTGCCAAGAACACTGGGCCCGACCCGGGCGGCAAGGTCACGGTTGAAACTGGCCCGCTCCCTGACGGATCATAAAAAGAAACCGTGTCTTCCAGTTGGTTGGCGACATAAACGTCATTCTCATTGGGCAAAAGAACCGCATGCACCGGGTTCAGCCCGACATTGGCGCTGTTCACAACGCTGTCGCCAGAGACATCGATACGGCTGGCAGCACCGGGATTGCACTGGGCATTAGGGAGCGGCGGATTGGGGACGGCTGGCAGATTGCAGACCCCATTGGTGCTAAGGACCACCGCATAGTGCACGCTAGCAGGATTGGGCGGCGGGGTGGAGATAGGAATTACCACCGGGCGGAAGGTATCCCCACAGCCGAACTCGGCCACCACGATAGCCAGCACCGCCACGAGGCGGCCCACACGCACTAAGGTCATCCGCACCCCAACCGAGGAATCTATCAGTTCACGCTGATCCCAAAAAGAACCTACATTCTAACGACTTGTAGCGTTATGCGCCAGAAGGCAGGCTCGCGTCGCTAGTCGCCAGGCTTTCTGTCTCCCGCGATACAAGACAGATGCATTCTGCCCAAGGTGAGGTTGTAGCGTTGATCGGAGGAATTGGAGGAAGAATCTATCCTTTGCCGCGGCGCGATTTTCCTGGGAGCGCGGAAGCGGGCGCAGCGGATTTAGCCGTCGCCGCCGGCTTCTTTCTGCCTTCCATGTCCGCGAGGCTCTGCTTCAACGCAGCCATCAGGTCCACCACCGGCGCCAGTTTCTTCGGCTGCTCCACTTCTGCGATCTTGCCGCCTTCGAGTTTGGTGGCGATCAGCTTCTTGACGTTGTCCTGGAAGGTGTCGCGATATTTTTCCGGATCCCACTCCGCCGCCAGAGCTTCGATCAATTGATGTGCCACTTTGACTTCCGCGTCTTTCAGTTCGACGTCGGGCGCGCCGAATCCTTCCACCTTGCGCACTTCTTCCTCGTAGTACATGGTGTGCAGCATCATGCCGCCCTGCGTGGGGCGCAAAAACACCGTATATTCCCGGTTGTGCATGGTGAGCTTGGCGATGGCGACATATTCGCTTTCTGCGAGCGCTTTGGTCAGCAGAGCATAAGGCCGGCGGCCGGCTTCTTCCGGCAGCATGTAGTACGACGACTCGAAATACACCGGATCGACTTCGCTCTCTTTCACGAACTCAAGGATTTCCATGGTCTTGGCGGTCTGCGGTTCGATCTTCTTGATCTCATCGGGCTCGATCACCACATACTCATCTTTGCGATATTCGTAGCCTTTCACAATCTCACTGCGCTCCACGACTTTGCCGTCGGCCAGGCAAACGTACTGTTGCTTGAGGCGGGAAAGATCGTCGCGATGCAGCATGTTGAAGGAAATACCGGAACTGCGCGCGCCGGAGAAGAGACGCACCGGCATGGAGATCAATCCGAACGTGAGATAGCCAGACCAAACCGAAGATGCCATAAAGTTCACCCGCACGAAAAACCGACGCTAGAGTCTTACGCCACAGAGTGTGAGTTTAGACTACAAGCAGGCGAGATGGCATTGGAAGTGGAGCGGAGTAGCCCAAATAGAAGCACCATAAATGGTGCATTTTCGCCGAGCCTACTACAGCTAGTAGCATGCAGATCGCTCCCCACTCACGAAGCTATCATCGTTGAGCTCTGAGAATGCATGAGTTAGCGCAAATTTTTCGGCCTTGCGGGTTCGGCGTTTGGCTCTCTTCGAGCACTCTTCTCGTGGGGAGACCGGAGATGCTCCAACTCTTGATCGCGGCCGCGATGACTTTGGCGTTTGCGGCTTTGGCCCGACTGTTGCGCGGCGTCACCCGTTCGGGCGCCGTCGCCGGAGCCGTGATGTGCTTTCTGTTGTACGCTGGCGCCGGCCCCGGCGCATTCGTCGCTCTAATCACGGTGTTTTGCCTCGCCTGGATTAGCACGCGGTGGGGATACCAGCAAAAACAAAAATTGGGAACGGCGGAACGAAGGGATGGCAGGCGGGCATCGCAGGTGCTGGCCAACCTCGGCGTAGCCGCGATCTGTGCGGTGCTTTATGCAACCGGCGGCAGACGCGCTGTTTTCCTGCTGGCAGTCGCCGCCGCACTTTCCGAGGCTGCGGCGGATACGGTCTCCAGCGAAGTGGGGCAAGCCGGCGGCGAGAAAGCGCGCTTGATCACCACCTGGCGGTTGGTTCCCGCGGGCACGAATGGTGGGGTGAGCTCGGCCGGAAGTTTGGCGGGGATCGTTGCCGCCGCGGTCGTGAGCATTGTTTGCGTGCTCGTGGGGTTCTTGCCATTGCGATGGGCCGGCGTTTCCGTGACCGCCGCCGTGGGCGGCATGGTCGCGGACAGCTATTTAGGAGCCTCGCTCGAACGCCGGAAGTTGCTGAACAATGACTTGGTGAACCTCGCTGGGACACTTGCGGCGGTGGCAATTGCTTTGCTCTTGATCTGATTGTCCGTGTAGTTTCCCGAGTTCCCCCAAGTCCATGGCCTGCCGTTCCTTGCGGTTACGGCGTCCCCAACCGACAATAGAAAATGCGCGTCTGCCCTCGAAGCACTGCATCTAAGTAATATTGCGCTCGCATCCAAATGAAGTGGCCGTTTCCTGTCCACGCGGAAAAGCTGACGCGTAAAGACGATTGAACCACATGAAGACTCGAACCCTGGTGGTCGGCGCGGTGTTGGTCCTGGCTTTGCTCCTGCTGGCCCAGAAGCGGCACACTCAGCAGCCAGACGCTGCCGGCTTCCACGCGGTTGTGGACCTGACCCACACGATCAACGAGAAAGTGCCAACCTTCGAACTTTCGGAAAAATCCCCCTACGAAGCAACGACCGTTGGCACCTTGGAGAAGAACCAGTATTTCGCCCGCAATATTTCCCTGCCGGAACACTTTGGCACCCACATGGACGCGCCCGCGCACTTTGCCCGCGGCATGTGGACGATTGATCAAGTCCCTCCGGAACGGCTGGTCGCCCCGCTCGTAGTGCTCGACGTCAGCGCCAATGTGAAGAACCATCCTGACTATCTAGTTTCCGTGCAAGACATCGCCGGCTGGGAGCACATCAATGGGCAGATTCCGCCTGGGGCCGTGGTCATGGTGCGCACCGGCTGGGACGGGCGTTGGGATTCCGTCAGGGATTTCCGCAATGCCGATGCTCAGGGAATCATGCACTTCCCCGGCTATTCCTTGGAGGCGGCCAAATTCCTGGTGGCAGGGCGCGACGTTTTCGGCTTGGGCATCGACACTCTGAGCGCCGACTGCGGATCCTCGACCGATTTTCCAGTCCATCACTACGCTCTCGCCCACAGCGTCTATCAACTGGAAAACGTGGCCAATCTGGATCGCGTTCCCAGCACCGGAGCGATTGTGGTGGTCGCGCCCATGAAGCTGGAAGGCGGCTCAGGGAGCCCGGCAAGAATTCTTGCGTTGGTGAAGTAGCGAGTCCATCCCCGATGCCGTCGGTCGCGCTGGCGTCCCGCAGGCTGCTGACTCTGAACGAACTTTTGTGACTTCCAGCACCTGCGGAGCATCTGATTCGCAAGTTAAGAACCCTTGGAGGTTCAGATGACCGATCCCCGCTACCCAATCGGCAAGTTCAGCTACGACGGCCCGCCCACGCCCGAACAACGGAAGAAACTGATTGAGGACATCGAGCATTGCCCGGCGGCGTTGCGCTCGGCAGTGCGCGGGCTGTCGCCGCAGCAAATCGAAACTCCCTATCGCGAAGGCGGCTGGACCGTGCGACAACTGGTGCATCACGTCCCCGAAAGCCACATGAACGCGTATATCCGCTTCAAGCTGGCTTTGACCGAAGAACAGCCAACCATCAAACCCTACGCTGAGGAGCTGTGGGCCCAGTTGCCCGACGTGGGGCCCACTCCGCTAGACCTTTCTCTGGCGTTGCTGGAGTCTCTACACGGCCGCTTCGTCATCCTGTTGCGTTCGATGGAGCCGGCGGATTGGAAACGCAGCTTCAAGCATCCAGAATTGGGACTCGTGCCGTTGGAGAAAAATCTGGCGCTCTATGCGTGGCATGGCCGGCATCACGTGGCGCATGTCACGGAATTGAGAAAGCGTATGGCCTGGTAGGACTTAGGATGTCGGTGTTCATTCCGGGATTCCGCAACAGCATTCCGCTGTTTGAAACCGCCTCCAGGCAATGCATCCAGCAACACACCGTGGGTTTATAATTCCAGTCTTATGACCGAGCAGATCAAGAAAAAGCTCCAGGATGAGATCAATCTCCTGGAGCACGAACTGAGCCACGAGATTCCCAAAGAACTCAAGAAGGCGGTTGCTCTGGGCGACCTGAGCGAAAATGCCGAATACCACATGGCCAAGCAGCGCCAGGAATATGTCAAGGCGCGGCTACGGCAGTTGGGCAGGCGCATTGCCGACCTATCCCTGATCAACATGAACAACATTCCCAAGGATAAGGCGGGTCTCGGCTCCACGGTTCGAATCTACGACAGCACCAAGAACGAAGAAATGGAATACGAACTGGTGACGAGCGAGGAGAATGACGTGACCGCGGGAAAAATCTCCACTACGTCCCCCATCGGCCGCGCCCTGCTGAACAAGAAGGTCGGGGACACCGCTCTGGTGGTGACTCCCAGCGGCAAACGCGAAATGGAAGTTCTGCGACTAACCACTATGCACGACAAGGCCGAGGCTGAAGCCCAGTCCCAATGACAACCACCCAATGACCAAAACATGGACCAGCATCTTCGGGCGGGTATGCGGCGTACTGCTCGATGCCATTGTCCGCTGGCTGGCGCTGGCGCGGATTAACCCCAATGTGCTGACGTTTCTCGGACTGGTGGTCAACGTGGTAGCTGCCTTCATGTTTGGCTATGCCAACGGCGACAATCAGGCGCGCATGTTCCGTTACGCCGGCCTGATCATCATTGGTTCCGGTTTCTTCGATCTGGTGGATGGCCGGGTGGCTCGCGCCTCTAACCGGGTGAGCCAGTTCGGGGCTTTCTTCGACTCCGTGGTCGACCGCTATAGCGATGCTTCGCAGTTTCTAGGCCTGCTCGTGTTCTACGCCCGCGGCGGGCGTTTCTTTTACACCGTCCTGGCCGCCGTGGTGATGATCAGCGCGATCATGGTGAGCTACAGCCGGGCCCGCGCCGAATCGCTCATCGGCTCTTGCCGCGTCGGTTTTATGGAGCGCCCGGAGCGTCTGGTGCTGGTCATCATCGGCGCCCTGTTCAATGTGATGGCGCCGGTGCTGTGGGTGATTGCGGTTCTGTCGACGATTACCGTCATCCATCGCATTCAGTACACCTGGAGCCGGACGCGGCTGGGTGCTCCCGCGTCCAACGCCGGGACCACGCAAACAGCCTAGCCCGGACGCCGTTACCACATCCATACTTGCGTCTATTAGGATTTGTACACCGTTGAAAGAGTTGTCATTCCGAGCGTAGCGAGGAATCCGCGGTTTGCCCGTTGCCGACAGAAAGCAGATTCCTCGCGCCAAAACCGGGCGCTCGGAATGACAATTTAGTTGTCAAATGCAATGAGTCCGGAGCATACGCTCAATTCGCCGCGGTCCCCCAATCCCTGGCTCATCGCGATTGCCGTGATGTCGAGCACGTTCATGGAGGTCCTCGACACTACGGTGGTGAACGTTTCGCTGCGGCACATTGCCGGCAATCTTTCCGCGACCACCGACGAAGCCACTTGGACGCTGACCTCTTACCTGGTAGCCAACGCAGTGGTCCTGCCAATGACTGGCTGGCTGGCCAGCCGGTTTGGACGCAAACGCCTGCTGACGGCCTCGGTGGTCGGCTTTACCGGAGCTTCTTTCTTGTGCGGCCTGGCGCCATCGCTCGGCTTCCTGATCTTCTGCCGCATCATTCAAGGCGCATGCGGAGGAGGTCTGCAGCCACTCTCGCAAGCCATCCTGCTTGAGGCCTTCCCGCCGGAGAAACGCGGCCAAGCCATGGGATTCTGGGGGCTCGGCATTGTGGTCGCGCCCATGCTTGGGCCCGTCCTAGGCGGATGGTTAACCGACAACTACAGTTGGCGCTGGGTTTTTTATATCAATGTCCCGATCGGCATGATTTCCGTTCTACTCACTTACCTGTTCGTTTTCGACCCGCACTACTTGCGGAAGAAATCGATGGGCGTGGACTACTGGGGAATCGGCCTGCTGGTGCTGGGCATCGGCTCGCTGCAGATCATGCTCGACAAAGGCCAGGAGGACGATTGGTTCGCCTCGCATTTCATCGCGGTGCTGGCCGTGCTCACCGTGATTGGCCTGACCGGACTGATTATTCGCGAGTTGAAGACCCCGCATCCCATCATTGATCTGGGAGTCTTCCGCTACCGCTCCTTCGCCATTGGCACATCGCTCATGATGGCGATCGGGCTGGTGCTTTACGGCAGCACCGTTATGCTACCCCTCCTAATGCAGGAGGTCTTGGGCTACACCGCGACGCACGCCGGCGTTACCAACCTTCCTCGCGGCCTGGCGTCTTTTGTCGCCATGCCTTTTGTCGGCTACCTAACCTCGAAGGTGGATCCGCGAAGGCTGCTCGGCGTGGGGTTTGTCTTCGGCGCGCTGGCCATGTTTCAACTGTCCAGATTGACGCTGGGTGTGGGGTCGGGCGATTTTCTGGTGCCCCTGTTAATACAAGGCGCGTCCCTGGGGCTGATTTTTGTGCCGCTGACCACGGCGACCAACGATCCCATTCCGCTCAGCCGCATGGGCAACGCGACCAGCATCTTCAACCTGATGCGCAATATCGGCGCCAGCATCGGCATCTCTATTGTTGAGACCATGGAGGTACGAGACCAGCAGACGCACACCAACGTGCTGGGCGCCCATGTCGACGCCGCCAACCCCACCGCCCGGCGCGCATTCCTAGGCTTGCGCGCGATGTTCGAGTCCGCGCGGTGCGGACCCGGTCACCGCGACGCATCGCGCCCAAGCCGCGCTGTTTGCCACCGTGGAACGCCAGGCCGCCATGCTCTCCTATAACGATGTTTTCGTCTTCCTGGCCATCGTGTTCCTGCTGATGATTCCATTCGTGTTCTTCATGACCAAGCCCAAGGGACGCCGCGGCCCGGCGATGGTGCACTGAACGCGAGTGTCTCGGCTCTCACAGAATTGTCATTCCGAGCGAAGCGAGGAATCTGCTGTCCCTCGCGATCGCGAAAAAGAAGATCCCTCGCGCCAAAACACGGCGCTCGGAATGACAACTTCGGGACCGTAACGAGTTAAAATGATCCGCATGTCTAGCACGCCCCTCCCCCAGTTCCGCGCACCCTCAGCCGGCGAACGTTTCTTCAACAGCATGTTCGGATTTCTCGTCGGCCTCGGTTTCGGTCCGGCCTTCATTTACCTGCTGGAAGTTCGCGGGCGCAAGAGCGGGCGCATTTACTCCACGCCGGTGAACGTAATGCCTCTCGACGGCAAGCGCTACATGGTCGCACCGCGCGGCCGCACGCAGTGGGTGCGCAATGCCGAGGCCGCGGGGGAGGTCACGCTGAAGCGGGGGAGCAAGCGGGAAACGGTTCGCTTACGGCAGCTCGAAGGCGCCGAGAAGCTGAGAATTCTGAAAGCTTATCTCGATACCTACAAGAGCGTGGTGCAGAAATACTTTTCCATTCCGGCGGGCTCGCCGGTGGAGGCCTTCGCGGAGATTGCCGAGAATCATCCGGCGTTCGAGCTGTTGCCTGGCTAGCGTACGCTGAACGTGGGGACAGCCGTCGAGACGGCGGGGGCTACAAAATCACTCCAGCACGCTGTCGTCCAGCTTCTTTTTCCCCCAATCCGCGGCGGCCTGCACGAACGCCAGGATTAGCGGATGTGAATTGCCGGCCTTGGAAGATAGCTGCGGCTGGAACAGGGTCGCCTCATAGAACCTTTGAGTCGGCGATTCTATGGCGCGGATCTCGCCTTGCGGGCCGCGCGCCACTACCGGGAAGCCGGCCTCGATCGATGTCCATTCAAATTCCGGATTGATCTCGAAGTTGCAGAAGAATTCCTCGGCTACCTGGTCTTTGTCCTTGCCATAGAACGACTGCAGGTAGGAGCCGGGACGCAAGCGGATTTCCGGCACGACACCCGAGAGCTTGGGCGCATCCGGCGCGCGGTTTGGCACCGCGCAGGCGACCGGGTAGATCACAATGTTTTTCGACGCGGAATTGTTTTCCGCCGAGTCGGCGTCGGCGATGCCGAGCACGTTGCGGGCGAGTTCGATAAAGGCGTATTGAAAACCGCCACAGGTGGCGAGGAAAGGCCAATCGTGCTCGCGGGCAAATTGGATTCCCTTCAACATGCCCTCGAAGCTCTTATAGGGACTGCCCGGCGAAGCCCACAGCCCATCGAAGGTTTCGAGGACTTTCAGCCCCTCACCTTCAACAATCGAAGGCGTGGGAATCCATTGCGACTCGAGCTGCATGTTGAGCTTAGTGGCGGCATGCTGCAGCGAGTCGTTGGTGGCGTGATGCGAACGGAATTCGGGGTTGAAGTCGCCCAGAATTCCAATGCGAACCGGGTCCGTCACTCGGCCATTCTAATTGAGGAGTTGCGCCGATGCGCGCGGAGCAGGTGAGCAGGCTGATGCCGTGTGGCGCCTTTGCAGGCGAATGACAGTCGCGTCGCGGGCGGGGGCGCCCGCGCCACACTCACATCCAGCCAAAATGTTGCAGCAGAATGAAGAGTGAGAGCAGGCTCAGCGCGGGCCCTCCCCAGATCATCAACGTGGATTTCCAGCCGAGCGACCGCACGACTTCACGCTGGCTGCGCCAGGAAATAAAGAACGAAGCGTTGTTCGTGCCTTTCATGAGCACGGCCTGCGGGTTCAGGTCAAACTCCGGCGCGGGAGCCGCGGCGGCGGTCGCAGTTCCGGCAGCACTTCCGTTGGCGCTGGTTCCGGGGTGGGTCGGCTCAATTCCGGGACTGACGGCCACTCCCGGCAACTGCACGCCAGCCGCGTCCCAAGCCGCGGGATTCGCAATCCCCGCCTGAATGAGCGCGGCCGTGACCTTTTCCTGCTGGCTCATGCTGGCACTGCTCGAAGGCGGACGGCTCCCCTGCAGCCGGATGACTTCCGGAGCGGGGTGAAAGTCCGCGCGAGGGGCGGGGGTCCCGGCAGAATGGCTGGCGAGCGCATCGGACAGGTTCATGTTGAAAGTGAACTTGATGGGATTGTCAGCAACGGCCTGCACCGGCGTCGCGCTGACACTTACGCCCGGATTCGGCGCCAGCGTTCCCAGGATGAACAGCGCGTTCTTCGGCTTGATGCAGTATTCCTCGAGCTTCAGCTTCTTAGTCGTGTCGAGGCCGTGCCGCACTAGAAAGCTCGACACGTTGGCGGGAAGCTCCAACTGGCTGGAGAACAGCGGAGTGTTGAACTCGTCGTGGAAGTCGCGATGGAGATCGAGTTCGGCGCCTTGCGGGTCGATCAGCATGCGCCCCGTGTTGTCGTCGAGATAGAAAGGCAGGTGCAGACTTTCGTCGGCGACTTTTTCCCAGTGGCTGTTCTTTCCGGACTGCTTGAGCTGCCACGCCATGGAACGATAGTAGTAGCACGGCAAGCCGGTGAGCGGGGCTTGCATAGTGTACGGCCCAACCGCCAGCCCGCTCAGCTCCACCAGGCCCATGGACGCGCTGCGAATCTTGGAAGCGGGAACGTCCAGAATGAGGCGGCGGCGCTGCAGCAGCTGGAATCCGCGATAGAAACAATACAGTCCCGCTCCCAGGCCGAAGAAGGCCCAGAGCCAGTTGTCCTGGCCGGAATACGCAACGAATGCGGGCACGAAGCTCAAGGTTTATCCCGGCGTTTTCGCCGCTAAGAACACGGATACAGCCGGTTTGAGCGTAGCCGACGAGCGCCAGGCATGCAGCCGGAAAGCGGTGTGGAGAATTACGTTCGTAATTAAGAAGCAATCTGCCGACGGCGGCGAAATCCCGCTGCGTCGTGGAGGCCATTCCAATAGAGCGTGAGCCTCGCTGACGGATGCCACTCCCGTTCTCGGCACGACAGGGTGACTTTCGTCACCAACTTTGGGCGTTACTTCGTTGCGAGGCTTCGGGCCGGGACCTAGAATTTTTGGGGGATTTCCCTCTCCCGGCCAGATCTCATGTCAGAAACAGCCCATCGAGCGGACCGAGCCGAGATTGCGCGGCTGGTGGAGCGCGCGGAAAAGCTTCTGCAGAAAGGGAAAACCGCCGAAGCCCTGGAAGAATATCTCCAGATACTGGCGGCCGACCAGGCCAATGATGCAGTACGCCAGATGGCGGCCGATTTGTGCCTTTCCCTGCAGCGCGTTCCCGACGCGGTGAAGCTGTTAGGCGAAGTGTTTGAGCGCCAAATTCAAGCCGGCGACGCAACTCGCGCCAGCCTCACTTACAAGAAGCTCGCCCGTTATGCCAAGCCGAGTTGGCAGCAGCGGATCGGGTTTGGCCAGTTGCTGGAGAAGTCGAATCGCAGGCTGGCGACCGAAACCTACGAGAGCGTTTTGGAAGAACTGGTCAAGCAGGGAGACAAGGCGAATGCACTGCGGGTGCTGAAGCTGATTGTCACCTTGGAACCGGTGGAACGGAATCTGGCGCGCCTGGGCGAACTCTCCTCTCAAGCGGGCGACCACAAGGCCGCGGCCGCCGCCTTTCTGAGGCTGGGACACCTGGCCGAGGCTTCGGGAGCAAGCGGCGGGCCGCATTTCGAGCACGCCTATGCGGAAGACCCCAGCGATCCCCAGATTGCCCTGGCTTACGGGAGAAGCTTAATGCAGCAAGGGCAGGCGGGCGCGGCCATCTTCGTTCTGGAAGCGCATCTAAACGCGGTTCCGGCTCCGCGAGAGCTGCGTGAAACTTATGGCAAGGCGCTGCTGGCCGCCAGCCGGTTGACCGAAGCAGAGCCCTTTGTTTGGGAAGTGTTCGAGCAAAATCCTTCGCGCTTGCCGGACGTATCGAACCTGATCGGAATGTTTATCGATGCGCAGCAGGACGCCGAGGCCGTGGCCTTGGCGCGCAAACTCGAGGGAGTGCAACGCCGACGGGGCGAACGAAAGGCCTTTGCGGCGATGATGCAGGATATCGCCGCCGGACATCGCGCCTCCCCCGAGGTGCTGGAATTCATGGGCGAGCTGTTCAACGCCTCCAATCGCGAAACTGACTACTCTCTGACACTGATCAAGTTATTCGATCTCTACTACGGGATGGGCAACTACGTGAAAGCGGCGGAGTGCCTGGACCGCGCCGCGGAAATCGACGCCTACGAACCCGGACATCATAAGCGCCTGGAAGCGCTGCGCGGGAAAGTGGACGACAACCGGTTCAAAGTGATTGCTTCGCGTTTCGTGGGCGTTGGCAAGGCCATGCCGGAGCCGGTACGCAGCGGCAGCGGCGGAGATCAGCCGGCGCTGGGCGCGGCGGCTCTGCAGGACTTGATGTTGCAGGCGGAAATCCTGGTGCAGTACGGAATGCGAGCCAAGGCGCTGGAGCGGTTGCAGCGCATTCAGGAACTGTTTCCGCGGGAAGAAGAGCGCAACGAAGATCTACAACGGCTCTATATGGCGGCTGGGCTGGTGGCACGGTACGCGGACCATGCGCCGGCAGACGCGCCCTCCGCGCCAGCAACATCCTCGGTCCCCGCTCCGACCGCCCCCGCCGCGCCGGTTGCCGAGTCTGCCAACGTCGACACCTTCACCCGCGTGGCGGAAATCTCGCGCAAACTTTACCGCCAGGGAAATGCCAATGCGGTGCTCTCCACCGCAGCCAAAGAAATTGGGGCGCAGTGGAAAGTCAGCCGCTGCGTGGCAGCGCTGTGCAAGCCGGGATTGCCTCCCTCCGCGATCACCGAGTATTGCGGCGAGAGCGTGACGCCCGCAACGCCGGCCGCGCTGGCGAAGGTGGTGGCGGCGGTGCGGGACTTGGCCGTCAGCCGCGGAAGCTTCAGCACAACCGACGCTCCGGCTGTGCCGGAGCTGCAAGCGGTGCGGGAAACGGTGGCGGAGCTGGCGATCAGCTCTTTGCTGGTTTTGCCGCTTACCGATGGCAAGGATCATCTGGGGCTTTTGCTGTTGGCGAATAACGCGCCGCGCGGCTGGCATGCCAACGACATGGTCGTGCTGAAAACCATCGGCGAGCAGATCGTCATCGCGCTCAATAACGCCGGGTTGCGCCGTCTGGTGAAAAATCTTTCGGTCACCGATGAGGGCTCGGGATTGTTGAAGCGGGCGTCCTATATCGATCTACTGCTTTCCGAGACCGAGCGCGCGCTGCAGCAGAAGACTCCGCTGACCGTTCTTTTGATGCAGTTGGGCAAGAGTTCATCCCTGGTAAAGGAGTTCGGGGACGCCGCGGTGGAAACGGCCATGCGGCAGATCGGAGAGCTCTTCTCGGCGAACATCCGGCAGAACGATTTGGCGTTTCGCTATGAGTTGACCACGGTTGCCCTGGTTCTCGGCGAAACCGGACAGAAGGAAGCGTCGCTCGCACTCGAAAAGCTGCGCAAACTACTGGCGGGCGTTCGCCTGCCTGGGACGGAAGAGCCGGTTGCGTTCAATGCCGGGCTGGCCGAAGCCGTGGTGAAGCAGGAATTCGATGCCGCGGACATCGTGACGGAAGTGATCAACCGCGTTGAGCAAGCGCTCCATTCCTCGCTCTCCGCGGGCGCGGGCAAAGTGGTAGCGCTGGCGGCTTCGCTGGCGGCCGCGGCGAAGGCGTGAGTTACCTCAAACCCTCCAATCGCAGATAGCGAAAACCCTCTCCACGCTGCTAAACTCGTGTCGCAATATCCTAGGAACAGAGGCGAGTTTCCATGGAGATTAAGAAAGTTGGTGTTCTCGGTTGTGGGCTGATGGGTTCGGGCATCGCCCAGGTCGCGGCCACTGCAGGATTCGACGTCACCGTGCTCGAAGTCGAGCAGAAATTCCTGGATAAGGGACTGGCGGCCATCGAAAAGTCGCTGGCCAAGTTTGCGGAAAAGGGCATGCTGAAGGAAACGCCGCAGGCTGTGCGCGCGCGGATGAAAGGGACGACCAGGAAAGAAGACCTGGCGGACTGCGACATCGTGCTTGAGGCCATCATCGAAAATGTTGAGGAGAAGAAGAAGATGTATGCGTCGATTGACGGCATAGTTAAGAAAGACGCCATCTTCGCGACCAATACGTCTTCGATCTCCGTGACGGAGCTGTTGACGGCCACAAAACGCCCGGAGCGGTTCATTGGGATGCACTTCTTTAATCCGGTGCCGCTGATGAAACTGGTGGAAGTGGCGCGGACCATCGCCACCGCGGATGATGTGTATGAAACCGCTTACCAATTTGGCAAGAAGCTGGGGAAAGTTCCGGTACGCACCAGCGACAAGACTGGATTCATCGTAAACCGGCTGCTGGTGCCGTTCTTGCTCGATGCCATCCGCGCCTATGAAGAGGGCGTTGGATCGATTGAAGACATTGACAACGCCATGAAGCTGGGCGCTGGGCATCCCATGGGGCCGCTGACACTGCTGGATTTCGTGGGCCTCGATACGACTTACTACATCACGCACGTGATGTTTGACGAGTTCAAGGAGCGGCGGTTCGCCTCGCCGCCGCTGCTGAAGCGGTTGGTGATGGCGGGGTGGTATGGGCGGAAGACAGGCAAAGGTTTTTACGATTATTCCGATCCGGGGAATCCGAAGGCGAACAAGTTGTGAGACGTCGACATTGCGGAAATTCGTTCAGTGCGTTTTAAGATCACACCTGCGACAAAAATATCGCTGAGCCTCGACCGCTCGGCCGAAGAGAAATTGCTCGCCGATGTCACAATTGAGGAGCGCGACCGTTATCTTAGCCGGTGGCGTAAATTCAAGGCGCTGAACCGCGCTAATTGGCTTGGCATCGTGCTTGTGTTGGCTGCCTACTTTCTGGTGAGGCTCTACGCCTCGAATGACTGGTGGGCGGTCCTCGTATTTGGAGTGTTGCTTTCCCTTGCGACAAGCGTTTGGCTGCGGGTATTGAACTGTCCGCGCTGCGGAGCGACCTATAGCGGTGGTTTGATAACGATCATCCAGCGCTTTTCGTCTCTACGCAAGTGTTACGGTTGTGACCTGACGACAAGCGCGCTGGCTATGTTGGAGAAACGAGGCTACTGAAACTTGTTGCTAGCCTTCCCGAGCAAAGCCCAGGATAAAATGCACAGGTTCTTCGCTTTGCTCGCAAACACACGAGTTGGAGTTTTGAACTACAAAAGCTAGGGTTGCAAGCAGATGAACTTCGAAAACATTCTCCTCGAAAAGAAAAACGCCATTGCCTACGTCACCGTGAACCGGCCGCAGGTGCTCAATGCGCTGAACTCGGCGACGCTGGAAGAGCTGCGGTCGGCGTTTAACGACATCAAGAATGACGCTTCGATTCGCGTTGCCTTGCTGACCGGCGCGGGCGAGAAGGCGTTCATCGCCGGCGCGGACATCGGCGAACTGGCCAAGCAAGATCCGGTCACGGCCAAAGAGTACACGCTGCGCAATCAGTCCGTGCTTGAGCTGATCGAGAATCTGGGCAAGCCAGTGATTGCCTGCATCAACGGCTTTGCTCTCGGCGGAGGTTGCGAGATTGCGATGGCGTGTACCATGCGCCTGGCGAGCGAGAATGCCAAGCTGGGGCAGCCGGAGGTGAAGCTGGGGGTGATTCCCGGCCTGGGTGGCTCGCAACGCTTGCCCCGGTTGGTGGGCAAGGGCATCGCCATGCAGTTGGTCACCACGGGTGAGATGATTACCGCGCAGGAGGCGCATCGCATTGGCCTGGTCAATGAAGTCACGACGGCCGCGGAGTTGATTCCGCGCGCGGAAGCTATTGCGCAGAAGATCATTGCCAACGCGCCGCTGGCCGTGCAGTTCGCCATGGAGGCAGTGAACAAGGGGATGGAAATGCCGCTGGCCGAAGGGATGTATCTGGAAGCTGTTCTTTTTGCTGTTGCCTGCGCGAGCGAGGACAAGAAGGAAGGGATTGCGGCTTTTCTAGAGAAGCGTCCGGCACAGTTCAAGGGCAAGTAACTTCTTTCGCCGCGGATTCTCACGGATTGAGAACGAATTCTCCATGGAGGCACGGAACCACGGAAGCTAAACGCAAGCAATCGCGGGTCAAGGCGCTGGAAGGCGGACTCAGCGCGTCGGGGAAACGCTTTGGCATTGTCGTTTCCCGCTTCAACGAATTCATTACGAATCGATTGCTGCAGAGCGCTTACAATGGCCTGATTCGTTCCGGCGCAAAAGGAAGGAACATAACCACTGTGCGCGTGCCGGGTGCGTTCGAAATCCCGTCCGCGGCGCGCACTCTAGCAGAAACAGGAGAATACGACGCCATCATCTGCCTGGGCTGCCTGCTGCGTGGGGATACGGCGCACTACGATGTGATCGTGAACGAAGTGGCGCGGGGCATTGGGCAGTCGGCGCAGGAAACCGGTGTCCCGCACGCTTTTGGTGTCCTCACTTGCGACACGCTCGAACAGGCCATCGATCGCGCCGGATTGAAGATGGGAAACAAGGGGCTCGACGCGGCGCTGGCGGCGGTGGAGATGGCGAATCTGAGAAAAGCGGTCGGCGGTCGTCAGTCTTCCGTCGTCAGCGAGAAAGCTGTCAGCCGTCAACCGTCAGCCGTCAGCAAAAGCAAAGGCAAGACCCAAGCCCGGAAGCCTCCAGCCAAGAAACGCTATGCTTCTCGATAGCGCGGCATCAATTCTTCAGAATGATCCTTCCTGTAAACTGATGGCTGAAGGCCGATAGCTGACAGCTTCCATGGGCACTCGCCGCAAATCTCGCGAACTGGCGCTGCAGATGCTTTTCCAGGCGGATATGGGGAAGCAGGAGCCGGATGAAGTGCGGCGCACTTTTTGGAGCGAACGCAGTGCGATTGAGCCCGATGAGCGCGGCTTTGCCGACGATCTTTTTCGCGTAGCCAGCGACCGCAAGACTGAAATTGACGCGCTGATCGAAAGCCACGCTGAACATTGGCGCATGGAGCGCATGGCGGCGGTGGATCGCAATCTGCTGCGCGCGGCAGTAGCGGAGATGCTGGGCTTTCCCACCACCCCTCGGGCCGTGGTCATCAATGAGGCGTTGGAAATTGCGCGTAAGTTCTCTTCTCCGGAGTCGGTGCAGTTCCTCAATGGCGTGCTGGATAGCGTGGGGCGGGAGCTGGAGAAGGCGCGAGCTTGAGGTTCAGTCGGAGCTTCTGGTCTGTCCAGTTAAGAATGCCGGGCTGCACCTGGTTGGAGAGCCGAGGGCGGCTGTCCCCACGTGAGACTCACGGGATCACGGCGATCAAATCCGGATTGCAATTGAAGTTCAGGCTTCCCGTTCCAGTTTGGCCGCTGGCCGTCACTCCCGAGGGGTTGACGACGGTGAAGGTTCCTGCAGCCAAAGCCCCAATGGTGAACGTCCCATTGTTTCCCGCGTTAGCCATACCGGTAATGGAAACGCTGGCGTCGAGCTGCGGGCCCTGGCCGGACGCCAAAGTGTAGGTGTAAGTGGTGTTCGCCCCATTCTGTACCGCGGCGGTGATATTCAGCGTGGTCTGAATAGGAAACGCCACGTTGTCGCAAAGCCCTGACTGCAGGTTGGTGACGTCTGTCGGGATAGGAAGCTGCTGAACGTCGTTCCCGGTAATGGTGTCCAGCACGTGGACGGCGTCGTCGCTGGCGGCTACGTAAAGCGTGTTGCCGTCGGCGGTGAGCGTGGCTTGCACGGGCAACACGTTTCCCGCCAGTGGGATGCTGGAAGTGGTCTGGCTGAGGATGTCGAAAACTATGACTCCACCCCGATTGCTGGTGAGCAAGTACGCCGTGGTGCCATCGGAAGAGATGATTAGCTGCGTGGGAATAAAGCTGCCTTGGGATAGATTGACCGAGGATACGCCAACGCTTATCCACGGCGCTGCGGGCGGGGGTCCAGTGACCGGAGCGCAGCCATCGGTATTGATCAACGGCTTTTTCGTCGCGGGATCATGCAGTACGCTCAGGATGTCGACGCCCGGAGAATCCAACGCCAGGACATGCAGCCCATCGGGAAGAGCCTTGAGGAAGCTGGGGGCAGCCGGAGTTGCGAGTACTTGCTGATTGCCATTCCTATCCGAGGCGATGGCGCTGTCACAAGTTCTGCGTATGGTGATTCCCGGGGGCGCGCTTCCGGCCAGATACGCAAATGCACCATCCGTCAGAAATGAAACCGCACTGGCCGAGTTAGCGAGCTGGATGGTCTGCAAGGCCGAGATCGCCGAGTAAACATACAGAGTGCTGCCCGCCACAATGTAGGCCTTCAGGCCGTCGGGTGAAAACGCTGCAGCGGTCGCGCCGGTAATGTTGAGCGCCACGCTGTCGCCGCTGCTGCAAGTCCCGCTCCCGAGGCCGCCGCAGTTGAAGATATACACTTGATTCGGCGTCTCGACTGTGTCGGAGAGAATGGCCACAGTCCCGTCGGGAGAAACCGCCAGCACCTTGCCCGCTGCAGAGGTGAACTGGGCTACGGTGCCGTCCGAGGGATCGTACACCATCACTCCCTCTGCTCCCAGATCTCCCCGATCGGTGCCCAAGTAAACTTTGCTCCCTTTAGGGTCAAGAACCAGGGAGTTGGGCGTGGCGGGCAGTGTGGCTCCCAAGGACAGCGCGGCAGAGCCGGAAGTCGAGACCACGGTGGCCACTTGGCTGACACAGCCAATAAGAGTTCCGCAACCGGTGCTGGCCACCAATGCTCTTGTGTTCGTTGTCCCCGTGGCGGGGCTGCCTACGGTGATCGCCGCTGGCGCTGGCGGATAAACCGGACGCACCGGAACGAAACCAATGTTGCAACTGGGCGGCGTGCAGGAGGCGATGATTGAGGCCCCTCCGCCGGGCGACTCGGCCGTAGCGGTCATGTGCATATTGGTTCCGGTCGAGCAGTTGTCGGCGCCCACGGCAACCGACGCCGGATCGGAAGAGCACCAGGTCAAGAAGCCTCCAGTGATGGGAATACCTTGGGTATCGATGACGGTCGCCGTCATGGTTTCGGTACCGGCGCTTGGAACGATGACCGAGTTGCTCCCAGCGTTGTCGATCACAAGCGCGATCGACTGAACCGCGCAAGTCGTGAAAAGAAATGGGGCGCTGGTCGTGCCGTCGACGCTGGCGAAAATCGTGCTCACGCCAGGGACATTGGCGGTGGCTCGCACTTGCCCCGGCAGCAGTCCGGTGATGGGGGCTGCGACGGTCGCTGTCTGGAGCGTGACCACACTGGAGGTGACGGCCTGCCAGGCAATGTTCCCAACCGTGGAAGTAATGTCCGCGCCGCCGCTGAGAACCGTGGCCTGGTAGTTGAAAGATTGGGCCGGACGTTGCAGCACCGTGCTCGCGGCCGAGAAGCACGACGGATCCGTAGGCGGAGTTTGATTGGATACCGCACTCACCGTCACGCTGTCGATGTGCTGATGCACATAAACGGTGGTAGGCGGGCTGCTTACTCCGGCCACGACAGCAGTAATTTGCGCTACCCCCACAGGTCCCGGCGTACAAACCGTAGGGCTGGCCAAGGAATCCCAGGAGCCGGCGCAGGCTAGTCCTGCGGCGGAAATGGTTAGCACGGCCGTATTGCTCGATTGATAGGTGACTGTATCTCCCTCTATCGCAACGGCTCCGCTATCCTGGGGAGTGCCGGTGAAGTTCAGCGTATTGCCAATTTCGAGGTCTGCAACCGGTCCAGGGTTGAGCAGCACAATCGCCGGAATCGGCCCCTGCGAGGCAATGCTGGTGACAGCGGGGGCGCTGTGGCACCCGACGAGTAGACCCGCCATGCACACCACGATGACGACCGCCACCACGGAAACCCTACCCATTCATCCTCCCCGCCCTATGGCCCCCCACCGGGCGAGCACGCATTGCCGGAAAACTGTCAGTGTAGAGGCTGCGAATCATTTCAGCAAGTTGAGCCGCTTTGCGGGCGTGTCCCTGATTCTGAGCTTATCGAAGGGGAAGGGGTGAGCCCGCGGCGAACTCCCGAGGAACGAGGGATCCATAGTCGGGAGGGGGGTAGCGTCCGGATTGAGAGCGCTCCGAATAGTTTTAGAGAATTCATTTTCAGGTTTTACGATGCGCCGTCGAATCGTGTTTCGTTGTCCTGGCGGCTCTATTTCTTGCCCCGCACCCGCCTTTAAAGTTGGATGCGCGAAACTTTGGTTGACGATGTGTGATTGCGGTTGTTATATTTGTAGGGTTCCGCGAGTTCATGTTGGCTTGCCTGTAGGCGTGGTCTTTCGCTGCGCGTGTTCGCGTGTGGAAAACCCCGAAAGAAACACAGTTAAGCTTGTGGGATTTACGTATCCGGAGTGCGAGTCGTGCGCCGGAGACGCCCTCGCTGAAACGCTTCGCGACACCTTCCGCCCCTTGCAAAAGGCTAGCGGTTAAGGATATGCGAAGCGAGTGCTGACGAAACGGAGCATCTCCCGAGCTTTGCAAGTGAAGGGATCGGGCTTGCGGCCACCGTCGTCGGCGTTAGTCTGAACCGGAAAACCGGAAACTCTTGCCGGGATTTGTGCGGCAGGAAGCATGGCTGGCCAAAGGTTGCCACCCAGCCCCTGAAATCAGGGTGAAAGCAGAAGCGGCGCCGTCGTGCATAGGCGCGCCCGAGCGGGCGTGTGATGCTGCGAGGCGTGGCTCGAGGAGCAGCAGAGAGTGCCTACCTTTAATCAGTTAGTGCGAGATGGCCGCAAGCGGCCGCGCTACAAGACGGCCAGCCCGGCGTTGCAGGGGTGTCCGCAGAAGCGGGGAGTTTGTACCCGCGTGTATACCCAGACGCCGAAAAAGCCGAATTCGGCGCTGCGCAAGGTGGCGCGTGTGCGCCTTACCAACGGGATCGAGGTCACAACCTATATCCCCGGGGTGGGCCACAACTTACAAGAGCACTCGATTGTGCTGATTCGCGGCGGTCGCGTAAAGGATCTGCCGGGCGTGCGCTATCACGTGGTGCGCGGGACATTGGACGCCGTCGGAGTGGCCGGCCGCAAGCAGAGCCGGTCGAAGTACGGGGCCAAGCGGCCGAAGGCGTAACGGTTTTAGACCGACAAGACGTAGCAAGCTACGTCTCTACAGTGGAGTGGCAATGCCAAGAAAAGGACATATCGCCAAGCGGACGGTGGAGGCCGACCCGGTGTACGGATCGGATCTGGTGACCAAATTCATCAACTCCATGATGTGGCAGGGAAAGAAGAGCACGGCGGAAGGCATCTTCTATGAAGCTTTGACCCGCATGCAGGCCAAGGGAGGCGACGAGGCGCTAAAGCTGTTCAAGAAGGCCGTCGAGAACGCCAAGCCGCTGCTCGAAGTCAAAAGCCGGCGCGTGGGCGGCGCCAACTATCAGGTTCCGGTCGAAGTCAACGCAGACCGGCGCACTTCCCTCGCCATTCGCTGGCTGATCACTTACTCGCGCGGACGGGCCGAAAAGGGCATGGTCGACAAGCTAAGCAATGAGTTGCTCGACGCCGCCAACGGCCGCGGCGCGGCCATCAAGAAGAAAGAAGATGTGCACCGCATGGCGGAAGCCAATAAGGCGTTTGCGCACTATCGCTGGTAGGTGGAATGGATTTGGCAATCGTGGCTGATACTGTTGAGGAACTAAACAAACCGGAGCCCGCAAGAGAAGAGAGCCGGAAGCACGAACACCGGCAGGAAGAAAGAAAGAAAGCTGTGTCCAGAACTGTCCCATTAGAACGTTGCAGGAACATCGGCATCATGGCCCACATCGATGCCGGTAAGACCACGACCACGGAGCGCATCCTGTTCTATACGGGAAAGACGCACCGCATCGGCGAGGTCCACGAAGGCACGGCCACCATGGACTGGATGGAGCAGGAGCAGGAGCGCGGCATTACGATTACTTCCGCCGCCACCACATGTTCCTGGCGCGACGTTCGCATCAATATTATCGACACCCCCGGCCACGTGGACTTCACCGCCGAGGTGGAGCGTTCGCTGCGCGTGCTCGATGGCGCGGTCGCGGTGTTCGATGCGGTGCACGGAGTGCAGCCGCAATCGGAAAAAGTCTGGCGCCAGGCCGATAAGTACGGTGTCCCGCGAATTTGCTTCATCAATAAGATCGACAAGATGGGCGCCGATTTCGAGCATGCCGTCGATACCATCCGCAAGCGCCTCAATGCCAAGCCCGTCGCGATTCAGATTCCCCTCGGACAAGAGGATAAATTCAAGGGCGTGGTCGACCTGATCGACATGAAGTCGATCGTGTGGGAGGACGACACCATCGGCGCCGAGTACAGGACCGGAGAAATTCCCGCCGAGTTGCAAAAGAAAGCAGAAGCGTTTCACGCCGCGCTGGTCGAGGCGGTCGCCGAGAACGACGACGAAATGCTGCACAAATTTCTGGAAGGCGAGACCATTTCCGCCGCAGAGCTGCGGGCGTCTTTGCGCAAGGCCACTGTGGCCTTAAAGCTTTTCCCGGTGGTGGTGGGCACAGCCTTTAAGAACAAGGGCATCCAGCCCCTGCTCGACGCGGTGGTGGATTTCCTGCCTTCGCCGCTCGACGCCAAAGAGACCAAGGGCGTGAACCCCGATACCGGCGAGACGATCATGCGCAAGCCCGCGGATAACGAGCCATTCTCGGCATTGGCGTTCAAGATCATGGCCGATCCGTTTGTCGGGCAGCTGACTTTCATTCGGGTTTATTCAGGACACGTAAAGTCCGGCGACTCGGTGCTCAACTCTGGGCGCGGGCGCACCGAGCGCATCGGCCGCCTGCTGAAGATGCACGCCAACAAGCGCGAAGACATCAGCGAGATTCTGGCGGGCGACATTTGCGCGGCGGTTGGCCTGAAGAACGTCAACACCGGCGACACCATCTGCGACGAAAAGCATCCCATTGCGCTCGAATCCATTACCTTTGCGGTTCCCGTGATCTCGGTTGCGGTTGAGCCGAAGACCAAAGCCGACCAGGAAAAAATGGGCATGGCGCTCGGCCGCTTGGCCCAGGAAGATCCCACCTTCAAAGTTCACACCAGAT
>CAVZMC010000048.1:0-22861 GCA_963776125.1 uncultured Acidobacteriaceae bacterium | reverse complement strand
GCGCGATATATTGCATGGGCGCCGGCTCGGACGCGGAGGCCGCAACGACAATCGTGTATTCCATGGCGCCGGCGTCTTCGAGAATCTTAACGACCTGTGCGATGGACGAACGCTTCTGGCCGATGGCGTTGTAGATGCAGATAAGGTCATTTCCCTTGTTGTTGATGATCGTGTCGAGGGCGACGGCGGTTTTGCCGGTTTGGCGGTCGCCGATGATGAGTTCGCGCTGGCCGCGTCCAATGGGAATCATGCTGTCGATGGCCTTCAGTCCGGTGGCCATGGGCTCGCGCACGGGCTGGCGGTCGATGACGCCGGGTGCGATGCGTTCGACGGCGATGAACTCACTGCTGGCGATGGGACCCTTGTCGTCGATGGGCTGGCCGAGCGCGTTGACCACGCGCCCGATCATGGCATCGCCGACCGGGACGCTCATAATGCGGCCGGTGCGCTTGACCTCGTCGCCCTCGCTGATCTCGGTGTATTCGCCGAGCAGCACCACGCCGACCTGGTCTTCTTCCAGGTTCATGGCAATGCCGGCGACATCGTGCGGAAAGGAAAGAAGCTCGCCCGCCATGACTTTATCCAGGCCGTGAACGCGGGCAATGCCGTCACCCAGAGTTAAGACCGTTCCGACTTCGTCGACGGCAATCTTGGATTCGTAGTTCTCGATTTGTTGGCGGATCAGCTGCGTGATCTCGTCTGCTTTGATTTGTGCCATAGGTCAGCTTATAGCTGCGCGCTCAAACTCAAAAAACGTTTGTTATTCCGAGCAGAGCGAGGAATCTGCTAGGCGCGGGAAAGCAGATTCCTCGCTGCGCTCGGAATGACAACTCTTGCGCCTAATTGCTAATCGCTTCTCTTATCCTCTCCAACTTCCCTTTTACCGAACCGTCGTAGATCGTACTGCCTACCCGCACAATGGCTCCGCCGAGGAGGGTTGCGTCGCTGATGTATCGCGCCAAAACCTTCCTGCCGGTTAACTTTGCGACTTCCGTTTCTAACGCTTGGCGCTCGGGCTGGCTCAGCTCGCGGGCGCTTGAGATTTCGGCTTCCGTGAACCCCAGGCGCTGGTTGAGTTCCTGTTCAAACTGTTTGACGATGGGTTCCAGGAAGTCTACGCGACGGTGGTCAATGAGCACCGCCATGAAATTGCGTACCGGGCGGGAGATTTGTTCGCGGGCGGCAATGGCGTCGAGCACGGCTCGTTTCTGCTCGGCGGGGATCGACGGCGCCTGCCATACTTCCTTCAGGTCGCGGCTCGAAGCCACCAGCGCAGCCAGGGACTTGGCCTCCTGTAAGGTCTTGGCGGAATCGAGGTGGCCGTCGAAAACCACGTCAGCGAAGGCGCGGGCGTAGGTATTGGTGACGGTAGCCATGGACTATTGGCCGCCTTTCCGCGAGCCGCCATCGCGAGCCAGCTGGGCCGCAAAATCGCGGACCAAGCCCTCATCGGTGCCGCGATCGATTTGAATTTGCTTGGCCGCCAGCGAAACCGCCAGGGACGCGGCAAAAGCCGTCAACTCGCGGCGGGCGGATTTGGCGGCGGCGGCGATTTCCTGTTCCGCCGACTGCACGATCTTGCGCGCATCTTCTTGCGCGGCGGCCTGGATGCGAGCTTCCTCGTTGGTCCACTCTTTTTCGGTGGCCGTGCGCAACGACGTAATCTCCGAATCCAAATGGGAGAGCCGGGATTCGATCTCGGCCAAGCGGCGGTTGGCTTCCTGACTGGCCGCGCGAGCTTCTTCCATCGCTTTCTGAATTTGGGAGGTGCGGCCACGGAATACGGCAGGCAGATACTTCGCCGACGCCCAAAGAATCACGCCGGCAACCACCGCGAAGTTCAATATCACGCTAAGCCAGTAAGCATGCAGCAAGCTCAGGCCGGTTTTTCTGGCGATGTATTGCACCGAGGGAGACTGCTTGAACTTGGCGGTTTCGTCTTCGCCGGCCGCTTCGCGCGATTCCTGAGCGAGCTGGCGGCCGGCGTGCAATCCGTCCTGATTCTGTTGCTGCGGACTGATGGAGGAAGCTGTGTCGGGCGAGCGGCTATCTTGCGCCGCGTGGGCCACGCCGCACAAGAAGAAAGCGCAGACAAAGAAGCAAAAGAGGACAACGGGCGTGCGCAAGCGTCGATCGGGATTCAGCGGCGGCGTCATCCTCTTCCCCCCGCCGCAGGCCGAAGGACGGTGCGAATGATTTCCGCCGCGAGAACTCCGCCTTGCGATTCCAGGCCAGTCTGCGCGGCCAGCTTGTCTTTCTCAATGCCAGCGCGAGCCTGCTCGATCTGCACCTGGGCCTTTGTTCTTGTTTCGGCCACAGCAGCGGCGCGGGCCTGCAGAGCCTGCTGGCGGCGGGCCTCTTGCGCTTTGAAAACCGTCATGCGCGCCTCGCGCAGGCGCTGCTCGTATTCCGCGGTACGGGCTTCGGCGGCGCTGACGTCGGCGCGCGCTTTCTCCATGGCGCCCTCGGTGCGGCTGCGGCGCTCGGCCAGGATCCGCAGCAGCGGTTTATGCAAGAGAAGCGTGTAGGTCCAGTACAGCAGCACCATGAAAATAATGGTGGGCACTGATCCGAGCAGTAATCGGCCTAGTTGTTGCAACGTCTCGTGCATGTTGTGCGGATAGAATCCTAATGAAAAGAGGGCTTAAAAAACCATTAAAATTAGCATCTTGCGGAGCAGGTGTCAACGGGCCGGGCGGCGCGGTAGTGGGCTACTTTGAAGTCCCGGATAAATCCACGCATACCAGGAACGCCATAACCGCAGTCGCGGATACCGCAACGAGAAATCCGAAAGTCCCTAGAGCCATGAGAATCCAGTAGCGGATCGGTTCCTTGTCCCGGCGATAGGTGTGGCGGCTTTTGATTAGAGTAAGGACACCACTGCGAAAGGATTTGTAATAACCGTTCCCAAGGAGGAAAGCGATCGTCGCACAAAAAAAGAGTATGAAGAGATCACGCGCCACTTAAACCACGATTCTAGCGTTCACGCCGCTCTTTCCGCCCTCCGCTCGTAAGACTCCCAGAGGGCCACAAGGTCTTTCACGTCCCACAGGCGATCTGTAACGCCAGCGGCCATCGCCGGACTCATGCGAAGTGTACGATGGATTTTTATAAAGTTGTAGGCGAAATAATTCAGCGCGGTCGCAGCGGCGTGATTTTCCAGCTTGCGGCTAAAACCGTTCGACAGACGGGTGTAGCGCCGCATCGTGGTGCGAACAGTCCAGTTCTGCCTCTCTACGAAGCTCGTGCTCACATGCTTGTAATCAGGGTTACCGCTCACCGCCTTCATATCACAGCCGATGCACTTTGCCGGGGAGTAGCGCGTTTCGTTCTCCAGCGGAGCGCGATACACCTTGTGCAGTTGAGCGTAATCGACTTCCGATCCGAAGGCATCCTCGATCACGTTTACATAGGTGCGGAGCGCATCTGTAGTGATCTGGACGCGCCCCTTAACGCGCTTCGCCAGATCATTCACAAAATCTGTTGCAGTCGCTAAATCGCGCTATCGAGCTTGGCGGCTGGCAGGAATTGTTGACCGTGGCTAGCGGCGAACGGTTTCTGCGACGAACCTCGCGAACTGCTTTATGTCCTCCTCGGTCGTGTCAAAGGAGCACATCCAGCGCACCACGGATTCCGCCTCGTCCCAGGTATAGAAGAAGTACCGTTTCTTCAGCTTGGCAATCGCCGGGCGCGGAATTCGCGCGAATATTCCGTTGGCCTCGACTGGGGGAATAATCTTCACTTGCGGGATGCCGCGGAGTTCCTGCTCCAGCAGTTTCGCCATGCGATTGGCGTGTTGCGCACTCTTCAGCCAGAGATCGCCGGTTAGCAGCGCATCGAACTGGGCAGAGATAAAGCGCATCTTAGAGGCGAGCTGCATTGCTTGTTTGCGGAGATAAAGAAAATCCTGGCTGAGCTTCTTATCAAAAAAAATGACAGCTTCGGCGCCCATCGCGCCGTTCTTGGTGCCGCCAAAGGAGAGGGCGTCGACGCCCAGGTCGCGGGTCGATTGCCGCAGATTGAAGCCCAAAGCAGCGGCGGCATTCGCAATGCGAGCCCCGTCCATGTGCAGGAACATGCCGCGATCATGGGCGAAACGAGCGAGGGCCTTGATCTCAGCGGGCTTATAGACTGTCCCCACTTCCGTGGACTGAGTGATCGAGATTACGCGCGGCTGAACGTGGTGGGGGTCGCCAATCCCGTGGTAGGCGCGGCGCACGGCTTCGAGAGTGAGCTTGCCCTCGGTCGTGGGAACTGGGATCAGCTTGCAGCCGGTGAATTTTTCCGGCGCGCCGCATTCATCGACATAGAGATGAGCGCCCTCGCCGCAAATCACGGCATGGAATGGTTTTGTAATGGCGGCCAGACTGAGAACGTTGGCGGCAGTGCCGTTGAAGACCGGAAACACCGCGACGCCAGGTCCGAAGTGCCGCTCGAACTTGCGCAGCGTGGACCGGGTAAAGGAATCATCGCCGTAGCCGACAACGTGGCCCCGGTTCGCCGCGGCAATTGCCTGCAAAACCTCCGCATGAATGCCGGCGTTGTTGTCGCTGGCGAAGCTGCGCACCGGTTTCATGCTTGAACAATGTAGCAGATGGCCGCGAGACGCGATTTATTTCGAGTCTTCCTGGGCTCTTCCGCTATCTAAGTGGAAATGATCTCGTCCATATGGACTGACGTTCCAGCCTGCAGACAGCGGGACTTGGCCGGTCAACAAGCAGCATGTTAGGGTAACTGAGCGATGAGCTTGAAGGCTTTCAAACCGGAATTGTACGCGAGTTTCCCGGGGAGTTTGCGATCCCGCTGCGCATTACTGTCGCTCTTGGCACTTGCCGCTTCCGGGCTGGCGTGCGCGGGAGGAGCCAAAGCCGCGCAGCCGAGCGGGCCGCCGGGGATTCCGGTCAAAATCGAAGTGGCGCGTTCCATGCCCATCAGCGACACAACCGAGTATGTGGCCACGCTCAAGTCGCGCGACTCGGCGGTCATTATGCCGGAGGTGGAAGGCCGCATCACCCAGATTTACGTGCATTCCGGAGAACACGTCGCGGCGGGCGCCGCGTTGATGCAGATTGACCCCGCCAAGCAGGAAGCGACCGTCAACAGCCAGGAACATTCCAAGGCCGCGCAGTTGGCAAACCTGCAGTGGCTGCAGGAACAGTACGAGCGAACCAACGCGCTGCACGCCGCCGGAGTGGTCAGCCAGCAGGATCTCGACCAGGCGAAGTCCGCGCTCGACAACGCGCAGGCGCAGTTGCATGCGCTGGACGCGCAAGTGGAAGAGCAGCAAGTGCAACTCCACTACTACCGCGTGGCCGCGCCCGCTGACGGCGTGGTTGGGGATATTCCCGTGCGCGTGGGGGACCACGTGACAAGCTCCACGGTTTTGACCACCGTCGACAAACCGGGAAGCTTGGAAGCGTATGTCTATGTGCCGGTCGAGCGGTCATCCCAGCTCAAGATCGGGCTGCCGGTGCAGATCGTGGATAGCGAAGGCGAGGCTCTAGCCGAAAGTCGCGTCACCTTTATTTCGCCGGAGGTGGATAACACCACGCAGACCGTGCTGGTCAAAGCCACTATCGCGAATAATCAAGACAAGCTGCGGACGCAGCAATTTATCCGCGCGCGGGTGGTGTGGGGCACCCGCCAGGGGCCGGTTGTGCCGGTGTTGGCGGTCTCGCGCATCGGCGGGCAGTACTTTGCGTTCCTGGCGCAGGATGAGGGCGGCAAGCTGGTAGCGCACCAGAAACCCCTGCAATTGGGTGACATGGTGGGCAACGATTATGTCGTACTGGATGGCATTCGCCCGGGCGACAAGATCGTGGTCTCTGGAACGCAGTTTCTGGTCGACGGAATGCCGGTCATTCCGCAAGGCTGAGGCGTTCGCCCAGGCGAGATCTTAAGAACAATTTTGCTTCTGCAGACCTGGGCGATCGGGCCTGCTCCACGACGCGCCGCAACTTGGCGAGCTGAGACGTAGCGGTTTAGCACACTCACTCCATGTTCGTTGACTTTTTCATACGCCGGCCCGTCTTCGCCACGGTTTGCGCCTTGCTGATTATTCTGGCAGGCGCGGTCGTGATCCCCAGCTTGCCGATCGCGCAGTTTCCCACGCTGGCCCCGCCCCAAGTCTCGGTGACCAGCGTATACGTGGGCGCGAGTGCGCAGACGGTCGAAACCGCGGTCACCATTCCTCTGGAAGAAGAAATCAACGGTGCGCAGGGAATGAAATACATCAGCTCTAGCAGCGGGAATGACGGCGTCAGTTCGATCACGGTGACCTTCGACCTTGACCGCGATCCCGACCTGGCCGCCGTCGATGTGGAGAACCGGGTGAACACCGCGCTGGGACGTTTGCCCGCGGCGGTGAAAACGACCGGCGTCACGGTGGCGAAAGCCTCGACCAATTTCGTGTTCGGCGCGGCGGTTTTCTCCGAGGACGGGCGCTATGACCCGTTGTTCATGAGCAACTACCTGGATGTTTATGTTAGAGACGCGCTCAAGCGCGTGCCGGGCGTTGCGGACGTGCTCATCTTCGGCGAGCGCAAATACTCCATGCGGCTGTGGCTCGACCCGGAGCGCATGGCCAGCCGGGGACTGACCGCGACCGACGCGGTCAGTGCGCTGCAAGAGCAGAACGTCGAGGTTGCCGCCGGGCAGGTCGGTCAGCCTCCGATTCAGGTGGGGCAGCAGTTCCAGATCAGCGTCCGCGCCGTGGGGCGACTGACCGATCCGGCGCAGTTCGAAAGCATTATCCTCAAAACCAATGCGGACGGCACGCTGGTGCACTTGCGAGACGTGGGGCGCGCCGAGCTGGGCGCGGAGGACTACAGCTCCGAGCTCAAGTTTGACGGACGCGACGCCGTGGGCGTTGGGTTGCTGCAGCTTTCCGACGCCAACGCCATTGACGTGGACCGGCGCGCCATCGCCGAACTGGACCGGCTTTCCAAACGCTTTCCGCCGGGCATGAAATATCACCTGGCCTTCGATACCACCGATGCCGTCAGCGAGTCCATCAACGACGTGCTGAGTACGCTGATCGAAGCCATCGTCCTGGTGATTCTTGTGATTTTTGTTTTTCTGGAAGACTGGCGCACAACCATCATTCCTTCGGTCACCATTCCGGTCTCGTTGATCGGGACCTTTGCATTCATTAAGCTGCTGGGATTTTCCATCAACACGCTCACCTTGTTCGGCATCACTCTGGCCACCGGATTGGTGGTGGATGACGCCATCGTAGTTATTGAGAACATCGAGCGCCACATTCAGGAGGGCGAAGCCGACACGCACAAAGCGGCGTCGGTGGCGATGAAGGAAGTGACCGGCGCCGTCATCGCGACCTCGCTTGTCTTGGTCGCGGTGTTCGTGCCGGTGGCGTTCTTTCCGGGCACCACCGGTATTCTGTTCCGCCAATTCGCGCTGACGATTGCGTTTTCGATTTCCATTTCGGCTTTCAACGCGCTAACGCTGACGCCAGCTCTTTCCGCTCTGCTGCTGGGCAGGGAGCATGGCAAAAAGGGTTGGTTCTTCCAGCGCGTGGACCGAGTGATCGCGGCGGTCAACAACGGCTATACCAGGGCGTTGCGTGCCTTTCTGCGTTTGCGCCTGGCCGCGGTGGTGTTGTTTTTCGCCGGTTTGGGTTTGACTTATTTCGTTTTCCAGCGAGTGCCGACTGGGTTCGTGCCGGATGAAGACCTGGGATACTTTCTGGTGATCGTGCAGGGGCCGTCGGGGGCTTCTCTGGAATACAGCACGCAAATCGGCGAGCAGATCAACGCCGTCCTGCGCCAGCAGCCGGAAGTGGAGAGCGTGTTCGCCATCTCCGGCTTCAGTTTCAGCGGAAGCGCGGCCAATAAGGCAATCGTCTTCGCGACTCTGCAGCCATATTCCAAGCGCCGGGGCGACGAACATACGGCCGCCGCAATCGTGAATCGTATTCGTGGGCCGCTGTTCGGCATCTCCGGCGCGATCGTGCTGCCGTTTTTGCCACCTGCGGTGCAGGGCTTGGGCGAATTTGGCGGCTTCCAGTATGAACTGCAAGACCAGGGCGGGCACACGCTGCAAGAACTCGCCAATGTCACGCAGGATCTGGCGCGCCAGGGCAATACCACGCGCAAAGATCTCGCTGGGCTGTTCAGCAGCTATACCGCGAACGATCCGCAGTTCCTAGTCACCATTGACCGCGAGAAAGCCAAGAGCCTGCACGTCCCGCTGGGGCAGATCACCGACACTTTGGGCGTGTACATGGGGTCGGAGTACATCAACGATTTCGATTTCAACAACCGTTCGTACCGGGTTTATGTGCAAGCGGACAAACGCTTCCGCGCCCAGGCCAGCGACATCAAGCAGTATTACGTGCGCTCGGACAGCGGGGCCATGATTCCGCTCGACAATCTGATCACTATCACGCAGACCACCACTCCCCAGGTCATCAACCACTACAACCTATTCCGTTCGGCGGAAGTGGATGGATCCGCTGCCCCGGGATTCAGTTCCGGCGAGGCCATTCTCGCGATGGACGAACTTAGCCAGAAGGTCTTGCCGCAAGGCTTCTCCTATGAGTGGACTGGATTGTCACTGGAAGAGCTGGCATCCGGGCGGACCACGCTGATTCTGTTCGGGCTGGGCGCGCTGGTCGTTTATTTGACGCTCTCCGCGCAGTACGAAAGCTTCGTGCTGCCCTTCATCGTGCTGCTGGCCGTGCCCATGGCGATCTTAGGGGCGCTTTCCGCGCAATGGATTCGCGGCCAGGAGAACGACGTTTACTGCCAGATTGGCTTGGTCATGCTGGTGGGACTGGCCAGCAAGAACGCCATTTTGATCGTGGAATTTGCCGAGCAGCTGCGGCGGCGCGGCATGCCGCTGATCGAAGCCACGGTGGAAGCGGCCCGCATCCGCTTGCGTCCGATTCTGATGACTTCGTTCGCGTTCATCCTGGGCGTGGTGCCGCTGATTGTTGCGAAAGGCGCGGGCGAACAAGGCCGCCATTCGGTGGGCACGACGGTGTTCGGTGGCATGATCATGTCCACGGTGCTGAATCTATTCTTTATTCCCGTGCTGTATTTGATTATCGAGGGATGGCGCGAAGGCGGGAAAGCAAAAGAGTAGCTTGGCGAGCCTTACCCTCAGCCTGTCGGTCCAGCGACTAAGAACCCGATCGCTTATAAACCCGCACATAATCCACCAGCATCTTCTGAGGAAGCACGGTGGTTTTGTCGGGATTGCCGGGCCAGTCGCCCCCGATTGCCAGATTCAAAATGACAAAGAAGGAATGGTCGTACACCCACGTCGTTCCCGGCGGGAGATCGGCGGGCGAGCGGGTGGCGTAAAGGTTGTTGTCCACATAAAAGCGGATCGCATTGGGCTCCCATTCCACGGCGAAGACGTGAAAATCATCGGAGAAATTTCCGCTGGGCAGGGAGTAAGGAGATCCTATCCCTTGTGATCCGGAATAGCCTGGGCCGTGAATGGTGCCATGCACCGTGGCCGGCTCCTTTCCAATGTTCTCCATGATGTCCACTTCTCCGCAGGCGGGCCATGGAGCCAGAGCGATATTGCTGCCGAGCATCCAGAACGCCGGCCACACGCCCTGGCCTGAGGGAATCTTGATGCGCGCTTCAAAACGCCCGTAGGCCTGGTCGAATTTTCCTTGCGTCTTCAGACGGGCGGAGGTGTAGTTGCGGGTGACGCCGTCAGGTCCGGTGTAGGATTCCCGAACCGCAGTGATGACAAGATTGCCGTTCTGAATCTGTGCGTTCTGCGGATGGTTCGTATAGTACTCAAGCTCGTTGTTGCCCCAACCGCTGCCGCCGGTGTCGAAAGCCCATTTTGCAGGGTCGGGAGTGGAACCGTTGGCCGCATCGAACTCGTCGCTCCAGACCAGCGTCCATTGCGCCCCCGGCGAAGGCGTGGATGAAGATTCGGCAGCGGCGCCGCGATCGGTTAGCGACAGGGCGAGCGTGACAACAATCACTCCGGAAAGTACGACCGCAAATCTCCACGGCTGATTCACACGCAAATCCTAAGCCTATTTCATCGGCGGCGTCACTCCAAAAACCTAGTGCAGATCTCGCATCTTCAAGAACGTAAGCACCGAACCCAAGAAAACAACCAGCATTCCGCCAAGAGCACCTATAGATTGCAGAAACGAATAGCGCAGACTCTGGCCACGCGGCGGAGGCGCGGGATGTTTGTCTCCCTCAGGTCCATCAACCGCCTCCGGCACCTGGGCGGTTGCGGCATCCACTCCCTTGCCGCCTCCCGGACATGAATCCCACCGCGCGGGTCCTGGAAGATAGCCGCAAACGTGTCCTTTTGCCTCGTTAATCAGATTCGATTCGAACGCCCAACGCGAGGGAGCCGCGTAGCTGATCCACTGCGCAGGCGCCGGCATTTTGTAAGTTGCGCGAATGCCGCCGCCTAGCACGATTACCGGCAACAACACGACCGGCAGCAGAGCGATGGCGCTTTCCGTGGTCGAACTGCGCGCCGAAATGGCGAGGCCCAACGCCGCTCCCACCAATGACGATAAGACTAAAGTGAGCGCCGTCTGCAGGAAGTCTCCTTTCAAACCGCACCAGAAGTAGACGATGGTCAGCAGCGCGAGGCATTGAAAGACGCATAATCCCGACAACACGAAGAACTTGGAGAAGATGTATGAGGGCAGTTTGAGATTGACCATGCGCTCGCGTTGAAAGATCGTCCACTCGCCAACAATATCCCGCGCCGCATTGTTGCAGCCGAACCAGATGGCGGCAACCACCATCAAGAACTCGATGCCGACGATGTTTCCTCCCAATTCCGCGAACGACTGCGCGGCCTCCTGGGGATTGAGGTGAGGCGTATTGAGGGGCGGCGGTTCCTTGAGAACGCTGAACACCAACCCGATGAGGAGGGCGACCAAGGGCGCTTGCAGTAGAAGAATGACGAATTGCGCCCGGTCACGGACTTTCAGGATTAGGTTCCGTCGCACCAGCATGAGGCCTTGCGCCAGGCCGATTCCACGCCCAGCTTTTTCCATCTGCTTGCCTTCGGTGGGGATGTTGCCCGCGCGGTCGTCGACGAACTGCTTGCGGTAAGTGGAGCCGGCAAAACGGGCGTTCCAATCGGCGGTGCGGGCGCTGGCGAGTCCTGTCAGCAACATTTCCGGAGCGAGTTCCTGGCGATCGTCGGTTCGCGTGCGGCCGGCGGCAACGGGGCTCTGCCCCTGAAAGAACTGGATCGAATCCGGATAGGCCGGGCCGAAGTAAGCCAGCGCGCCGCAGCCTCCGGGATCGCGCGAGATCATGATCAGGTTGTCGAACTTCTTGAAAACATCGATGCTTGGCTGATGGATCGTGGTGATAATCGTTTTGCCCTCGCGGGAGAGCCGCTTCAGCAAGTCCACCACGCCCTCCGCATCGTACGACGAAAGTCCCGAGGTCGGTTCATCCAGAAAAAGCACCGGCGTGTCGCTGATCAGTTCCATGGCGATGTTCACGCGCTTGCGCTGGCCGCCGCTCAGCACCTTGCGCTCGGGCGAGCCGATCAGGGAGTTCTTCTTGTCGAGAATCCCGAGGTTGTCGAGAATCTTGTCGATGCGTTCCTCGATCTCCTTGTCCGAGAGGTCGGTACGCAGCTTGGTGGAAAAATAAAGCGCCTCGCGCACGGTCAGCTGCGAATGCACGATGTCGTCTTGCGGCACATAGCCCATTTGCTGCCGGAACAAGTCGTAGTACTGGTACAGATCCGCGCCGTTGAACAGCACCTGGCCCTGCGCGGGGCGCGTGTAACCGTTCAACGTTTTCAGGAAAGTGGTCTTACCCGCGCCGGCCGGACCCATGAGGGCAACCAACTCCGAGGGATAGACGGTGAGGGAAACCGGATCGAGAAGCCGCGTGCCGTTGGGCGCGTTCACCACCACATCCGCGGCTTGAATCGAAACGTTGCCGTGGTACTCACGACGCTGCAGCGCGCCGTCTTCCAGCAGTTGAAAACGAACGCTGCCCAGCGCCACTTCCTGCCCGGGAGAAATCTTCACCCGGCCGCTAATGCGGGTTCCGGCAACGAATGTCCCATTCAGCGAGCCCATATCCTCGACGAAAATTCCTTCCGAAGTGCGCGCCAGGCGGGCGTGATGCCAGGAAATCATGGCGTTGTCAATGGGCTGCTCGCAATCCGGATCGCGGCCGATGATGATCGAATCGTGAGTGAATGCTACGGGTTGATAGTTGGCTTCTCCCACGGCGGTACGGCGGTCGATCAGCAGCCTTGAGGCTGGAATCTTGAACGAGCCTAGATAGACGTCGTCAGTCGGCTGCAGCGCCGCCTCCGTGACTCGATTCTGGAGTTCGTTGATGGCGATTCCGTTGCGCGAATTGAGGTCCTGCAGAATGTGCTGGCCGTTGCGCTCGACAATGCGCGCATGCTCCCAGGAGACGACCGGGTAGTCGAGCACGATGTCGCAGTCCGGGGAGCGGCCAATAAGGATAACGCGCGAATCTCGCGCCCGCGTGGCCGTAGTGGGGTTGACGCCGGATGAGCCCTGATCCGGCCATGGCAGGGCGACGACCCGTCCCAGCATGATTTGCTGTGCGCGGCTTACGATGACCGGGAGGCGTGGCGTGAGTCGAATTCCGTCCACGAACGTGCCGTTGGTGGATCCCATATCCTCCAAGGTGAATTGGCGCTCGTATTGGGTCAGGCGGCAATGATGGCCGGAGACGGTGGGGTGGTTGACGACAATATCGCTGGAGGCGTCGCTGCCGACCAGCCAGGATGCGAGAATCTGCGTGTTCGCTGGCATGCTATCCTTCAAGGTACGGCCATCGTACAAGACGCGCCCGATCGGGGACAAACCTCGCAACTTAAACCGATCCGGCGGCTTTCACACGGCTGAAACAATGCTCTTCTCGCATGACATGATCGCTTGACCGGCCATCTCCCAGAGGGCATAATTTCCGCACTCTAGAACCGCTTCACGCCCGCCAGGAGTATGAAAATGACCGAAGAAACCAACAAGCACATTGGCGACTATGAGATCCTCAACGAGCTAGGCAGCGGCGGAATGGGCCGCGTCTATCGGGTTCGCAACGTGATCTCGGACCGCATCGAGGCCATGAAGATCCTGCTGCCTGATTTAGCCGGACGGCAGGAGTTGGCTGATCGTTTCTTGCGCGAGATCAAGGTCCTGGCCAGCCTGAATCATCCCAATATCGCGAGCCTGCGCACCGCGCTCACCATCGACAACCAGTTAGTCATGATTATGGAGTATGTCGAGGGCACCAGCCTGGCGGAGCGCGTGGAGCGCGGCCCTATTCCCGTGCCCGACGCGCTGAATTACATCGATCAGGTGCTGAACGCGTTGAGCTATGCGCACCAGCACGGCGTGATCCATCGCGACATCAAGCCGGCCAACATGATGCTGACTCCGCAAGGCGTGGTGAAGCTCATGGATTTCGGCATTGCGCGCACCGGCGAGGACCGCGGCCTCACCATGACCGGCACAACCCTGGGATCGGTCAACTACATGTCACCCGAGCAAGTGAAGGGTGAAACGGCGGACGCGCGGTCCGACTTGTATTCGGTGGGCGTGTCGCTGTACGAAATGGTCGCCGGGCAACGGCCGTTCCAGGCGGATAGCGATTTCTCCATCATGACGGCGCATGTCAAAGAAGCGCCGAAGCCTCCGCTGGAATTGCAGCCGGGAATTCCTGCGGCACTGAATGAGATTATTCTGATGGCTATTGCCAAGGATCCGGCGCGGCGCTTCCAATCCGCCGAGGCGTTTCGGAATGCTTTGAGCAGCGTGCGGCCGCCATCTCCGGCGGCGCAGCCGGTTACGCAGAGTGCGCGCGGCGCGACCATGGTCGATACCGCCGTCTCGGCGGCATTTCTCCAAACTCCTCCTACGCCGCCTCCGTCGTCGCGGAACCAGATCTCGACGCCGGTGCGCACGTTGGTGGACGCCAAGGTCACTCCGATTCCAAACACACCGCCCCCATCGGCCGCGCGGCCAACGCCACCTCCTTTGCCGCCACCGCGCAGCCATCGTGGCTTGTACATGACTTTGGGGGCGCTGATCGTGCTCGCGGTTTTGGTCGCGGCTGGGATCTACTGGCCGGGCCGAGGGAAGGCGGATTTGGATTCAGCCAAAACCACGGCACCAACAACCAAGACAGCGCCGAAACCGGTTACCGAGACCAAACCGGCCGCTGCGGTCCTACCGTCGCCGGCCGGAATGCCAACGACAGCGCCCGCGCCAACGCCGGCCCCGGCTGCCGCGCCGGTACAAATGGCGAGCCTCCATTCCCCGGCGCCTGCCATTGGCGCTCCAAAGCCCACGCCAGCCCCGCAAGCCGCGGATGAAAGCGCCGCCAAACCCGACGCCAAGGAACTGGACGAAGTGGAGCATAACGTCGACCAGCTTACCGGCCGCGCCAGCGCGGTGAACCGCGGGCTCGACAGCCTGCAGCAACAGCAAGCCGCGGCGGGCTATGGTCTGCGTGGCGACATGGCTGCCCGGCAGGAGAGCATGAAACTCAATCTCTCCAAGGCACAGGCCGCAGTCGAGCATGGCGACACTGCCAGAGCCAGGAAATATGCCGATCTGGCTGAGGCCGATATTGAAGTGCTGGAGCACTTCCTCGGGCGCTGAAACCCGAGGAATTCTCGTACCCAGGTCTCAAAGGCGAGACCTGGGGTGTGCCCCCCGCCATCTATGGAAATCTTGCAGTTTCGGTGTAGAGTTTTGAGCGTCGCTCCCCTAAACCAAGCCGTGAGGATTGACCCATGAAAAAGTTCTTATTCGCAATCTGCGTTTTGCTACTGACCGCCTTCGCGGTCGCGCAGGACCAAACCACTCCGGTCGAGCCGATGGACCAAACTCCGGTGTTCCGCGTCAAAGTGATTTCGCGCACCACCAAGGCGGTGAATTATCGCCATCGCGGCGGGTCGACCATCGTGGACATGAAGGGAACCAGCCTTATGCCCGGGGTGACGGGCAAGGCGAAGGTGGACGGCAAGGCCGGGCGCCTGCAAGTCAATGCGGACTTTTCCCACCTGCAGCCGGCCAGCGATTTCGGGGGCCAATACCTGACCTACGTGCTATGGGCAATTACCCCCGAAGGACGGGCGGTGAATCTGGGGGAGATTGTTCCGAACACAGAGGGGAGGTTCAGCCTTGAGGTCACAACCGACTTGCAGGCCTTCGGTCTGATTGTCACCGCTGAGCCCTATTTTGCCGTGACCCGTCCCAGCGACCAGGTGGTGGTGGAGAACATCATTCGCCAGGAGACCAAGGGATTCGAGGTGCCGATCGACGCGAAATTCGACATGGTGGAGGGTGGGGAATACACGATTGATGTGTCAGCCCCACAGCTGCCTTCGGCGACGGGCAATCCCAACACGCCACTCGATCTGATGGAAGCGCGCAACGCGGTTGCCATCGCGAAGGCCGCCGGGGCTGAGCAGTACGCCGCTGACAGCCTGGCTAAGGCTCAGGATTTTCTGACTCGCGCGGAAGACTATCTGCACCGCAAGCAGGGCCGAACCCCCATTGGGACGGCGGCTCGCGGAGCCACCCAAGCCGCCGAAGATGCCCGCATTCTGACTCTGCAGCGGAAAGAAAAGGAGCGAATCGCCGCAGAAAAGCTAGCCATGCAGCAAGCGCAGGAAAAAGCTGAGGCCGACGCCAAAGCCGCTGCGGACGCGCAAGCCAAGGCCGAAGCGGACGCAAAAGCCTCTGCCGCCCAGGCGGCGGAAGACGCGAGCAAGCGAGCCCAGGCGGAAGCGGATCGCGCGGCCGCGGAAAAAGCTAAGGCGGAGGCTGAGCGCACGCAAGCCGCAGCCGAGGCGGCGCAGACGGCCGCTCTCGCCGCGCAACAACAAGCGCAGGCTGAGGCCGAGAAGCAGCGCTTGGCCGCGGAAGAAGCCATCCGCCAGAAGGAAGAAATGCGCGCCCGCCTGCTCAAGCAACTGAACAGCGTGCTCGAAACCAAAGACACCGACCGCGGCCTGGTCGTCAACATGCCGGATGTGCTGTTTGATTTCGGACAGTTCACGCTAAAACCCGCAGCCCGTGAACGCCTGGCGCGAATTTCAGGGATTGTCATGGCATATCCCGAACTGAAGTTCGAGATCGAAGGCTACACCGACAGCATCGGCAGCGACGCCTTCAATCAGGCTCTTTCGCAAAAGCGCGCCGACGGCGTAAGGGACTATCTGGTGACCAACGGAGTGTCGAATGACAGCGTCATCTCGCGCGGCATGGGCAAGTCGGATCCCATCGCGCCCAACACCACCGCAGCCGGCCGGAAGCTGAATCGCCGGGTGGAGATGATCGTTTCCGGCGATGTGATTGGGACACAGATTGGAACGCCGGCGGGCGGAACAACTTCGGCACCCGACGCGACGCAACCCGCGTCGCATCCCTAGCCGGGGGCGAGCGTAGTGGCGATTTCTCGATAGGGATGCGGGTCACAATGCGATTCACTACACTACCAAGCCCGCTGGAGCCGGGGCCGGGTGCGCGACTCATAGAGAAGATCGGCCAGGCTGATTTCGTCTGGGGTAGCCTTACGGTCGGTGGAGCATAAGATGAACCACGGACAGAATGGGCTGCAGCGATTGCACTCGACAGGATGGGCGAGATCGGGAACCATTTGGCAACGCATGATGGTCACCTCTCAGACTCTGATCTGACAGGTTTGCACACTGCGGTCAAGAATATTCAGCGGGCTGCCACGGAATTTTCCTGCTGGCTGTGTCGTTTTGGGAAGTCTCCCGTTTCGGGTAGCGGGGGAGTGCGGATTCCTTCCCGGGACGGCGCTCGGTCATGGTTGCCGTGGGCAGTCAGATTGCGGCACCGAAACGCCAGGTGACCCCGCTAAGTCACTGAAAACTGCTGAAAGCGAGTGGTGCGGATGCCCTAGGCGGCTAGTTTCTGCCCCCTACCGCAGGGTGAACACCGCATGCCCCACCATGATTCCAGCGATGCTGATGTCCACACGGTAAATGCCACGTCCTAAGCCAGAAGCCGACAGATCGGAAACGTACTGGCAAGAAGCCTGAGCCACCGTGTCCCCAGCGGAGTCAACTGGAACGAACCCGCTAAGCGTCGCTCTGCTTACCGCGATGGTGGCGGGCGGTAACGCGCAGGTACGCAGGTTGTTCCGGAGTAGCTTGAACCTAACCGTGCCGCCCGCAATAGGAGGCGATATTAGGGCCTTGTAGATCGGTGTCAGCAAGACGGCATGTTGCTGACCGCCGCAAGTGCCGTTGGCGGAGATCTCGCCATCATCGTTCATGCCGACCGCGCCGGTGAGTTCGCACTCCGAATCAGATGCGATCAAATCGTTGAGGTCGCGCATGACCGTGCCGCTGTACAAGAAAGCGTGCTGAGCGTTGTCGCCGTTCGTAGAGGCGAATCCGACGACCTGGCCGTAATCGTCGAGACCCGCAGCCTGGCTCAGCGAACCGCCCAGGATTCCAAGGTCATCCGTGGCGGGATTGATGACGCTGTTGGCCGCCGTGCGGAAGGCATGGGTGTAGCCGCCACTATTGGTGGACCAGCCGGCCACTTGGCCGAAATCGTTAATCGCAGCGGCTGAGCTGTCCGTTCCTCCCAGCGTGCCAAGATCATCGGTGGCTGGGTTGATGGGCCGGTTGGGCGCCGCACGAAAGGCGTGATAGTGTGCGCCGCTGCTGTTTATGGAGTAGCCCACCACCTGGCCAAAGAAATTGATGCCGGTGGCGTGGCTGTCCGGATTGCCGAGCGTGCCGAGGTCGTCGGTGGCCGGATTGATGGCACGGTTATGCGCGGTGCGGAAGGCGTGAATGTAGGCGATGCCTCCGAGAGCAGAGGTGCCGACTGCCTGGCCAAAAATGTTGATGCCCGCAGCCAATGCGAAGTTGCTGCCGAGTGTGCCGAGATCGTCGGTCGCCGGGTTGATGGGACGGTTGGGCGCGGTGCGGAAAGCGCGGGGAGCGTGCGGGTCTGCCAGGCTGTAAGACGAGCCGACCACCTGGCCCCAGGCGTTAATGGCCGTGGCAGCGCTGTTGGTGCCAATGAGTGTGCCGAGATCGTCGGTGAGGGGATTGATGGGACGGTTGCGAGCCGTACGAAAGGCGTGTCCGGCGGTATCGCCGCTGATCCCCGAGGAGCCGGCCACTTGGCCCCAAGCGTTGATAGCAGCGGCTTGGCTCCACGACCCGCCCAGCGTGCCGAGATCGGTGAGGGTGTACATCTGCGCGAAGCCGGTGCTTGCGGCAAACACCAGCCCTAAGGACCAAGCAAGTCGATTGAGTTTCATGTTCGTGAACTCCCGTTCTGGTGAGTCCGGTCAAGGAATAAACGTTGATCGGCCAACCTGGGTCGCAGCACGTTTAGGGGGAGTTCTCTCGTGACTGCCGCGCGTGGGGGGAAAGCGCGGAACACATGATAGTACGACGCTTGAATTTGGGCCAGCACATCGTGAGGGTGTGCAAACAATTGCAGTCTTGAGGTCATCAACTAATTGAGCCAAACTGGCGGAAGCGAGTGGGGGTCGAACCCACCGTCGCCGCCTAACGACAACGACCGCCGGTTTTGAAGACCGGGAGGACCACCGGGCCCTTTGCGCTTCCGAATTTGGGGCGTTTATTTCTTGGTGTAGACCACCCGCCAAATTGAGTTCGAGCCATCGTCGGTCACGAGCAGCGAACCATCCTGAGCGACGGTGACGCCCACCGGCCGGCCCCAGACATGGCCGTTATCGACCACGAAGCCGGTGATGAAGTCTTCATACTCGCCGCTGGCGTGGCCGGTTTGGTGCAGCGGGACGCGGATGACCTCATAGCCCACACGCACCGACTTATTCCACGACCCGTGCTCGGAGGCGAAAATGTCGCCTTGATACTCGGCGGGAAACTGTTTGCCTTCGTAGAAAGTGAATCCGAGCGATGCGTTGTGCGGCTGCAGCAGCACATCCGGAACGATCGCCTTGTTTTTCAGTTCGGGACGCTTGCCTTCATGCCGCGGGTCTTGATGGCCGCCGATGTACCACCACGGCCAGCCGTAGAAACCGCCGTCCTCGACATGGGTAATGTAGTCGGGGACCAGGTTGTCGCCCAAGGCGTCGCGTTCGTTGACCGAGCACCACAACTCGCCAGTCTTAGGATTGATCCCAAGTCCGCCGCCGGGGTTACGAATTCCGTAGGCGTAAATCCTCATGCCCGAACCGTCCGGGTTGAACTCCAGGATGTCGGCGCGATTTCTCTCCTGGGGATGATCGTCCGGGTCATCGACATTGGAAGCCGAGCCCACCCCAACAAACATCTTCTTGCCATCCGGAGAGAAGCGGATGTCGCGCGTCCAGTGGCCGCCGCCGTAGGGCAGGTTTGCGATGTGCTCCGCTGGGCCCCGCGCCTTCAGATCGCCGTTCTGATAAGGAAAGCGCACCACCGCGTCCGTATTGCCGATGTAGACCCACTGCGGATTCGGTCCGGGCGGATAGAAAGCGATGCCATACGGCTGATTCAGGCCGCTGACGAAGACCTGTGTCTGCTCGGGATGGCCTTCTTGGGAGATTCCACGGAACACGCGAATATCGCCTGGGTCGCTCTCCGCCACGAAAAAATCGCCGTTGGGCGCGGTGCGGATGAGGCGGGGATTGTTCAGGCCGGTCGTGTACTGCTCCACTTTGAAGCCAGCGGGAGCTTGCGGCCAGGCGTCTGCCGGGCGCGCGACCACTTGCGGCGCGTTGGGAGAAGAGGGCGTCGCAAAGGGTGCGGGCAAGTCCTGAACCGTGATCTTGCGAACCTTCCCCGGTCTCTCGAAGCGGTAGTCGGTGAAAGGAACCGGGGGCAGCGGCGCGTCTAGGGTCGCGGCCGGCATGGCTGGAGCGCTGGCCGCGGGCACGCCGCGGACGCTGCGCAGCGACTTCACATAAGTGACAATCTGCCAGCGTTTCTCTTCCGGCATCTTGTCCCACGCGGGCATGCCGTTGCTGATGTCGCCTTTAGAGATGAACCAAAAAAGCTCTCCGTCGGTGGCGGACTGCGCTGATTTCTTCGTAAGTGCCGGAATGTTGCCCGTCCCCATGCCATTCTTACCGTGGCACGCCCCACAATTCTGGGCGTACGCGCTTTGTCCAGCCTCGGCCGCGGCCCTCTGTCCCGCGAATGGATTCTTCAATTCCTTAGCAGAGGCTGGGGCGTCGTGGAAATCCGGGTTTTGTGCCCGCAGCGGAGACAACATCAAGAACGCAAACATCGCCACCCCACCCGTCCAAGCCCCAACCTTTGCTTTCAAGTTCTTCCTCCCGAACCATTGGTTTCGCCATGCAGCTTGCATAAATCTCACGCGGTCGCCTTGCAGGTCGACGGATTGTGCAACTCAACGCTGATGTGCCGTCAACTTGGATGAGTCAGCCGCGGCTGGCGGTCCATCTTCTTAGGCGCCGCACAGAACACGGAGCAAGATTGAGATGCTCAGTGGCGCAAATGCTCACAATAATATCAGCGATACAATAGACCGATTATGGTAGCAGAACAACGGCGGCTTTCATTCTTGCAGTTCGACGTCTTTTCGTCCCAACGCTTCGCGGGCAATCCTCTGGCCGTTTTCCTGGACGGCCGCGGCCTGGCGGACGAGGAAATGCAGGCCATCGCCCGGGAGATGAACCTCTCGGAAACCACCTTCGTCCTGCCTCGCGAGAAGGCAGTCGAACGCGAGCGCGGAGTGCGGGTGCGCATTTTCACGGTGCAAGAGGAATTGCCTTTCGCCGGGCATCCTACGCTGGGGACGGCGTTCGCTCTGCGTGGCTCTTCTGAAGTACCAGAGATCGCGCTCGAGCTAAATGTCGGCAAAGTGCCGATTCGCTTTGAGGACGCGCCGGGACAGCCGGCGTTCGGTGAGATGACGCAGCCGGACCCCAAGTTCGGTCCGCGGCATGATCGCGAAGCGGTGGTGCGCGCCGCGGGGCTGCGGGACGGCGACGTCGATCCCTCCCTTCCCATCGAGACAATTTCTACCGGCATGCCCTTCACTATCGTTCCGGTGCGCGGGTTGGATGTCATGCGCCGCTTGCAGGTGAACCTCGCCAGCTCCGCCGAATACCTGGGACGGTCCGGGGGCAAGTTTTTCTACTTCGTGACGCGCGAAACGACCGATCCGGCCGCGCGCCTGCACGCGCGCATGATGTTCTACAACGCAGAGGATCCAGCCACCGGCTCCGCCGCCGGATGCGCCGCGGCCTGGATGGTGGCGCATGGCGTGGTTGCGGCCGAAGAGCGCGTGTTGATTGAGCAAGGAGTCGAGATGGGGCGCACCAGCCACATTTTTGTGCGGGCTTCCAAGCGCGATGACCGAGTAGTAAACGTTCGCGTGGGTGGAAACGCCGTCGAGGTCTTGCGCGGTGAAGTTTTCCTGTGAGGCCGCACTTGCGGGAGGAAACAGAAAAGATGCTGGCAAGCACAAGCACCGAATTTTTTCAATAGCGCCAATTCCCCATTGGCGTCCGCGGTACTTTACATTCTCCACTCGCGCCGTTAGGATGCAGTTCGCTCTCAACTCTCCGTTCTTGAGAACGTTTTCGGATTCCCCCAGACGGCGGTGCGGTTGGCTGTCCGCTTTTTCGGAAACAGAATGAAACCCAAACGAACCATTCTTTGCGTCGACGAAAACGAACAAACTCTCTCCATCCGCAAAATCATGCTTGAGACCCGTGGCTATCGCGTGGTCGCATGCTCCAGCGGCCAGCAAGCCCTCGATCACTTCATGAAGGGCGGAGTCGATCTTGTCCTCACCGATCTCGTCATGCCCGGCCTCGATGGAGCCACGCTGATCGACAGGGTCAAAGAGATCTCTCCGCAAACTCCCACCATTCTATTGTCGGGCAAGGTGAAGATTTACGACGGCAATACGCGGGCCGACGTTTTTCTTTCCAAGGGCACGTATGCACCCGCCGAATTGCTGGAGCGTGTCCGTCTCTTGCTGGTGCGCAAGCGCGGCCCCAAACGACCCCAGCCGCAAGTCGATACACTCCCCGCGGCGCGTGCGGGAGCGGCCTGATTCTTTTGGGAAGTGGGCGACAGTAGCGCCCGCCGCATCCGGTTTCGTTCACATGCCATCGTAGTTCGGGCCGCCCCCGCCTTCGGGCGGAACCCAGGTGATGATCTGATATGGGTCGGCGATGTCGCAGGCCTTGCAGTGGACGCAGTTCGAAGGGTTCAGGCTGATGCGCTTGCCCTCGGGCTGGGTAATATCGTCCACCAGTTCGTAAACGTTAGCCGGGCAGAAATTTTGGCAAGGGCTGCCGAATTCCTGGATGCAACGTTCGTTGCAAACGTCGGTGTTCTGGAGAATGAGATGCGCGGGCTGATCTTCTTCGTGCCTGGTGCCGGAGTGGTAGAGGTCGGTGAGTTTGTCGAAGGTCAGCTTGCCGTCGCCTTTGGCGGGACCGAGCAAATGCGCTTCGGCACCCCCGCTGGCGGGCAGTTCGGCGAGCTTCTTCATGCGCTGATAGCCCAGAGTTGAGGGATAGCGATTGCGCACCCCGTAGCCGCCTGTAATCTGTTGCAGGGCGGTATGGAACATACCCGGCCAGAATCCGTGCTCGAAGCCCTGATGGAAGTTGCGAACTTTCCAGAGTTCATCTTTGATCCAGCTCGATTCGACTTTTTTCTGAAATTGGCCAAGCATCGCGGCGGATGAGTCATTTTTCTTTCAGAGCTTCGAAGGCGGTTTCAGCGGCGAGCATCCCGCTCTTGATGGCGAGATGAATTCCCTTGAGCCGTTGCGAGTTCAGCAAGCCGGCAGAGTCGCCGATGATCATCCAGCCGTCGCCGGCCAGCGGCGGAACTGCCCACCAGCCGCCGTAAGGCATGGATTTGGCGCAGCGATCAG